>CALGAD010000133.1 GCA_937951955.1 uncultured Bacillaceae bacterium
ACCAATTTTCTTGATCGTTATGAATCGTATTCATTTTCAACAACCTTTTCTAAAGAAGTTTATATCGTTTTTTTTCCCTTTTATTTTCAAGTTTATATAGCCAGTTTTGCGCAATTTTGAACGGTAAGGGTTAGAATGACCGATTGCTGCAAGTTGCTCGGTTCGTCACGGATGTAATGAATGCAAAGGCTGTTCAATACTACCAAAAAATCATGTTCACTTCAATCATATTTGATGTATAATGAGCTCGTAAAGCTTAAAAAATGAAAAAGTATAGAACACAAATATTGAATAAAAAGAGTGAAAAGGGAGTTCATGCTTTGAAACGTTTAATCGTTATAACTATTAGTGTTTTTATCTTAATTGGATTTATTGGTGCAATTGTGTTTTATGAAAAACAAACCCCGGTAAACCCGCCGGATCAAATAGTCAATGGTGGAATGAATCAGACGGAATCCGAGCTTGAAGAGCTCCAACCTATTTACGTTGAGCAACCCATCGGTTATTCATTACAACATGACAAACTCAATATTACATATGATAATGGAAAAACCTGGATAACGGTGCCGGTCGATAAGAACCATTTATTTGAAGGAGAGTATCAGGGAAATGAACAACAATTAATTGACCAAAGTTTTATTTTGAATGAAGACCGCGCGGCTTTTTTATATACTGAAGGACCGGATTGGGATCAAAAACAGATTCACTTACTTTATTCGCTCGATCAGGGACAAACCTGGCATGATTCCGTCGTTACTGAAAGTTTTTCAACTTTACGATTTCGGAAAGTAGATTTTCTCAATGAAAATTTTGGGTACATTATCGTTTCAGGCTGGCGAACGATGTCACAAGAATACTCTACGGTATTCATCACCCGTGATGGCGGAAAAACATGGATAGAAACTACGAATTCTGGAGTGAGTCGATTAATTTATGATGGTGGTTTTGTTGATGAGATGACAGGATTTTTATCGTATGGGGTGATCAATCCGGAAAATCCGGAGCTATACGTCACGAAAGATGGCGGGAATTCCTGGTCTGAAGCCACTTTTCATATGCCGGAAAAATTCAGGGGTATTTTTGTAACGGCAGAAGTTCCGTTCAATGAAGGGGACGATTTAGCCGTTTTCGTTAATCAAGGACCAAGCGGGGATTATCAGGGAGGCAAAGTCAAAGGGAAATTCATTTCACAAGATAATGGAATAACATGGGAATTTGCGCAGGAGGTAACACCATTTGAGAATGAATAAAAGGTTCGTCTATGGCATGGGGTGGCCTTTACTTTTATTAGCTTTCAGCATGTTTATTTTACAAGCCGGTTATTTTTATTTACATAAAAAATTTCAAATTGAGTATATCGACAACCGGCTGTTTTATATTGCGAATATCATTGGAATCGTTTGTTTGTTTTTCGCCATTATGATTTTACTCCGGTTTACGAAAAAGGGAATATGGGTAAGTGTCGTTATAATGGCTGTTTTTCTGATTGTTCATCTGATATTAGCCGGCAAAAGCAATGAAGAAATTAAAAATATAACCAGTATTTCTCCCGATTTTAAGCATATCCTGGCTCTTAAAGTAGATAAACGGGGTGAGACGGTATATTATCGCGATTTATATGGCATTTTTGGTAGACCTAAAGAAACATTTCCCCACCTAACAAAAGGAAATTTTAAAGTGGAATGGTTAACAAATGATATCGCGGCAATTACATATCTAACAGTTGATGAGTCTATTCAGCAATTTATCGCTACCTACGGCGATCGTGGGGGCGGGATTGCATATTATTATGTTGCTGCTGAAATTCAAGGAACGTGGCGTGGCGGTCAGACAGAGGTGATCAGTCATCCGGAGGGAATCACGATTATAGATAATGGCCAGAAGGAACATTTTTCCGGGGATCAGATTGTTCAATACGGGACCCTTGCGGTTGTTTTAGAAAAGGATAACGAATCCTGCTGGACGATTGCTTTAGATGAAAGTTTTCAGGTTCATTCTGATGCTTCGATACCTGTAACGGGTGAAATCATTTTATATAAGTCAACAATGGAAAAGGCTCAGCCGATTAAACTATATAAAATTGACTGAATGGTTTCGTGATTTGTTTTCCCGTACTAATTCGGTAAATAGCTTGAAAATCAAGGTAATTTTTTCACTCATTCATCATAATATTGAATTTTAGGGAGTTCCTTTATGTTCGGGAACTTTCTTTTTTTTGGGACGTAGTAGATAGTGAATGATTCCAGCTATTTTCTATATGTGCTCAGGAAAGGAGCGATTGAATGGTCGTGTAATAATCAATTTGGATTGAATATTTAAATATTACTGGATTAGGGATATAGTTCATTGTACCGTTGCAGTATTTTCGTTTTCTTAGTTAAACTCAGTGTGTTTTAGGGGGAGTATTCCAATCAAGAATGTAAAGGAATGATTGTTACGAATGAAGGGGGAGGCAGTAAGTGGAGAGGAAATCTTTTTTTATTTCGCTAATCATCTTCACTATTTTGTTGAGTTTTGGCTGTTTAAATACTGGGGTTGTTAAGGAGGAAGAAAGTAAAGAGGATATGCCTCAAGCAGAAGAAGTCGCAGAAAAAGTTGCTGAAGAAGTCGCTGCGGAAGAACAAAGTAAGGTGTTTACTGAAGCAAACATTGGAACCAGTCTGGAAGAATTAAAGGAGCAACCGGGTGGTCTATTTACTGAAGACTTGTCTCTAGAAGAGGAACTGACGGATGAATTTATGATCACGGATGTTCGATTACAAGCTGAGCTAAAAGAGCTAATGGCGCGATCAGAAAATCCAGTGGACATGCAAAAAGCGTTGCTTTATTTACTGGGAAGTCCAAACTATACAGAAGCCATTGAGAAACTGGAAAATTTTACCCCTGATTATGATGAACCGTATTTGCCCGAGCCAGAACGGGTGGTAGAGGGTTCTGAAAATCAGCAAAGTCCACCGGATAAAGCTATTATTTTACTCGATGCGAGTTCTAGCATGCTGCTGCCAACGGGAAATGAAATTCGCATGGATGTCGCAAAGGATGCCGTTGCGAGATTTGCCAAAACGGTCGGCTCACAAAGTGAAGTTTCTCTCGTTGTCTATGGTCATGCCGGATCGGAATCCGATGCAGATAAAGAGTTATCCTGTAATACGATTGAAGAAATTTATCCCCTGGGGGAATATGATGAAGAAAAATTTGCTCAGGCCCTGTCCTCCTTTGAAAGTCGGGGATGGACACCCCTGGCCGGAGCTATTTCCAAGGCTAATGAGATGACTCAGGGAATGGAAGGAAATATAACGATCTACATTGTTAGCGACGGGGTCGAAACTTGTGATGGTGACCCGATTCAAGCTGCGAAAGCTTTTGCTGAACGTCATGATTCCCACCATATCAACATCATTGGCTTTCAAGTAGACAAAGAAGCGGAGGACCAATTGAAAAAAGTCGCCGAAGCAGGGAACGGCCAGTATTATTATGCTGAAAATGCTGAAGATATTCATCAAACGATTGAAGAACGGTGGGTGCTACCAGACTTGACTGAACTCGCATGGGCACCTGCGATGGCTCCCCATCCTTACAGACAAGCGGACGAAGCTAAAAAAGTAGATGAACTAGCTGATATTGTAAAAAATATAACAATAAAGGAAGAAGAACGCTTGCTGGAGGCCCTTCACTATCTTGAGGCGGAAGGGATTATCGAAAATGAAGTATATGCTGAACTGAAAGACTTAATTCGTGATCGAAGATATAGCATTGAAGATGCGGTCAATGATTTAAAATACAGGAAGAGAGATGAAGTGTTTGAGATTGCGAGGGAAATTAGGCAGGAAATAATGGAATGGGTTGATAGAATGAAGGCATTGAAAGCTGAGATAGAAGATAGGTAAAACAAAAAATTCAGGTATATACAAGTTTTTAAAAAGGACTGATGCTCAAACGGCTCAGTCTTTTTTAATCTTGAAAAAGACGGTAAAAGCCAAAGCCGTCAATTGGGTGTGGCCAATAGACTGATTTTTATCAAATGGGAATTTCAATTCCTTATTTGAGTGACAACAATATTGTTCGCCGCATAGTATGTGGCATACAGTGTATGACAAACAGTATAAATGAATGAGGTGGGTGTATGAATCAATTATTGAATTCCTTTATAACAGAATTGCGCAGAGGAACATTGACGTTGGCCTTGCTAAGTCAGTTAGAGACCCCGCAGTATGGCTATTCCCTTGTTCAATTATTGGAAAATAGCGGAATTTCCATCGACCAGAGTACCTTATATCCTTTGCTCCGCCGCCTGGAAAAGCAAGGACTGGTGACGAGCAGCTGGAATACTGCCGATAACAGGCCCCGTAAGTATTACGTGTTAAGTGAGTATGGTACCGAGATTTTTTTTCATTTAAAAAAAGAATGGCTCAAAAATACAAGAGAGCTTTATAACTTATTAAAAGGAGAAGAAGCGGATGAACTTAATTGAGGTTAATATTCAGGAAGTTACGCGAAGTTTTCCTGAGAAAAATCGGGAAGATATCGCCCTCGAGTTAAGATCAACGATTGCAGATATGTTACCTGAACATTATGGGGAAGAGGAGGTAAAGGATGTTCTTGGTAAATTAGGAAGCCCCGTTAAACTTGCTGCTAATTACCAGGAGCGACCCCTTTTTCTCATTGGACCAAGGTATTTTGATATATATGTCATGCTGTTAAAATTTCTGTTACCCATCCCTGTAGTAGCTGGTTTGCTTTCTGTCATCGCTCAATTTGTCATTGGGCAAGGTGTAGAGAGTATGGCTTTTCCTGAGATGTTTATCGAAGGATTGGGAATAGCGATTTGGCGGATTATCGAGGTAGGGGTTCACGTGTGTTTCTGGCTCACACTATATTTTTATAACCCGAAAAAAATTAGTTGGCGCTCAATTTACCGGGCG
The DNA here is from genome assembly GCA_937951955.1 of uncultured Bacillaceae bacterium. GTDB lineage: Bacteria > Bacillota > Bacilli > Bacillales > Caldibacillaceae > CALGAD01. Next base: position 4,923 of record CALGAD010000133.1, read on the forward strand.
TTTTTTTATTTTAAGGGGGATCCATGATATCTTCCTTTATATTTTTTCAAAAAACGAAATTGACAAAAAAGGAGAAGCAAACAAAATTATTGTGGTACAATAGGAAGGAATATTGGTCCGAGTAGTGCACTTGTATCCTATTATATATGAGGCAGGGCTATGTAAAAGTTTACCATAGTCATTTCGACTAAAGGAGATGATGGAAGAATAGTCACATCGATATGTGAGGACGTTTTCTGAAAAGATTTTGGTTGTAGGAACGAAATCATGACAAACAATGATCTTGTTTCTCAGAATCAGGGAAACAAGTTTTTTATTTTTTCAGGGAAAATTGATTTTCCCATTTTATTTTTAGAATTATCTGCTCCATATCATGAATTCTTCTAATTTGGAGACAATAATGGAAAACCTGGTTAGCAAAAACAGGATATGGATAAGATTGATAACCGTGGAGGCACAAAGATGGAAACAACTAGTTATAAAGGAACAAATCAAATGATTGTTGGTATAGTGTTTGGTGTGATTACATTTTGGCTTTTCGCTCAGGCACTCGTGAATGTGGTCCCGGCAGTTCGGGAAGATTTAGGATTAACCGGAGGAACGGTCAATATTGCAATTAGTTTAACGGCATTGTTTTCCGGAATGTTTATTGTTGCAGCAGGTGGGCTGGCAGATAAAATAGGCAGGAAAAAAGTCACCGATATTGGACTCGTTTTAAGCATAATGGGTTCTTTATGTCTAGTGTTCGCTCAGGGCGCAACTTTATTGATTTTAGGGCGTGTGTTACAGGGGTTGTCAGCAGCCTGTATTATGCCGGCAACAATTGCTTTAATAAAGGCTTATTTTGAAGGAGAAGAACGGCAACGCGCTCTAAGTTACTGGTCGATTGGTTCCTGGGGAGGAACGGGTTTCGCATCCTTTGCCGGGGGAACGATTGCAACCTATCTCGGATGGAGATGGATTTATGTATTTTCCATTATATTTGCTCTACTTTCTTTTTGGTTGCTGAAAGATACTCTAGAGAGCAAGGAAGACTCGAACGGTCCTTTTTCCTTCGATTACTCAGGTCTGGGTATTTTTATTATCACAATGATTGCTTTAAATGTATTTATTACATATGGCGGAGATTTTGGCTGGACGAGCCTAATCACGATCGGTTTATTAATATTTACAATTATTAGTACCTTCGTTTTCATAAAAGTAGAAAAAGAGCATGATATTGCTTTAATCGATTTTTCATTATTTGAAAATAGGGCCTATTCTGGTGCGACGATCTCCAACTTCTTGTTAAATGCGATTGCCGGCACACTTGTTGTGGCGAACACGTATGTTCAAGTCGGTAGACATTTTAATGCATTTCAATCAGGAATTCTTTCCTTGGGATATTTAGTGACCGTTTTATCCATGATTCGTGTAGGAGAAAAAATATTGCAAAAAGCTGGGGCTAAAGCTCCCATGTTATGGGGATCTGTTATTACAACAGCAGGGGTTGCTATTATGGGCTTCACATTTTAACCCGATATCATTTATACGGCCGTTGTTTTCATTGGATTTGCTCTGTTTGGTCTAGGGCTCGGAATTTATGCGACACCATCAACGGATACATCGGTAGCCAATGCCCCTTCTGATAAAGTTGGTTCAGCCGCCGGGATATATAAAATGGCCAGTTCCCTGGGAGGAGCTTTCGGGGTATCGATTTCCATAACGGTTTATAGTTCAATCGCTGCAAACGGTAATCTCGAAGTGGCTGCTACAACAGGTTTCATCGTTAATGTTCTGTTCGGTGTTCTTTGTATTTTATCGGTTATATTCTTGATTCCAAGAGAGACAGGAAAATCAAGATTATAAATATTCCTAAATAAAGTTATACAAACGTGAACGGACACCAGCTTATTTGAGCGTTCAGCAGTATAGGTGTTTGTGCGAAAAAATACGAGGAGGATGAACATGTTATTAGATGAAATCATGAAAAAGCTGGATGAAAAGAAAGACCGGATTATTGAAATCCGTCGCTACCTTCATGAGCATCCGGAGCTATCTTTCCAGGAGGAAGAGACAGCCAAATATATCAGTGATTTTTATAAGGATGTTCCTGTCGATTCAGTAGAGACCAATTTCGGTGGCGAGCGGGGTATTGTTGTAACGATAAAAGGGGCCAAGCCCGGTAAAACGATCGCCATCCGTGCCGATTTTGATGCGCTCCCCATTCAGGAAGAAACCGGTCTTCCATTTGCATCGAAAAATGATGGAGTAATGCATGCTTGTGGTCACGATGGACATACGGCTTATATGCTCGTATTAGCAGAGACATTAGCCGAGTTTAAAGATCGCTTGAAAGGTACGATTCGTGTCATACACCAACCGGCGGAAGAAATGCCGCCTGGAGGTGCACTTGGCATGATTAAAGCTGGTGTTCTCGATGGCGTCGATGCTATTTTTGGTATCCATGTTATGTAAACGATGGAAACCGGCCACATTTATTACAGAAGCGGAAATACACAAACAGGGCGGTCATATTTTAAATTAGTCGTTCACGGGAAAGGCGGACATGGCTCATCGCCGCATTTAGCCAATGATGCGATTGTAGCCGCCAGTGCTTTTGTGATGAATATACAAACGATTGTGAGCAGACGCATTAATCCCTTTGATACGGCTTCTATTACGATCGGTAATTTTGATGGTAAAGGCTTCTTCAATGTTATAAAAGATTCGGTAACCCTAGAAGGAGATATTCGTACGATTTCGAAAGAAACGAGAGAGGTTGTTGAAAAACAAATCCGGACACTGGCAAAAGGGTTGGAAGTTACCTATGGAGTAAAAGCAGAATTAGAATATAAAAATGACTATCCAGTTCTTTATAACGATCCGGAAGTCACAGAACATGTTCGTAAAGTGCTTGAAATTGCCGGGATTCCGGAGGTGGAAGCAGTTCTGGAAACAGAACCACAACCACCTTCTGAGGACTTTGCCTATTATCTGGAAAAAGTTCCGGGAAGCTTTATTTATGTCGGTGCCAGTCCCGGTAAGAAAGCCTACCCCCATCACCATCCGAAATTTGATATTGATGAGAAAAGCTTGATCATCAGTGCAAAAGCAATGGCTGCTATTGTACTTTCTTATTGTGACGGAAGCGAGGAATAGCGCCAGAACTGAAATTTACTTGTGAGTAAAATCGTCATGGAGTTGCATGCAATTTCTTATATATACATTTAGAGGGAGTGGGAGAAATTGTTTACTATACGCCCGATTGGTTTTGCTTACAATAATCGAGTTGAACTTGAAGATGATGATTGGGGAAATGTGGTTACGACAATCCAATTAATTGATGCATTGCCAGAAGAATCTTTATGGGGGATCGATGCATTTTCCCATCTGGAAATTATTTACTATTTCCATAAGGTAGATGAAAGAAAAATTGTAACCGGTGCTAGACACCCGAGGAATAATCCTCGTTTCCCCAGGGTCGGGATTTTTGCACAACGGGGCAAAAACAGACCGAATCGATTGGGCTTAACAACAGTCAAACTGTTGGAGCGAGATGGGAAAATCTTAACCGTCCTTGGTCTTGATTGCATTGATGGTACGCCAATTTTGGATATCAAACCTGTTATGGAAGAATTTCTTCCCCGGGAGCCTATCAGTCAACCTGATTGGTCAAAAGAAATCATGAAAAATTATTGGGAAAAGTAAAGCATAAAAACGATTTGATGAATGATATATTACTTATCAGTTTTTGGTAATAACTTGCTACCATTTAAACTACTCGAGTGTACGGGATTTAACAACCCGTAACTCAAATGATTTTCTAATCGTCATCATCAAAAAAATTGAAAGAGGATTTTATTGAAATAATTTCGAATGAAAATTCTTTTCGCGAAAGAGGATCATGATTTCGCAAAACTGCCGATTGGATTCGCAAGAGCTGTCGTTGAAATTGCGAAAGGTGTCTCTGGAATCGCGAGACAGCTATTTAAAGTGCGAAACGAAATTGAGATTTCGCGAAAATATATGGGTTTTTCGCGAAAAAATGCTGTTTATTTCACAAGCAACTTCAGGGAAAACTATATAACAAAAAAGAAGGAAAGAACGGTTGGTGTTCCTTCCTCTTTATTTACTTTGAATTTGTTGAATACTTTCTGGGTTTTGTAAGGTCGAGGTATCGCCGAGCTTCTCGCCTAAATATGCCGAGCGAACCAAGCGGCGGGCGATTTTTCCGCTTTGGGTTCGCGGGAGGCTGTCGACAAAGAGAATGGCTTTCGGCAAAAATGCTTTTCCGAGTTTTTCACTGATAATGTCAACCAGTTCTTTCCTTGTTGTCTCTTCGTCCGTTACTTTTTCATGCGGGACAACAAAGATAACAGGAACCTCACCTTTCACTTCATCTGGTATGCCGATAGCTGCAGATTCTTTGACGATGGGATGGGCGGCTATTGCCGATTCTAAATCAGCAGGACCTAATCTTTTTCCGGCAATATTCATCGTATCATCACTGCGCCCTAATATATACCAGAATCCGTCTTCATCAATTTGCGAATAATCGCCATGGTGCCACAAGCCTTCCCATGTCCGCCAATAACTATCTAAATATCTTTCTCGATCCTGATAAAAAGAGTACGTCATACCGACGAATGGCCTCGTGATCACTAAATCGCCTACTTCATTTTCCACGACCGGTGATCCATCTTGATTGACAACGGCTGCGGCCATTCCCGGAGCCGGTCCATGGAAGGAACAAGGCTTTAAAGGTTTAATAGGTACACAGCTTAAAATGCCTCCCGATACTTCGGTACCACCAGAATAATTGATAATTGGGCAGCGGTTTTGTCCCACCTTTTCTAAATACCAGAGCCAGGCTGGTGGATTCCATGGCTCGCCCGTGGAACCGAGTATCCGTAATGAAGACAGGTCATACTTTGTTTCCGGTGCATCGAGTTTCTTCATTAAAGAACGGATAACCGATGGTGCAACACCGAATATATTAATACGATGCTTTTCAATCAATTCCCAGAGGCGATATTCATTCGGGTAATCAGGACTTCCTTCGTACATTACGGCAGTTGCACCGAGGATGGCTGTTCCGAAAATATGCCACGGTCCCATCATCCAGCCGAGATCGGTTAACCAAAACATGCGGTCGCCTTGTTTCACATCAAAACAAAAGTACATATCGATCGCATTTTTTAATGGGAAACTATAATGGGTGTGGTTCGTCCCCTTTGGTTTACCAGTTGTTCCTGAAGTGTAGATGATCATAAGAGTTTCATCGGATGCCATCGGCTCGGTTTCGACAGGCTCCAGGTCAGCTTCCCTTTTTACCAGCTCATCGTAATTAATATCGTGCTCATGATAAGTGACATCAATTGCTTTATTTTCTCTTCCCAGTCGGTTGATGCAAATCACTTTTTCTAAACTAGGAACTAACTCAACAACTTGGTCAGCTACCTTCTTCATATGAATGATTTTCCCTCTGCGGTAAAAGCCGTCAGCGGTAAAGAGCCATTTTGCCTTGGCGGCGTTCAGGCGGGTGGCAATGGAATCCGCACCGAAACCGGAAAAACAGGGAATGATAATGGCTCCGAGCTTGGCACAGGCAAATAGAACCGGTTGAATTTCCGGAATCTGTGGCAGGAATACGCCAACCCCATCCCCTTTTTTAAGACCGAGCTTTTTTAAAGCACTGGCAAGACGGTCGGTTTCCTCTTTTAAGCCGCCGAACGTAACCGTTCGGGTAGAACCGTCCTCACCTTCCCAAATTAAAGCGAGGTGATCACTATTTCCATTATGGATATGCTTTTCTAAACCATATAAATAAAGGTTCGTCAGTCCCCCTTTAAACCAGCGGGTAAATTCGATGCCTTCACTAAAGTCGGCTATTGTTTCGTATTTTTTTATCCAGGGGATGTCCAATTCCTCCAAAATTGCCGGATAAAACCAATCTGGATCATCGGCAGCTCGTTTTAACAAGGCATCATAGTCAGCGATGGAGTGTTTTTGCATAAAATGGGTGATATTAGCTTCTTCAATCAGCTGACTCGAAGGATGCCAGGCAATTTCTCCTTCCAAATGAACCTGATTTTTCATCTGGAAATCTCTCCTTTGACATAAATTCAGAAAATTGATATGTTTACAAAAACATAATATGATAAATATAATTGCTAGCCAACTATTTTGATTGGCGTTGTACGACATTCACATAAAAGCGAAGGTGAGTCGTGTGCAAAGGAAGCGGTCCCTTCTGAAAAATCGATTCGTCTTATGGATGTTAATTTTTTTAATTACGTTTATTTGGGGCTATGCCTGGGTCATTATGAAAGCATCCCTGGATTATATGGGGCCATTTACCTTTTCATCACTACGTTTTCTCACCGGTTCAATCACAATGATCATCATTGTTGTTCTTCTAAGATTAGGTGTACCGCCCCGGCGCTACTGGGGACATCTTGCCGTAATTGGCTTTCTTCAAACCGCAGTTGTTTTTCTCCTCGTCATGTTTGCCCTTCGTTTTGTCGATGCCGGGAAGTCTTCGGTTCTTTTATATTCCATGCCGATGTGGAGTAGTTTGCTAGCGGCCAGGTTTTTAGGTGAAAAATTAACACTTTCGAAAATAATTGGTTTAGTGATGGGTGTTATCGGTTTAATTGTTATTGTTGGCTGGGATTTCATCAATTTTAATCAGCCCGGTGTGATTATTAGCGAGATTTTAATTATTATCGCTGCGATAGCCTGGGGGATATCGAATGTGTATTACCGCAAATTCGTAAACGATCTCCCCCAGGTGCAAGTCTCTGCTTGCCAGATGCTTTTCGGTACACTCGTTATCGTACTTACCACGGTCATCATGGAATGGCAAGAGCCCGTTATATGGAATATACAAAGTATTTATTACATATTGTTTACCGGAATTTTTGCATCGGCCTTTTGTTTTACCCTCTGGTTTGTGGTTATGAGTGAAATCGATATGGCGACAGCAACAATTTCCACCATGCTCGTTCCCGTATTTGGTCTCATTTTAAGTCAGCTCATTCTTGCTGAAAAAATGACTGCCAGTGTTCTCTTAGGTTCCGGACTGATCATTTTTGGTATTATTATAGCAACGAGTAAATCCACATCACTTAAAAAAATGGATCGTCTGGATCGGGAGTTGTAGGTGCTCGCTTTAATAGTTTTTCTCTTAATAATTGTCTTTAAATGATATTAGCACCATCAAATTTTGCTTAAACATTAGGTGCAACGTAAGAAAACTATCAAAGAAAATTATTGATGATATGGGATTCTATCTTTTCATATATTTTGCTAAGCCGTTTTCGCTGTATTAAATAAGAGTGTTTTGTTATAGGAATTAGATAATGTGTTTAGTCTTTCAATTTTTAAAACAGAAAAAAGCCTATGGTTATCGGAATTAAGCTAAAAAATAAAATCATTACACAAAAGCCCATAATATCGCGAATTTGAAGACCGGCAATAGCTAATGCAGGCAGCGCCCAGAATGGTTGAATCATATTCGTCCAGGCATCACCCCAGGCCACGCCCATGGCCGTTTTCGCTACATCTGCATTGATCGTTAAAGCGGCATCAATCATAATCGGTCCCTGAACAGCCCACTGTCCGCCACCGGATGGAACAAAAATATTGATGATTCCACCGCTAATAAAGGAAATATACGGGAGTGTATATTCATTCGCAAAAGTTAGGAACCATAAGGAGATTTGTTCCGACAGCCCCGAGTACGTTACCATTCCCATAATTCCTGCATAAAGCGGGAACTGGATGATAATGCTGCCGGCATTTTTGACACCAGTGGCAACCGTATTTAAAAATTGTCGTGGTGTTTTATGAAGGATAATTCCTAAAAATAAGATTGTAAAGTTGACAATATTAATATTTAAATCAAAACCGCGCGTTGCAAAGTAGTATACGATGTAAGCGAGCCCCATAAAGCCGATTAAAAAGGAAACCAATTTACTATTTTCTAACTTTTCAGCGGGAGTCTTCGGGGTTGCGAAACTTGCGCTTACTTCATCCTCCGGTACCACCCACTTCGAACGGTCTTCCTGTTGTTTTTTATCTTTTGGCATTAGAAACCGATTAAATATTGGTAAGGTAACGACAAGGGCAACTACGATAAAAACATTTGTCGGACTGAAAAGGGTTTCATTTACGGGTATAATCCCCATTTTTTTTCTAAAAAGTGCCCTGGTGTGGCAATCGTCAAGGGAATTGATCCGGAAAGCCCTCCGTGCCACACTAAAAAGCCACTGTATGCCCCCGCAACTAATATTCGATAGTCCGCATCGGGAACTTGTCGGGCAACGTGAATGGCAAACAAGGCACCGACAACAAGCCCAAATCCGTAATTAATTAAACAAGCAATTGCCGCTACAAAAGTGACGAGCATAACAGCCTGTCTCGGGGTTTTAGCCAGTCGACTTAATTTAGTGAGGAAGTTTTTCACTAAGGCTGTATTCGCCAGGACATATCCGGTAATCACGACTAGAGCCATTTGCATCGTAAACGCTAACAAATCCCAAAATCCGTCTCCCCAATGGACGAGCATGTCGACAGGACCGTTATCCGTGAATAGGATTCCGAGGATGAAGACAAAAAAGGTAAGGATAATAGCAAAAAGATACGCATCGGGCAGGTAACGCTGCACAAGCCGGTCAAAGAAATTCGTTAAAAATCCCATACTTTCCCTCCCATCATAAATCTTTAATAATATTAATATATTCAGAATTTAAATTCAATATTTATCCAGGTGCAATTCGTTATGTAATTGAATAATAGATTCGTTCACTATTAATTTTTTGTTTTTGATAATGAGCATTCAAGTTTCGTAAAAATTGACGGATAAAAATCTATTTTCAATCGTTGAAATAAATAATGATAAGGTTTTCTCTTTTGGGAATCGATTTTTCGAAATCGGGTACGCATTGTTCAGGAATGGAGCATTTTTCTAGCAATGGTAATAGAAGTTTTTTACAAATTTCTCTTTCCCGCGGTATAATCGGAAAGGGGAGTTGAGACGATGAATAAAAAAGAAATAGCTTATATTCGCAACCAATTTAAATTGAATAATGAACGAATGAAAATTCATGATATATTCAATGTATATGTGAAGAAGGAAACAAGTGAAATATATCATGAAGTGTGTCAATCTTTTGCCCTGCTGGAACAGGAGACACAGGAATTATTTTTAACGAACTTCAAAAAAGTGCTTCCTGGTAGTTTGGATACAAAATTATTTGAATTGAAATTTCGCTATGGTGTGGAAGATAGTACGCAAAGTATTCTTTATGAGGCATTAGAAACAGACGCTGCAGAAGATTGGAAAGAATCGATGATGCAGATCGTCGAAAAAATGGTGCGCCAAACAGTGTACGAGTTTGATACCGTCATCACCTTTATTCGTGGCGAATTGCGGAAGCCGGTGCAAAAACGCAATCCGGAAACGGAAGAAGGCGGCATGGATTCCACATATTCCAGCCCCTTTATTCTATGTAGTGTAAATAAAATTGAACAACCGAAGAAGGCTTTATTTTTTGACTATGTAGAAAAAGAATTTAAATCCAGTAACATCCTTGATCCGATTATCAATTTGAATAAACCTTTAACGGGATTTTTCTTTCCGGCTATCAATAATCATGGAGCTGATGTGAACCATATTTTATATTACACGGGAAAAACGAATCAGCCAGACTATGAGTTTATTGAAGACGTTTTACATTGTGAGGAGATTATGACCGCCCAGGATGATAAGGACTGTTTTGATTTCATACTTCAACAAGTTGTCGGCGATGAAGTGGAATCTACGATTATAGCTAATGTTTATCAAGAAATTGACCAGATCGTGCAGGAAAATGAGGAAGATGAAGAAGATGATTCACAACCGATGTTAGACAGTCAAGATATCGAGCGAATCTTGACAGTGAGTGGAGTGGAAAATGTCAATAAAGATAAAGTAGAACATGCTTTAAAAACTGTACTGGACGATGAGAAATATGAATTCAAAGCGAACAATATTATGCCGAAAACGATTAAAATAGAAACAAAAGTGGCCAATTTGACACTTAAGCCAAAAGATTTGCAGTATGTCAAATATATTACATTTCAAGGAAAACGCTGTATATTAATTGAAATTGAAGATGATGTTGTGTTAGAAGGATTTCGTCTGGAAGCCGCGGAATTTAACTAATGAATTGAAAAGCAATAGTTAATTCCTACAACTTCTTTTTAGTTGCTCAATTTTTATAGATAAAGAAAGAATGTGTATAAAAATCCGATAGTTTTTTATAAGCATCAAAGAATAATTAAAGACTCTTCCGAAATCTTCTTGCGGATTATGGTTGACTTATAATATGTATGGTTAGAAAAAATTCGTTATTAATTTCTCGATGTTCCAGAAGAAGGTTACCATACGGAAGAGTTTTCTTTTTCACCAATCACCGGGATGGGAATTTATGTAGGATAATGGATTGGGGTTAGGGAGATGGATCATCTACTTGAAAATATGCCTATATTTATTGTGGGGTATGTGCAGGTATAATTATAAAAAGAGATGTTCAGAAAATAACAATCTATTATCTACAAATTTATATTGATACATGTTTAATCTTGAGCAAACAATCACTGCTCATTAAACAAGTTACACAGCCATGTTCGATTATTGATCTGTAAGGAAGATGCGTGAATGATTCAACTTAGCGATGTTATTAATGACTTTTACAAAATGTTACAAACGTATCCAGATGATCAAAAGTATGCCTTAAGATTTTATTCGTTCTTTAAAGCCATGCGGTTTGTAAACGATGAATATATCCCATTTCTGGAAATGGGTTCCATCCTTAAACATAAAAAACCGACAATCTTTTATGAATTGAAAAGATCGTTTAATAGAAATTTCATCATTGAAGTGATAACAACAGCCACTATGGATTATGATGATGCGCAAAAGAGAATTGATACGATTCTTTCACAACGAAAGAAATAAAAGCCCTCGTTCGATGAACCGGGGCTATTTTACTGTACTACTTTATCTTTATTTTTTGTTATGCTGTTTTTTATAATAGTTCCAGGATTCTGCCGCCCGTTGACGGATATCCGGAGGAACGGATTGATCCGCCAGTAACATGCTGAACACTTTAGAAGCTTTATGATAATCGTCGAGACGGGTATAGAGATCACCAAGTAAAAACAATAGTTTGTGCTCATTCATGATATCCTCGGAGTTTCCTTTTGCATAGGCCTTTTCATAAAAGCGCAATGCGATTTCCAGATACCGTTTTTCTTGCTCCGTTTTCTCTTGATAACGATATAGCCAGGCAATGCGTAAAAATAAATTTCCAGTAATAATTGGATCTTCCTTAACTAGATAGGAAGTGTACGCTGTCCATTTGTACGCCTGTAAGGCATGGTGGATTTCCCGTTTTTGGCAGAGGTCCGGAACGAAAGGGAGTTTTTCAAAATATTCTTTTTCAATGATTTCTTTCTTTCGAGGAGTTAACTTGCTGAAAGATTGGGTAAAAGCAAAGCCACAATGTGGACAAACAAAGGCATCATAAAACAGCGGGTTTTCTCCTGAATAATATGTGCAGTAATCACGATCTTGTTTAATGACTCTTGTCGAACTCGAGCGCACCTGTTTACTCGTAAACTCTTTTTCGCAGCATAAACATACGATTTTTTTATCGTATAAAGGGTTTAAAGGCCTGGATGACAGCTTCATTCACCTCTCAAATTATCAATTTTTGCACACACTTTGTGAAGAAAATTACAATTTAAGTATACCGTAGTTTCTGCGCTAACTGTCAATAGAGCTAGCATGGCTCCTTATTCCTATTTATCTAGGAAATGAGTAGCAAAATAGTCAAGGGATATTCTGGTCCCACTTTGCGAAGATTACAAATGGATAACATGACGAACTCCAGAAATATAGATCGAAGTGAAATTGTGTCTGGAAGAGAATTTGAGTTCAGTTTATATAGAACGAAAGGAGTTATGGTACAAAGGATACAAAGAAAAAGCGACACATGTCCTGTGTCGCTTATAAATTTGAAAAGCTCTCGCTATACCGATATATTCGTATTTGCTTGTTCCAGCTTTCTTTCGGAATGGTCGACCACAACAGCACAGACTGCATCGCCGGTAATGTTGACCGTTGTTCTAAACATATCGACTAAACGATCCACCCCTAAGACAAGGGCAATCGCTTCAACTGGAAGGCCAACGGAAGTCAGAACCATTGTGAGCATAATGACACCAACTCCCGGAGCCCCTGCTGTACCGATACTGGCGAGAGTAGCTGTTAATAGGACGGTTAAAAGCTGTGCGATAGTTAAGTCTTGACCAACGATTTGCGCGATAAAGACGGTCGCTACCCCTTGCATGATGGCGGTACCGTCCATATTGATTGTTGCGCCGAGCGGTTGGACGAAACCGCTTACAGTTCTGGATACACCTAAGTTATTTTGGGCTGCACGCATGGACACCGGTAATGTTGCGTTACTGCTAGAAGTACTGAACGCAACAATCATCGCCGGAGAAAATCCTTTGAAAAACTTTATCGGACTCATTTTACCGAGTACGGATAGAGCCGGACAATAAACAACGAGTACGTGAAGAATGAGCACTAGTACGACAAGAATAAAGTATTTAAACATTGCAGCAATTCCTTCCAGTCCTTCGCCACCGATGACCGTGGCAATTAAAGCGAAGGCACCGAAGGGGGCGAATTTCATAACGAGTTGAACAAGAAACATGAGCACATCGTTCAACTGCTCAAAAATTCTTTTTAACCCATTTGTTTTCTCACCTAACCGTGCGATCGCAAAGCCGACAAATAAAGAAAAGGCGATTACTTGTAACATGTTCTCTTCAGCCATCGCAGTAATTGGATTGGTCGGGATGATATTGATTAACGTTTCCATAACGGGTGGTGCTTCCGTTACTTCAACTTCTTCTGAAGGTAATTGGAAATTGCCAACCCCCGGTTTTACGATGAGTGCAACAACAAGTGCTAAAAAAATTGCAATGGCGGTTGTCGATAATAAGAAGACAATCGTTTTTACACCAATGCGCCCTAGTTTTTTAGGATCGCTGATGCCAGCAGTACCTAAAACGAGGGAAACAAAGACAATAGGAATAACAAGCATTTTAATCAAGTTCACAAAAACTTTCCCTAACGGTGCGAAAACATACGTGTTTACCGGTTCAAACAAATCAGGTAAAAGGAAATTAAAAATAAGACCGACGATAATCCCGAGGCCAATCCCTGTTAATATACGTGTTGTTAATGACATGGATAAATCCTCCTTCCCCAGTGTTCGTAACGGAAATGAATTCAATTAAATAATTTATGCTTAGAAAATTATCTCAGAATAAAATAATACCTCCTTCCTTTTGATCGATATGTCATTTTAAATTTGGATATTTCTCATTTTATTATTATTCACCAATTACGTCAATAAGCACAATTCTGTAAATTGTTATAATTATAAACGGATTTGCAGTAATATCGAATAATACCTTGCTTCTTTTAAAATATACAATTAATTAATAAAGCCGGGTAAAAAGTCTATTTAACTTCGCGTTCAACCGCTTGATGACAGAGGCTATTTTCCTAAGAGTATATCCTGTTACAATAGTGCTAAAGTTGTAAGATGTGAGGATGGAACAATAGTTGTAAAGGATAATTCATAAAATGGTAACAATTAATAGTTATAGTATTCTTTCCAACTATTTGTGGTTCTTTAAGCAGGGGAATTTTGTAAACAAAGCAAATTTTTTAAAAAAACTTCTTGAACTAGATAGGTATAAAATCATATAATAGTCTTGTTGTCCAATGGGAATCTAAATTTTGGAAAAACCGGAAGTAAGTCCTGTCGACATCACAAAAATATGTATATATTCCTAAATTGTAATTACTTTGTGAATATTCTATGAAAGATGTTGCTTTTTGTCGAAAATTGTACTATCATAATTTTTGGAAATTACAACTGATTATATTGATTTGAAAGAGTCAGTAAATAATATAAATGATTAAAAATCTATTTTATGTGGAGGAATTAAAATGGATCTTTTGACAAAAACGAGAAAAATAAATGCCCTGCTTCAAAATACAAATGGTGAAGCAGTAAACTTCAATGATATGGCACAAACTTTATCCGGAGTCATTGAAGCAAATATCTTTGTTTTAAGTAGAAGAGGGAAGCTTCTCGGATATGCCATTTCCCAGCATATTGAAAATAACCGTATGAAACAAATCTTAGAGGATCGGCAATTCCCGGAAGAATATACGAAAAACTTGTTTAATGTTCATGAAACATCCGCTAACTTAGATGTCGACAGTGAATATTCCACATTCCCGGATGAAAATAAAGATTTATTCCGGACAGGATTAACAACAGTTGTGCCGGTTATCGGTGGAGGAGAAAGATTAGGTACATTAATTCTTTCCCGCTTAGATCGTCCTTTCGACAACGATGATCTCGTATTAGCAGAATATGCCGCAACGGTAGTAGGAATTGAAATCTTGCGTGAAAAAGAAGAAGAAATCGAAGCAGAAGCACGCAGCAAAGCTGTTGTACAAATGGCTATCAGCTCATTATCCTACAGTGAATTAGAAGCTGTTGAACATATCTTCGAAGAATTAGATGGAACAGAAGGTATTCTCGTCGCTTCAAAAGTAGCTGATCGTGTCGGCATTACCCGCTCTGTAATTGTTAATGCGCTAAGAAAATTAGAAAGTGCGGGTGTCATTGAATCCCGTTCACTCGGAATGAAAGGAACATACATCAAAGTATTAAATGACAAGTTCCTCTCCGAGTTAGAGAAAGCGACCATATAATTTCGGATAACAATGTGAATTAATATACATTTTAAAATAAGCCATGTCCTACCAAGGGATATGGCTTATTCATTTTTTGGAAAGGTATTTATATTAAGAAGGAAAAAGATAAAGTTAAGCGAATTATCCATTATGAAGGAAATGGAGTCGATAAGATGAAGAGAGAACTCAACGTATATTTTGGCAAAATCAACGTGGATAATTGGTCCCTGTACCTGGCGACAACGGAAAAAGGCGTTTGTTTTATCGGCAGACATTTCAATGATTTAGCTCAATGGTTAAATAAAAAACATCCCGGCTCGAAGTTGATTGAAGATCCAGGGAAAATTGCTGCTTATGCAAACCAATTGGAGGAGTATTTTACCGGTCGCCGAAAGGTGCTCGATTTGCCACTTGATATGATGGGAACTTCTTTTCAGAAGGCGGTTTGGCAAGAATTACAGAAAATTCCGTATGGTGAAACGGCATCCTATGCGGAAATTGCGGAAAGAGTAGGTAAACCAAAGGCTGTCCGGGCAATCGGCGGTGCGGTCGGTGCCAATCCGATATTAATCGCCGTTCCCTGTCATCGAGTGATTCGCAAAAGCGGAGAGCTGGGAGGCTATCGAGAAGGGTTAAGTATGAAACGGAAACTATTAAAATTAGAAAATATGAATATCGATCATCGAACTGGTATGTAAAGAACGTTTGGCACTCTCTGTCATGATTATGTACATACTGAAAACCTTACTCAACAAGAACTTTCTGTCATATTTCCCTTTGTTCATCCATACAGTTTTAAAGATGTATCGTTGGAGTGAGGTGACAGGGGAGGGCATGAAAAAAACAGCGGGTATTGTTGTTGTAACGATCTTATCTGCTCTATTATTTTGTATTATTGTCATTACAATTGCTAAATCGGAATTTAGCGGCGCGTTATTGCAAATAGGTGTATATGCATTTAACGGTCCCGATCTTTGGCTCTTTCTCAGTTTTATTCTTGTGGCTTATGGCATGTCTATCATTTTTTATATTTTACAAAAAGACTGGGCAAGAAAAGTGATGATCAGCATTTGTTATTTAGAAATTACTAGTTTATTGTTTTTAGTCGGTTTCATCATCGGTTTAGGTATGATTTTTGATATTTTAATGAAACAAATACTCCTTATTTCCTTATGTAGCTATACCATTGTAGCTAATATCTGTTTGTTAATTTTATTCTACCAACAGATGAAAGGAAAATTATCCGAGCATTAAAAAATGCGTTGTCCCAATGTCCAACGCATTTTGCTATGTATTTATCTTTCTATCATCATTGCGATGCCGATTCCACCGCCAACACATAGTGAGGCGATGCCGAGGTGGGAATCTCTTTTTTGCATCTCATGGAGTAATGTCACTAAAATTCTTGCACCAGATGCTCCAATCGGGTGACCTAAGGCAATAGCACCGCCATTTACATTCACTTTATCCGGATCGATGCCGAGACCACGAACAACCGCAATACTTTGTGAAGCAAAAGCTTCATTGATTTCATATAAATCGATATTTTCAACGGTTTTCCCTGTTCTCTCGAGTAACTCCCGGATGGCGTAATACGGTGCATAACCCATGATCGCCGGGTCTGTACCGACTTCACGATAAGCATTTATTGTTCCTAAATAAGGGATATTTCTTTCCTCAGCCAGTGATTTGCGCATTAATACGAGTGCACTCGCACCATCATTAATGCCGGAAGAATTTCCTGCGGTAACCGTTCCATTTTCTACAAAGGCAGGTTTGAGCTTGCTTAGTGCTTCTAAAGTAGAATCTTTTCGCACATATTCATCCTCAGTAAATACAAATTCATTTCCCCTGGCATCTTTAACCGGAACAGGTACAATTTCATCTGCAAAACGGCCTGACTCCACGGCATTCGCTGCTTTTTGTTGGGAACGAAGCGCGAACTGATCCTGTTCTTCCCGCGTTACCCCAAATTTTTCCGCAACGTTTTCCGCCGTGATTCCCATATGATAATGATGAAATGCATCGGTCAATCCGTCATGAATCATACTATCGATGATTTTCGTCGATCCAAATTTTTTTCCAAAACGATGGTCCGGTAATAAATGTGGAGAACGGGACATGTTTTCCGTGCCACCAGCAACGACAACGTCTGCTTCGCCTAATTGGATAGCTTGACTGGCCAAAATGACTGCTTTTAAGCCAGAACCGCACACTTCATTGATGGTCATGGCCGGCGTTTTGTATGGAATACCAGCGTGTATAGCAACTTGCCGGGCAGGGTTTTGACCTGATCCTGCTTGCAAGACATTTCCAAAAATAACAGAATCAACTTCTTCGGGACTCACGTTTGCTCTTTGGAGGGCTTCTTTAACCGTGATCGCTCCTAGCTGAACAGCGGAGATATCTTTTAAAGTACCGCCAAATTTTCCGATCGGTGTTCGGACGCCACTAACTATGACAACCTCTTCCATAATGTTCACTCCTAAAAAAGGATTATACGAATCTACTTGTTTAAACCAGTGGAAGAATAAGGAAACTAAACTCTTTCCATTGTCTTTTCCATTAAATTATACTATTATAATTGTAGTTTTAAAAGTCAGTGAAGAAATATTTTATTCTCTAGAAAAATAGAATAAAATATAAACTCAAAGGTGGAAATATTATGAAAATTGGCATTGATAAGATCGGGTTTTATACACCCCATTTATATTTAGATATGAACAAATTAGCGATTGCAAGAAATGAAGATCCGGCCAAATATACGATTGGCATTGGTCAGGAAGAAATGGCTGTTAATCCCATCACTCAAGATGCGGTAACCCTCGCTGCCAATGCAGCGTTAGAAATTTTAGATGACGAAGATAAAGAGAAAATCGATCTTGTGATTTTTGCAACGGAAACCGGTATCGATCATTCCAAAGCCGGTGCGGTTTATGTCCATCAATTATTAGGTATCAACCCGAATGCCCGGTCGATTGAAATGAAAGAGGCATGTTATGCGGCAACGGCAGGCGTGCAACTGGCCAAAGGTCATATCGCCTTAAATCCGGAAAGTAAAGTGCTCGTGCTCGGTTCCGATATATCACGCTACGGTTTAAATACGGCGGGGGAAGTCACCCAGGGTTCTGGTGCAGTTGCGTTATTAATCAGTGCCAATCCGCGCATTTTGTCTTTGGAAGATAATAGTGCGTATTATACTGAGGATATTATGGACTTTTGGCGTCCGGTTTACTCGGATGTGGCTTTCGTTAAAAGTAAATATTCGAATGAACAGTACATAGCCTTTTTCCAAAAGGTTTGGAAACAATTCCAGGAAAAGACTGGTTTTGATCTCAATGATTTAGAAGCGATTTGCTTCCATATGCCGTATACAAAAATGGGAATTAAGGCAATGCGCACAATTTTAGATGAGACGACGGAAGAAACGAAAGACCGGATTTTGAGCCATTACGAAGCAAGTAAAACCTATAACAAACGAGTCGGTAATATTTATACAGGATCCCTTTATTTAAGCCTTCTATCTTTACTGGAAAATGGTTCTGTTGAAGCCGGTTCACGGATTGGTTTATTCAGTTACGGTTCTGGTGCCGTTGGTGAATTTTTCTCTGGAATTCTTGAGCCCGATTATCAAGAAGTATTATTACGCGATCAGCATCATCAATTGCTCGATGCTCGGAAAGAAGTTAGTGTTGAAGAATATGAGGAGATTTTCTCACAAACCTTACCGGAAGATGGTTCGACAGTATCCTTACCGATAGAAGAAGATCCGGCACCGATTTGTTTAGCCGGTATTAAAGAACACGAAAGACAATACGTAAATAAAATTCGTTAATGATAAAGCCATCCCGCATGGAAACATGTAGGGATGGCTTTTTTGATAGACTGAATGATTAGTTTTACGAACTTCTCAACTCTTCAAGGATTTTTTTGGCTGCGGCGGAATTCATAGTTTTCAATTTCTTTAATTCATCAGCAACTTGCTCAATTTCCTCGCCACTGGCCCCGACACTGATAGCGAGAGAACGAGCGTGCAGGGCCATATGACCTTTTTGGATACCTTCTGTCACCAAAGCGCGAATTGCCGAAAAGTTTTGTCCCAATCCGACAGAAACGATAATCGACATCAATTCTTTCGCGTTTTCGTAATGTAATAGTCGTTTCGTCATTTGGGCGCCGGGATGGATACTGATGGCTCCTCCGACAGTGCCAACCGGGAGCGGTATCGTTAATTTGCCGAGTAAATCGCCATTTTCTGCCTTCGTCCAGATGGACAGGGTCCGGTACTGACCGCTGCGAGCAGCATAAGCATGACAGCCAGCTTCGATAGCGCGCCAATCGTTTCCGGATGCGATAACGACCGCATCAATGCCGTTCATAATCCCTTTATTATGAGTCGCTGCTCGATAAGGGTCGACATAGGCAAACTGGGTCGCTTCAATGATGCGATCCCGCACTTCTTCTCCGGAATAGCCACCTTTTGCAAGCAAGGCGGGTGGAATTCGACAAGTTGCAGTTGCTAAACATTCCGTTGCATAATTGGACAAAATCCCCATCAACGCTTCGCCACCGGTCAATTCTTCTAGCAATGGCTTGACAGCTTCGACCATCGTATCGATGATGTTTGCTCCCATCGCTTCTAAAGTCTCGATATGGAGATGGACAACGAAGAAGGGAGGGGTATTCGCCTCCTCATCACGATGGATCAGCCGGACAACAAGATCCCTGGCGCCGCCGCCCCGTTTGACAATGGACGGGTGGGCGTTATTTGCCTCTTCTAAAATTTTTTCTTTCTCGTCAAGAACGAGTTGTTTCGCTTTTTCCATATCGGAGACATTTTTCAAGACAACTTGACCGATCATCCGTCGGTTATCGATGTGGGTTGTAAAGCCACCGGCTTGACGGATGATTTTAGCTGCAGCGCTTGCCGCAGCGATGACCGATGGTTCTTCAATCGCCATCGGAACGACATATTCTTTCCCGTCGATTAAAAAGTTTACGGCAATACCGAGGGGCAACTCATAGGTGGCGATTTGATTTTCAATCATATGATCCGCTACATCTTCAGGAAGGCGAAGGCCTTCGTTTAAAATTTCCGCATCTTCATGGGTAACGACTTCAGCGTTTTTGAGTGCTTCAATTCGTTCATTACGCTTTTTTTGATAGAGCTTATGTAAAAATTCCTTTTTCATGGCGTCTCCTTTCATTCCACAGGCTTGGTTTGCACAGAAATCCTTCACTTTAACATTTATTGTATATGAATGAAAGGATTCGTGCCAAGATTTTCATATCTTGGCTGTTAGCAGACATCATGTAAATATTCGTCTAGCCCATGCATTGAGAAAAGAGTTAATATTTCATCAATGTCTGTGAGAAATTGTTAATAATACAACCTGAAATGAATTCACTTAATCATGCATGGAGGACGGGAATGAGAAATGGTCATGCGGGACCGAAATTTCCTTTTTTAATTGTTTTAAAAATGTTTGCATAAATTCCGTCCTCTCTTCAGCGATTTTTCTTCCGGTTTCGGTCTGCATCAAATCCTTTAATAAAAGTAATTTGTCGTAAAAATGCTGGACTGTCGTAGGTGCATTTTCCTCTTCCAGATCGTACATTTTTCTATTTTTACTTCCGCCGTACGTAAAGGCCCGGGCAATTCCGATCGCTCCGAGGGCATCGAGGCGGTCCGCATCTTGAACGATTTTAGCCTCAATCGTTTGCGGTTGATACGGATTTTTCCCACCGCGATAAGAGACTGACCGAATACAGTGGAGAATATGGTCAATATCCGTTTTCGCTACGCCTTTTTCTTCAAGCCAGTTACGAATGCGCGCATATTCTGCTTCCGGATTGGAGGTAAGCTTATGATCCGGCAAATCATGAAACAAGGCAGCAACCAAAATAATAAATAAGTCGCCCCCTTCCTTTTCCTGCAAGTATCTGGCGTTAGAAAAGGTTCGCATCATATGGTTAAAGTCATGACCGGTGGTATCCGTTTCAAACCGTTCTTTCACAATTTCTATCGCTTCTTTAATAATCGCAATCTGTTCCTTTCGCATTACTTTCCTCCAGTATCTTAGAAATTATATAGGAAGTTATTTAACGAAAATTATTCTCCGGTTTGTAAGCAGTTTAGTGGATTTTTTACATCAGATTGTTTTAAATGTTAGTAAAGGTAAAAATATGAGGAGGGTTGCACCGTGCAAATCACTGATGCTGCCAAAGAGTTAATTCAAGATTATTTAAATAAAAAGAATGCTGACGGTCTGCGCTTATATAGAGAAGCCAGCGGTTGTGGCTGTGGTGGAATGCAATATCAATTAACGGCAGAAGTGCCCCATGAGACGGATAAAGTGGAAATCATCAATGGCATTAAGGTGGCTATTGCCAGCGATATCGGATCGACTGATGAATTTATCCTCGACCGGGATGAGTATGAAGGTGCCCAGGGCCTTGTGTTGTTAGGAGCCAACAGTGGTTGCGGCTGTTCATAAAAGCAAACAAGTCATTGGATTTATTCGTGGATAGGAACGGGTTCCTTTTGGAATCGGTTCCTTTTTTAATGGGCAGTTTTTCGTAGACGGGATCACGGCGTGTTATGAAAAATGAAATAAAAGGAGCCCGCTTGATGATAAAACAGTTTCATAACGGTTCTTGAATCCAATGAATAAAAAGTAACAGCAACTCCACAAGATTCCAAAATTGGATGGCAGCCCTGGAAAGCGGAGAGTCTTTTAATTTCATCATCACCAGTTCCATCTACAAAGCAAACTCCTCATAATTGTTCAAAGCATGACGATTTCTCAATCATACCGCAATTATCGTAACTTCATCTTTTCAACCTCGTTATATATATTTTTTAATATACCAAAATTCTTGGTATGATGATCTTTTGAAAAAGGTGACAGATCCATACATTGTTGACCACTATCGTTCGGCATTAGCCTTTCAGTTGAAGCCGATCTTGGTAGTTCTTCTATTTCACCCATAGCCTGTTTCTTGACACTCATCACAGGGATTTCCGTTGGAGGAATGACATTTTTGTCCCTTGCTATATTTGTGGTCATTTAATTTTGTTCCCCGTCCGATTATTACCTTCATCAAAAAATATCTATGTCCATTAGGGCTTTCTATTTTTGAGTTTACTTTTTGTAGCCAGTGGTTTATTGATCTACTTGAATGTGCAATCCCCCTCAAGTCTGTCCGATGAATTGACCCGTATCATCAGTCAGCGATTTCCAATGAAGTTTAGTCTTACAATAGTAACGAGTTATTGAATGAGCGTGAGTCTTGCTGGTTTGTTACATTTCATTTTTATTCGGTCTTTCGGTTCAAGCGGTATCGGTACGCTTGTTGCTGTATACTTTGTTGGAAAAATTGTTGAATTTTTACGGAAACACTTTCAAGTTCATATGGATGCATGGTTGAATGATGATCAACAAATGGGCAAGAAAAATTGTATGGCAAACAAATTTTCCGTGAAGAAAAACAGCGTCTTACACCATAGCAAATAAACAGCAACTCCTTCCCTCCCTCAACAAAGAATTTTCTCATGAATCATCTTGATAATCGTTTAATGGAAAAAGCAGGAGAACTTAGAGCGATACTCCGTCCCCAAAATTGTCAAAAAAGGTTTGCAAAATGGTAAAGTTTCCTGAATTTCTGTTTACACTATCACTATAGAACATTGCTTTTAAAAACCATTGTGCTAGAATGAGAAATAGTTCACATCTAAGATTTACTTATTGAATATATGAATAACGGTGCTTGCTTTTATGATTTGTCACCTTAAATTTTAGGGGAAAAAACTTAAAACATTTACAATTATTTTATTCGCAGTATGGTGGTGAATCATCCAAAATTACATCTTTATTTTGAAATGTTGTAGAATAACGTGATTCCCATAGCGGAGGTGGTGTTTTGGAATGACGCATTCAATGGAAAAAGTTATTAATAAAATTATTGAAATTGATAAAAAGACCGTCCGTGCTGTTCAGGAAATGGACGTTGCTTTCCGCGAGAAGTTTAAAAAAGTAAATGAAGAAGTTGAACGGATGGAAATCGATATACTCCAAAACGCAAAAGAAGAAGCAAAAAAACTAAGAACACGGGAACTTGAACTGGCGAAAGAAGAAGCGGAGAAGATTGTTAACAGCGGGCAGGAGGAAGCGACAGCTCTTTACGAAAAATTTTTGCAAAATAAAGATAGTATGATTTCCGCCATTTTTAAGGAAATTATTTAATAGGTGATTTTTTATGGCAAATAAGTCAATGTACAAGGTGCTGAACACAAAAATTGCAGCGATCCATGGCAAAATGCTTGCGAAAGAGGATTACCGAACACTCCTCAATATGAAAAGTATTCGCGAAATCGTCACGTATTTGAAAAATCACACGGAGTATGCGCGTTTTCTTCCAGCGACAAAAATCGAGACAATCGATCGGACAGCATTAGAGAAGTATCTGGATTCAAAACTTGTCCATTTAATCGACAGTTTCCGAAAATATACAGTCGGTCCGTATCGTGAATTTGTCCATTGCTTTTATATGAAGTATGAGATTGCAGAGCTTAAGCAAATCGCATCATATCTATACCAAAATGAGGAATTTCCTCAGCAGCTAAGGTTCGTTTTCTTAGAAAAAAACAAAAAGATCGATTTGGAAAAAATCAGCTCTGTTAAATCCGTGAAAGAACTTATTGAAAATTTAATAGGAACAATTTATTATTCTTTTTTAAAAAACTTGCTCAAGCTTGAGCAAATTACTTTGTTCCACTTTGAAATGACCCTGGATAAAGCTTTTTTCAATATGTTAGCGGAAAAGGCCGGCCAGTTAAGTAAAAGGGATCGAGACTGTTTTTATAAAATCTACGGCAGTTATTTCGATATGTTAAATATTCAGATGATTTATCGCGGCAAAAAATATTATAACCGTTCACCGGAAGAATTGTTTAACTACTCTATTATGGAAGGCAATAACTTTAACTATAAAAAAATAAAAGAGTTTTGTTATTGTCGTGACCTTGCAGAATTAAAACAAATGGTCAATTTAACACCGTACAATTTTATGTTAAAGGGTGACAAATTACAAGATATATATATGGAGCGAAGAATGCATCGCTATATGTATTATCGTTTGAAACGGCAAATTAAAGGTTATAAAGATGATATCTCGTCACTTTTAGCGATTCTCATGTTAGTTGATTTTGAGAAAAACGATTTGATCACGATTATCGAAAGTGTCGGTTACGGATTGGCTGTGGAAAAAGCAAATCAATATTTGATTCAGGCGGTTTGAAAAATTGGAGGTGAGCGCCCATGTCCCTTCAGAAAATGGAAATGGTGAATATGGTGGGCAGAATTGACCAACTGGATCGAATTGCCAGGAAGATTGTGCTTGCTTCGTCGGTGCAAATGGTGAATGCCTTTGATGAAATCAAAAATAACCATTTTTCGATTTTAAAGGCCAGTAGAAATGTCGGTGCAGTCATTGACTACAGCAATATTCATCCGTATCAATCGACGAAAGATCTGGCAAAAGTGGAGGAACAGCTGTTATCCCTTGCAAATATGCTAGGTATCACCTACACAGTGAAACGGCAGTATGATGCGGGAGACTATTCCTTTACTGAAACTGCACAAACAGTTAATAAGTTGTATCGTACGCTTTCCGCACAAATGAAAAAGTACGAACAATTGCAAAAAGATCTTGCGAAAATTGAACATTTAAAGAAATATTTTGTGAATATAAAAGACATCGATATTCTTTTATCCGATGTTGTAAATATGCAATATATCAGGATGAGAATCGGTAAAATTGCTAAAAATAATATTGATCAGTTAAAAAAATACTATTCACGAATCTCCGCCATCGTATTGAAAGTTAACGAGGATAAAGATTTTCAATATATCATGATTTTCTACCCTGAGTATGTTCATAACGAAGTCGAACGGCTATTGAAATATACTCATTTTCATGAACTTGTTACTGACTTCAATTTCGAAGAAAAACCTGGCGAAATATGGAAAGCTATCCTTGCGCATCAGAAAACCATGCAAAAAAAACTGGATCAATTAAAGGCTGCGATCGAACAGTTTACAAAGGAATATCGACATGATTTGAACAAGTTTTATTCGCGGTTATGCCTTGAATATGAAGTTGAACAATTAAAATCCTACGTCGTATGTAGTAATTCATTCTTTTATTTAACCGGGTGGGTACCCGTTCAAAAGAAAGATACTCTTGAAAAGCTTTTAGCAGATTATCCAGAGGATTTGAGTATTGTCTTTAAGAAGAAAGAGAAAGAAAAGGGTCCTGTTCATTCATTGATGGAAAATTTTCGAAGCCGTATTGTAAGACCGCTGTTACATCGGTTTTAAGTATGTGCAGGGAACATTAAGATGATAAAGGCTTTTTTTATGTTGGAGGTGAGAGCCCGTGGCCATTCAAAAAATGACAATGATCAATATGGTCGGGAAAATGGATCAGGTCGATCATGTCGCCCGCCAACTCATTTTGTCATCCTCGGTCCATATGGTCAATGCCTATAACGAAATCAACAACTTACAGTTTTCCATATTAGAGGCACAAAATGATGTGGGTGCGATTATTGATTATAGCCATATTCAACCATATACGTCACAGAAAGATCTCGCAAAAGTTGAAGAGAAATTGCAGGACTTGGCGAATATTTTAGGCATTAAAAGTAAAGTACAGCCACACTACTTTAAAGCAGACTATTGTTTTCAAAGTGATATCAAGAAAATTGACAAGCTGTATGAAGCGATTCAAGAAAAAGCTGAAATGTATCATCAATTTGAAAAACAATTAGCCGAACTTGATGAATTGAGGGAGTACCTCTCTTACATTCAAACGATGAATGTAAATTTGACCGATGTTTTAAACATGAAATATATCAACCTGAAGTTTGGTAAACTTTCGAAATACGATATGGATAAGTTGAAGAAAAACTACGAAAACATATCCGCTATCGTGTTGAAAGTAAATGCCGATATCCATTTCGATACGATCATGGTTTTTGTACCGGTTGCCGTTGAAAAGGAAGTGGACCGGGTATTGAAGTCATTAAACTTCGAAGAATATGTTACTAACTTCATTTTTTCAGGAACACCAGCTGATTGGTTGGTGTCAGTGGAGCGGGAAAAAGAAAAGATTCAGACGGAATTGCGTGAAATACAAGAGACATTGAAAGATTTTAAACGTAATTATGAAAAAGATATTCATAAATTTTACTCGCGATTAATGATGGAATATGAAGTGGAAGAGTTCAAATCGTTTATCGCATGCACCGATGAATTCTTTTATTTGACGGGCTGGGTTCCGGTAAGGCGTAAACAGAAATTATTACATGCACTCAAGCCGTATCAAGAGAAAATCAGTATTACTTTCAGGGAAGATAAAGAATATGAAGATATTATGGATCCACCCACTTATATAGAGAATAATCGTCTCATTAGACCGTTCGAGGCGATTTTAAAAACGTACGGGATTCCATCCTACCACGAAATTGATCCGACTCCGTTTGTCGGTTTGAGTTATCTCCTGCTATTCGGCATGATGTTTGGCGATATCGGACAGGGGTTTGTTTTTGTCCTGGCCGGTTTATTCTTGATGAAAAAGATGAGACGGCCGAATATGGGAGGCGTTTTAACGAGTTTAGGAATTAGTTCCATGATTTTTGGCTATTTCTATGGCAGTGTCTTTGGTATTGAAGGTGTGATCGAACCGTTTTTCATGAGACCGATCAACCCGATGGAAGACATTAATTTTATGCTGATCGCCGGGATCGTAATTGGTGTTATTTTATTGTCGATTAGTTACTTTTACAATATTTTCAATTCCATCAAACAAAAAGATCTGGAAAATGGTTTATTCGGTTCGCACGGGGTTGCGGGATTGCTATTTTTCTGGCTTGTCCTCTACTTTGCACTCGTGAAGTTACTTGACCTTCCTTCCTTCGTTCCGGATGGGGTCATTGTAACAACACTGATCTTGTTGCTTGCCTGCACGTTATTTAGACAGCCCCTTGCTAACTTGATCACCGGTACGAGACCATTATATCGGGAATCGAAATCCGATTATTATGTGGAGGAAAGCTTCGGGATTATTGAATCGTTACTGTCCTTATTTAGTAATACCCTTTCCTTTATCCGGGTCGGGGCTTTTGCAATCACACACGTAGGTCTGTTTCTTGCCTTTTTAACGATTTCGAATATGATTAATAGTCCTGTTGCCAGTACGTTAATCATCATATTGGCAAATATTGTGATCATTGGTTTGGAAGGTTTGATCGTCTTTATTCAGGGATTGCGCCTGGAATATTATGAACTATTTAGCAAATATTACGACGGCAGTGGTTATGAATACAAACCGTTCCAAATGAAAATATCGAAACATAGAGCAAGTTTATAAAACAGTTTACGATGAAAAATAGGATGGAGTGGTGAAAAAATGTATATACTTTTAGTACTCGCTGTTTTAGTAGTTGCAGTAACAATTGGTACAGGGATTGTGAAATATTATAAAAATGAAACGTACGATAAAGGGCAGATTAAAAAGGGACTGTTGTACAATCTTTGCACGTTTGTACCGATTATCGCTATTTTCCTCGCTGGTTTCATGCCGGAAATCGTTCAAGCTGCTGATGCAACAAGTGCGACTGGAAACATCAATGATGGTTTAGGTTACATTGCGGCATCATTAAGTACGGGTCTGGCATGTATTGCGACCGGAATTGCTGTAGGGTCTGTAGGTTCTTCCGCATTAGGAGCTGTTTCCGAAGATCCGAAGATTCTCGGTAGAACGTTAATCTTTGTTGGTTTGGCGGAAGGTATTGCGATCTACGGTTTAATTATTTCCATCATGATTCTCGGTCGAATTTAGGACGTGGTGAAATGAGGATCTTTTGTATTAGTGATCACTTAGATACATTAACCGGAATGCGTTTGGCAGGTATTAAAGGAACACTCGTTCAATCCCGGGAAGAGGCACTTGAGACGTTAGCTGTCACAAGGAAAGATAAGGATATTGGCATTCTTTTAATTACGGAAAAGACAGCTGCATTGATTCGTGAAGAGTTAGAGGCGATACAGGAAGAGTCGCCTCTTCCTCTTATTATTGAAATTCCCGATGCAACAGGTAGCCAGAAGGATGAAAATTATATTTTAAACTATGTGAAAGAATCAATAGGAATTAAATTATGAGGTGGTCTTGTTGATAACAATCGAAGAAAAATTAGAGTTATTTGAAGAAATTGTATTTGACAGGGTCAAAAAAGAAAACGAGGCCAAACGTAAAGAGTTTGAACAAAAATACGGAAAATTAGTCAGTGAGAAGAAAGCGGAATTTACTCGCCAGGCCGAGAAATTACTGAAAGATACGAAGAAAGAAATTGAACAAGAAAAAACAAGGCTTGCCTCCAAAGCAAAAATCGAAAAGAAGCGAATCATTCGTCAGATGGAAAAGAAAATTTTTGATGAATGTATGGAAGAACTATTAGCGTACGGGAAAAGATTCCGGGAAACGCCAGACTACGAAAAAACATGGCAACAGGATCTTGCTAAAGTTCTTTCTGTTCTAGAAGGCGATGAAATTGAAGTGTTTTGTAATGAAAAAGATATAAATGCAATGAAGGCATATTTTGACCAGGTTGTTGAACATAAACAGATTCAGTTCACAACGAATAATGCGATGATCGGTGGATTTATTATCGCTGATCGCGAACATGGTGTGCAATATGATTTGACTATCGAAGGAAAAATCATGTCGAGTCAAGAGAAAATCGGTACGATGCTGGTTCAAAGCTTAACGAAGAGGTGATACGTGTGGGCAAGAAAACCGGAATAATTCGCTATATTAACGGTCCGGTTGTCAAAGCAAGTCAAATGGATCGGTTTAAATTACGGGAAATGGTCACCGTAGGACCAAATAAGCTCATCGGGGAAGTCATTTCCATTGATGGCGATGAAGGTACAATTCAAGTGTATGAAGAGACATCCGGATTGAAAGTCGGGGATGAGATCGTACCGACAGGTAAACCCCTTTCTGTCAAGCTCGGTCCGGGTATCATTGGGAGCATTTTTGACGGGATTCAAAGACCGCTCGATCAAATTTATGCTGCATCCGGAGGCTTTATCGGTGAAGGAATCGGCTTAATTTCCATCGATTTGGAAAAAGAATGGGATGTAACGATCCAGGTTAAGGTAGGCGATACCGTTTCACCGGGTGATCGTTTCGGTTATGTTCAGGAAACGTCGTTAATTAAACACTATTTAATGATTCCGCCAAACGTACAGGGAAAAGTGATCGAGGTAAAACCTTCCGGAACGTATGCGATGGAAGAGGTTTTGTTGAAGGTTCAGGATGATCAAAAAGTATATGATGTGAAAATGTATCAAGAATGGCCGGTGCGTTCACCTAGACCTGTTCGCGAAAGGAAAACAATCGACCGTCCGCTCATAACCGGTCAGCGAGTGATCGATACATTTTTCCCGATTGCCAAGGGCGGCACAGTGGCCATCCCTGGAGGATTCGGTACCGGGAAAACAATGACTCAGCACCAGCTGGCTAAATGGAGCGATGCGGATATTATCGTCTATATTGGCTGCGGTGAACGGGGAAATGAGATGACGGATGTGCTGGAAGAATTCCCGAAACTAAACGACCCGAAATCAGGCCTACCGCTAATGAATCGCACCATTTTAATTGCCAATACGTCAAATATGCCGGTTGCAGCACGGGAGGCTTCAATTTATACTGGAATCACGATTGCCGAGTATTATCGCGATATGGGTTATCATGTGGCGGTAATGGCGGATTCTACTTCGCGTTGGGCGGAGGCGCTGCGGGAGATTTCCGGACGATTAGAAGAGATGCCGGCTGAAGAAGGATATCCCGCTTACCTTTCATCGAGACTGGCGGAATTTTACGAGCGAGCTGGTTTTGTACAAACATTGAATGAACAGGACGGTTCTGTCACTATTATCGGTGCGGTATCACCTGCGGGTGGAGATTTTTCAGAACCGGTTACGCAAAATACCCGTCGCTTTGTCGGAGCCTTTTTAGGACTCGATCGCAAGCTGGCATATTCCCGACATTATCCGGCGATCAACTGGCTGACAAGTTACAGTGGCTATATCGATGATTTGGCCGCCTGGTATAAGGAAAATGTGGCGGAAGATATTCTGGAAATTCGAGCACGGATGTTGAAGCTATTAAATGAAGAAAGCAAATTACAGGAAATTGTTAAACTCGTTGGTGAAGATGTTCTTCCAGACGACCAGCGGTTAACCTTGGAAATCGCCAATGTGATCAAAGTCGGCTATCTACAGCAAAATGCGTTCCATGATGAGGACACGTATGTTTCCCTGGCGAAACAATATAAAATGCTAAAAGTGATCGAGCTCTTGTACGAACGGGCAAAAGAAGCG
Source organism: uncultured Bacillaceae bacterium (assembly GCA_937951955.1). GTDB lineage: Bacteria > Bacillota > Bacilli > Bacillales > Caldibacillaceae > CALGAD01. Next base: position 35,199 of record CALGAD010000133.1, read on the forward strand.
GTTGCTCACGGAATCCCGATTTCAAAAGTAAAAGATGAGAATTTGTTCCATGAGGTCATCCAGATGAAATATACGATACCGAACGATTACTCCGATGAATTTACAGTTTTAGAAGAGAAAATTAAAGATTACTATGAAAATCTACTTAATGCTTATCAATGGGAGAGGGTAAAATGATAGCGAAGGAATATACCCGTCTTCATAAATTAGAAGGCCCACTTATGGTTATATCGGGTGTAGAGGGGGCAAGTTACGATGAAATCGTCGAAATCAAAACCCCTCACGAAACAAAACACGGGAAAGTAATCCAGCTAGAAGATGATTTAGCTGTCATACAAGTATTTGAATCAACGTCTGATCTTTCGGTACACGATGTAAGAGTCCGTTTTACCGGAAAGCCGCTGGAATTAAGACTATCCAAAGATATTTTAGGACGTACTTTCAATGGGATTGGCGAACCGATTGATGGTGGCGGTGAGATTTTCGGTGGAAAGAAAATGGATGTTAATGGCCGCCCGATGAACCCGGTTAGCCGTCATTATCCGCGAAATTTCATCCAAACAGGAATTTCCTCCATTGATGGTTTGGCGACGCTAATTCGCGGGCAAAAACTGCCAATCTTTTCCGGGAGCGGACTCCCGCATAACCAGATTGCTGCCCAAATCGTAAAACAGGCGAAAATATTCGATGAAGAAAATAGTGAATTTACTATTGTGTTTGCAGCCATGGGTGTGAAACATGATGATGCCCATTACTTCCGCAGAGTCTTTGAAGAGTGGGGAGTGATGGATCGGGTAGTCATGTTCTTAAATTTAGCAGATGACCCGGTTGTTGAACGGATTTCCACACCACGCTCGGCTTTAACGGCTGCTGAATATTTGGCCTTTGAAGAGGACCATCACGTCCTTGTCATCATGACCGATATTACGAGTTATTGTGAAGCGTTGCGGGAAATTTCCGCAGTTAGAGAAGAAGTACCGGGACGAAAAGGTTATCCAGGATATCTCTACTCGGACCTGGCCAGTCTTTATGAACGGGCAGGGATGATGAAAGGTGCCCGGGGTTCCATCACGCAAATTCCGATTTTGACAATGCCTAACGATGATATTACGCATCCTATTCCGGACTTGACAGGATTTATTACCGAAGGGCAAATTGTCTTAAGTCGTGAACTGTTCCAGCAAAACATTTATCCGCCGGTAAATATCCTTCCTTCGCTTTCAAGGTTGATGAAAGATGGAATCGGTGAAGGATATACACGGGCTGATCATGCGGACGTTGCCAACCAGGTGTTTGCCAGCTACTCGAAAGTACAGGAAGTGTTAGCATTGGCACAAGTCATCGGTGAAGAAGAACTTTCGGATACCGACAAGAAATATCTCGAATTCGGTCGCGCCTTTGAAAGCCGCTTCCTCAATCAGGATTTCGATGAAAACCGGGATATGGAAGAAACCCTTGATTTAGCCTGGGACATCCTATCCATTTTACCGAAATCAGAACTCAATCGGATAAATCCGAAGCTAGTTGAGGAAAATTACAGGGGGTGAAGGGATGGATAATAGCCTGGCACCGACGAAAGCCAATTTATTAAATGCCAAAACGACCCTGGAATTTTCCAAAAGCGGTTTTGAGTTACTCGATAAAAAGCGGAATGTCCTTATTCGGGAAATGATGAGTTTAATTGATCGGGCAAAGGATGTGCAACAGCGCATTAATTCCACGTTCCAAACCGCCTACGAGGCTTTAATGATGGCGAACTTAACGATGGGACAGGCGGCTGTATCCAATATTTCTGAAAATGTTGCGGAAGATAGCCAATTTACCCTTCTTTATCGAAGCGTTATGGGTGTCGAAATTCCCATGATCAAGTATGAAAAAGTCCCCCCCTATCCAGCTTATAGCTTTTACGATACGAACCCGGCGCTGGATGCTGCCTTCGAAAAATTCCAGGATGTCAAATATGCTATATTGGAGTTAGCGGAAATCGAAACGAGTATTTATCGGTTAGCTGTGGAAATTAAGAAAACGCAAAAGCGGGCTAATGCGCTGGAAAATATCCAAATTCCGAAATATACAGCAATCGTAAAAATGATTTCCGATGTTCTGGATGAAAAAGAACGGGAAGATTTTTTCCGTTTGAAAGTCATGAAGAAAAAAGACGATGCAAAAAAGGAGCAGAGCGAATAATCGCTGCTTCTTTTTTGTGTATTTAAAGATGTTCAGTCTATCAGGTAATCGATCACAATTCCGGCAAGCAAATATCTGTTCAGGCAATAAATGATTTCACGTTTTAGTGTTAAGGAAGTACCTTGTCGCAAAATAAAGCGTGGATGGAAATTTGCGTCAGATGGTTCACACAATACTGCTTGAAGCGGAGGAATTTTTCCTCCCATAATTGTTCGAGATATGAAAAAATCATATTCTTCCAAAATTGCAAAATAAAAGTGCGTATGTTGATAGAAGATTCCGGTGAAAAAAGCAAGAAATAGCTTTTGTCGCAAATGAAAAGGAATTTTCCATGGTTCTCGTAGGATCGGCCAATCACTTTAGTGGAAGTTGTCCATCAATAATTGATAAAATCATGTTTGGCGCTGATACAAAAAGCGACGGAATTTGTTGGGAGTGAAGTTCCCACATAACCGAAAATTTAGCGAACCGTTTAACAATTCGATTGTGCTTATCGAACGGGCTATTTTTGTGGAGGAATGTATTTAACGTTTGCATGTTACCCGATTTTTATTTTCAACGAATTTGTGATGTAAAGAACTATTGCATTGGATAAAATAAATGAATTAAACTATTTCTATCATATTCGTTGGAGGATGCAAGTGGGAAAATTACGTATACAGAAGAATGATGTGAGTCAACTTTGCATATTAGCTGGACAAATTATGCTCGAAAGTGGTGCGGAGACATATCGAGTGGAAGATACGATGTTGCGCATCGCTTATGCCTTTGGCGTTGACTATGCGGAAAGCTATGTCGCGCCGACGGTTATCATTTTTTCCATCGATGGCGGATATTCAACCAGGACAGAGATGAAACGGATTGAAAAACGGGGGACGAATTTAAATAAAATTGCTCTCGTGAACCAGTTATCGCGGGAAATTAGCGCGGGGATGTGGACGCTGGAGGAGGCCTTTGAGCGGTTACGGGCCATTCAAAGAGGCAAAATCGTTTATCCGCTCTGGTTACAGGTAATCGCGGCAGGATTAGTGAGTGGCTTTTGTGTCATTTTATTTAAAGGGAGCTGGGAGGATTTCCTGCCCGGGTTAATAATCGGCAGTCATTCTTATTACGCTTTTATTTTGCTCGACCATATGACGAAACTGAAGTTTTTTTCGGAATTCACGGCAGCCATCTTAATTGGCGTTTTATCCCACTTGGCGATCCACTTCGGAATCGGACACCAAATGGATAAAATTGTTATCGGATCGGTTATGCCCCTTGTTCCCGGTCTTCTTATTACGAATGCGATTCGGGATTTAATGGCGGGTCATTTAGTCTCGGGATTATCGAAGGGGACAGAAGCTTTGTTAACCGCTTTTGCCATCGGTTCAGGAATTGCCATTGTTCTTCAGTTTATAAAATAAATTGATTTTAAACTACTTAATATTTTAGCTTTTCTCAGGAAGCTGTAGCCCAGGAAAGGACGGAACGCTGTATGCTTGTGCAGGCTATTTCGAGTTTTATTGTATCCATCGGTTTTGCTATTTTATTCGATGCCCCAAAGCAATCGTTATTAAAATGTGGACTCGTAGGAATGGTTGGCTGGACGATTTACTATTTGCTCGTGCAAAGAGGATACGAGGCGGTTATGGCCACCTTTATCGCATCCTTTTCCGTCGCCTTAATCAGCCACATTTTTGCAAAGAAATATAAAGCGCCGGTCATCATTTTTACTGTTGGGGGAATTATGCCGCTCGTACCTGGAGGAACGGCTTATGATGCGATGAAACATTTTGTCTTAAATCAGTACAGTATCGCGATTGAACTTTCTGCACAAGTTCTACTCATTGCTGGTTCCATCGCTTTAGGAATTGTATTTTCCGAAGTGCTAAATCAACTGTACCGAAAAATGGTATCCCGTATTTTGTAAAAACCATTCGCACGATTTACTATATAGAGGCGCATAACCTTCATTTCTTCAGGGTGAACACCTTTTTGCACCCATCGTTGCCGCGACCTTTTGAAAAATGCTGAAACAGTTCGCTTAATTTTTTGATTTTGCAAATATTATTCATAAATTCGCGGCATAAAGTGTTGTTGAAATGGTAAAATGTAGTTTGTAGGGGATGCAAACCATTTCATATGCAAGAATACGTTTGCTGGTCAATAGATTATTTATACGGTTATCAACAAGTTTTTATCTAGCATGACGATATTATATGTTGAGGGATTCACTTGTCACGTAATTTCATATTTGTCATGCCAATCAAGATTTACGATTCACGAAAGCCGCTTGATTTTGTAGACTGAAATGTGAGTTTGGCACAGTGGATACTATAGATCCTGAGGTATTGATCGCATATTTTGTCGAGTAAATTATAACAAGAGTATGGCGTTTACTTTTGTAAAACTTTGAACATGCCCATGAGCGTTTACCGATGGGTTATAACAGAGGGGGAATTGTCATTTGCAATCACTAAGAGAAACGTCACGTCATCAATTGCTTGCACAGCAATTTTCTTTCGAGACTTCAACTTTAGGTGACGAAGAGATACAGGAGTCACTGGAACGAATTTTTACATATGTATATTCATACACAAATATCTGGTACATAGATTTTATTGATGAAGGAACATTATACAATTATATTAAAAAGCAACAAGAATTGCCAGACGGTGTCGACTTTTATCAAGCGGTTCGTGATGTGAAAAATTATTTATACTTTTTACGTTACATCAAGCGTTCGCGGAATATTCCGGATATCGATTTATCTATTCAAAATCTATTACTCTGGACGAAAATGTAAAGGCAATTAAATAATTTTTCATGAATAAGGTACAATGAGAATTTTACTTTACTATAACTTGTTAATTTGTGAATTCCATCTATAATCGAGTAGGAATGAATTAGAACTTGCTAGAAAGTAGGGGTTTATATGAATGAAAAACAACTTGTTGGTGAAAAAGCGGTTGAATTCGTTAAAGATGGCATGGTGGTCGGACTGGGGACAGGTTCAACCGTTTATTATACGATTGTCAAGCTAGGAGAATTAGTAAAAAGTGGCCTTTCGATAAAAGGTATTCCGACCTCCAAACAAACCGAAAATTTAGCCATTGAACTAGGAATCCCTCTGACAACTTTAGCGGACGTGGAGCATATTGATGTAGCAATCGATGGGGCTGACGAAGTGGATCGGAATTTGCATTTAATCAAAGGCGGAGGCGGGGCTCTGCTCAGAGAAAAAATTATCGCCCGGGCAGCCAAAAAATTTATCGTCGTCGCCGATTCATCGAAAATAGTGTCTACATTAGGTGCTTTCGGTTTACCGGTTGAAGTTACCCGGTTCGGGTATACAATGACAGCGAAACATATCGAAGACCTGGGCGGCAAAACAAGTTTACGGACAATCGATGGTGAACCGTTCATCACGGATAATGGCAATTATATTTTAGATGTCGATTTCGGTCAGATTCCATCACCGCAGGAGTTGGAATATCGATTAAATTTAATTCCCGGCGTCGTTGAAAACGGACTGTTCGTGGACATGGCGGATGCTGTGATTACTTATGATGCGAACGACGGGATTATTTTAAAAGAAAAATAAAAATCCCCGGCGCGTCAACCCCTTCGACAGGGATTACCGCAAAAATCCCTTTTATTCACAATAATTGGATAGTTTGCTAAAATGATAGTTGAGAAGGGAAAACGAATCCGTAATTCCCTTCTCAACTTCCGATCTGCACTGGCTGGTGTGATTCTTCTGTCCGTTTCTGACTAATAATGTGTGATCGGACCCTGATTACGTTCCCTTTCGATTGGTGTTCAATGTAATCGTTGCCAATGGTAACCAAAGCGTAAAAGGGGGAGTGGCGATGCAAGAAAAACCGTATGAGAAAATGACTCAGTCAGAATTAATTGAAATCATCGAGCGTTTGCAAAAAGAAAAGGAAATGCTCGAGCGAACGATTGTCGAGTACGAAGAGAAAAAGTTAAAGGAAGAAGCCTATAGGAAATTGCCTTATATTAGACCACCATGGTTACAATAACGAAGGTCCTCCTTTAGCCAATGGCTAAAGGTTTTTTATGCGTAGAAGGGACGATTTCTTCCTGTCATTTATTCAAGATATAGTTTTTGTACCGTTTCTAGATCGTGTAATAAAGCGATCAGCTCATCTTTGTTTAGCGGGACTAACACTTGATCGTATAACGATAAGATTTGTCCTCCTTCGTTGATGCGGTTTCTTAAATAACTGCAAAGTCTATCGAGCTGCTCGTTATTGAGCGCTGTTTGTGTGGAAAAATGTTTGACTCGCTCCAGCATATAAATATTTTCCTCCTCATCAAACTTTCCCGAGATCATGGTTCCTTCAAACTGATTCATATTCATGACAGATCCCCTCACTTTATCTCCAAATAACCGAGCGAAAAACGGGTCATTCACCTTATTGTGTATTTTTTTCAAAAAGAAGTAAATTATTCACATCCCTGGACATACTTTGTAATAAAAGTCCTGAGGGAGCGTGATGGAATTGGTGACCTGGTTCTGGGAAGGTTTACGAGCCCATGTTCAAAAGTACCCTGGCTTTGTTATTTTATTTATATGTTTTTCTATACTGGCTATATTGTCCGAGATTTTCCTGGCAATCTTGTCGATTTTTGCCCTCTTCCTCTTTCATTATTACCACCATCAGCCTCATTTTCTATTTTATGGTGCTGTTTTTGTACTTGTATTGTGTTTGGCCGGTCATCTTCATTTTTTCTATTGCTTGCAAAGAGAACGGATATTTCAGGCTATTTTATCTGTGAAACTATTTAAACGAACATGATGAAACAAAAATAAAACGCTTGATACCGTCGCTCAAGCGTTTTTCAAATGAGTACTAAATGGTTTCTATATTTTTTTAATAAAATCCTCTCATATATGCTGTACCGACGATGATTAGGAGAATAAACAGTACAACAATTAGCGCAAAGCTGGATCCGCCGCCTTGTTCATAGCTCATAAATAGAACCTCCTCCTGATTGAAAATGTCGAGGTCTGCTGTGACAACCTCTGTAATACTGTATGAAGGAGGATTCGTTTTGACGGTACAATTTCCTAAAAAACGAAAAAATCCATGAATCACTCATACAGGGATTATTTTCGTGAACAGGAATTGAAATAGTATAATGAATGTATAAAACAGGCAAAAATTTGGTTGTAATTAAAGTCGTACAAGCAGAAAAGGAAGGATCAATATGATAAAACGTCTTGTCGTTACTGGATACAAGCCCCACGAACTGAGAATATTTCAGGAAAACCATCCTGGAATTCGTTATATTAAAAAAGCGATACGTAAAGAACTGGAGCAATTGCTGGAAGATGGTCTGGAATGGGTGTTAATTAGCGGACAATTAGGGGTGGAAATTTGGACAGCGGAAGTAGTTATGGACTTACAACTCGGATATCCCCAATTAAAATATGCTGTACTTCCCCCATTTCTTGATCAGGAGAAAAGATGGAAAGAAGTACAGCAAGAAAAATATCAAGAAATTTTGTTTCATGCGGATTTTCATCGCTGCATTTCCAACCGGCCTTATGAAGGACCGTGGCAATATCGGGCTAAAGATCAATTTTTACTGCGCAACTCGGACGGACTCTTGATATTGTATGACGAAGAACATGGTGGTTCGCCTAAATATATGAAAGAATTGGCGGAAAAGTATGCGGAAACAACGGATTACCCCATCATCACCATCACGGGATATGATTTACAGCTCCTTGTGGAAGAGGAGCAGTACAGCCAGTGGAATTAGGAATACGAGCGTTCATCAAGGAAAAGCCGACAGACGAATAACATTATTTTTGGCATGAAAATATGCTAGGTAGATGGCTGGCTTGAGCCAACTTGTTCAGGTAGATGGCGTTTAATGGCTAAGAGCATCTCTATAATAAAATAAATGAGGATGATTGGATAAAACGAGAGCCAAACTTTTTCGATACTAAGATAAATCCAGATCATTACCGGCTGAATATATGTTAAACAAATCATGGCGAGGAATAACCAGCAAAGGGAGTAGGCGGGACAAATATGTCCGTGCAGATGAAACGGCTGGCGGGAATAGTCCCACCATTTCCGTTTGAAAAAAGTTTCCAGCAACCAACCACTCGTATATTCGACTACCGTCGGGATCAGAAGGCATAAAAAGAGTTTGGCGGGAAATTTCATTTCCGGCCGTATCATGATGAGTAATATTACCGGAGCCAGTCCGTACATTGGTTTGAATGGGCCTTTCATAAAGTTCGCTTTAAAGAAAGTACCTTTCGTTGCTAAACTCGTGAAATTTTCCAGCAGCCAGCCGAAAAAGGCATAAACCATAAAATAAAAAATGAGCGCAGGAAACGGTATAATGTCAGTCATGTCGTGCCCCCTCCGTTTTCCTTTTAATGGGTAGAATGTACAAATGTCCCACTTTTATACAAGAGTTTGAATGGCTTTTTTAAAGAGGAGGCTTGGAAAAGTCATCACAAAGATTATAAGGTGAATTTCCGTAATAATTCGTTCAGATTCTCTGCCTGTTTGGATAGATCTTCGGAACTTTTCGCTACTTTTTCAATCGATACGGCGTTTTGTTTCGTTGTTGCAGTCGTTTCTTCAAATCCAGAAGCAAATTCTTCTGAAAAAGCAGCAATTTCTTGAATGGAACCATATAATTCCTGTCCGCTTTCGGTTATGGATGTTAAAGCGTTGGAAATCATATGAATGTTCATCGTCATTTCTTCAATGCGTTGATGGATTGCAGCAAATTTTTCTTCTGTCACGGTTATTTGTTGTTTTCCTTCTTCTACTTTTATGTAGCTACTTTGTAGTGAACCTGTCACGTGACGAAATTCCCCGTCAATGCGTTTAATAATTTGTTTAATATCTGTTGCCGAGTGATTGACCTGTTCAGCTAATTTCCTTACTTCTCCGGCGACAACCGCGAATCCCCGCCCATTTTCCCCGGCACGGGCTGCCTCAATCGCTGCATTTAACGCCAGTAAGTTCGTTTGCTCGGCAATTTCATTGATGATAACAACGAGGTTGGATATTTTCGCGGTTTCCTGTTCCAGGTTTTCCATTTTTTCCACATTTTCTTTGACAATTTGATGAATTTGTTCCATCTGCAGGGAAGAAGTTTTCATTAATCGCTGCCCTTCATTGGCCATGGTTAATATGTCATTAGAGGATTGACGGATAGCCTCTCCTTTCTCATTGGCGTTCTGAATTTTTTCGAAGAAACTTCCGGTCATTTCCGTTAACTTATTGGCTGTGTTCGCCTGATTTTCTGCTCCTGCTGCTAATTCCTCCATCGTTAATGCGATCTCATTCGAATTTTCCTGAACGACATCAGAAGATTGGGAAAGGAAATGGGCTTCGCGATTTAACGTTTGTGCGACTTCGTGAATCGTCACTAATAATTCTTTAATTTTATCATTCATTTCGTTTGCGGCCTGCATGAGGTAGCCCACTTCATCAGCGATTTTCCCGTTTAACGGTTCGCTCGTTAAATCCCCTGCGGAAATGAGATTCAAGCGATCCATTACTGTACGGATCGGTTTTGTTATTTTATTCGAAGTGAAAAAGGCGATCGTGATGGAAACGATGATGGCCAAAACCATTATAAGGATATCGACGATGATAGAAGAACGACCATATTGACCAATTTCTTCCCCGGATTGAATAATTTCATTTTCATACCTGGCCACAAGCTGTTTATATCCTTCCGTGATCTCACCGGATAAAGGTTCTACATGTTCGATTAATATTTGCTGTGCTGCTTCCGTATTTCCGACAACATATTCATTAAAGACTTGATTCATAATCATTCGTTCCCAGGTTTGGCTTTTGTCTATTAATTGCTGGACTTCCTCTGTCCGATCCAGCTCGAGTAACTGCTTTTCGAGTTCCATTTTTTCGCCTGTTAATTGACTGAATGATTTGCGATAGGCATTATCGCCGTGCAAAAGATACCCTCTAACTAATGCTAACCGTTCGGAAAGATTGTTGCTCAAGTTTTCTACTAAAATCACCGTTTGTAATTGATCGTAAATAATATGATCTGTTTCGGCATGAATCTTGCTCGTTGAATAAAAATTATAGGCAAATAATAAGAATAATAAGACAATTACGGCTGAAAAACCGGTTAATATTTTTGCACGAATACTAAAGTACAGTCGACTTTTTTTCATTGCTGCCACCTCGATAAGTTTACATATTTGATATTTTTACTAAAGAGAAAGGTTGCCTTCATGGCCATATGTAAACAAACACGGGATCTATCGCACAGTTATTATAAAAAGGGAATGGTATTGTCGGAATACGTCAAATTTTATTATTTTAAAGTAATAATTATAATAGAAAATGAATAAAAAATAAAGTGGCTACATTCAAAGTTTCCTGGAATGATGGAACATTTACAATAAGCCGTTTCTCCTATTGTATGATTTGTCAAATATTCAGAACGGGGGTTATGGAAAATACGGGGACATTGTTTCTTTCACTTGTTACAATATAAATAGTTAAATGAAATAGAAGGTGTTTATATGGAAAAAGTTATCGTTGTTGGCGCGGGGATTTTAGGTGCCGCTACAGCGTATCATCTAGCATCATTTGGTGCCGATGTTGTTATCGTAGACCGCGAGGAGCAGGGCCGGGCGACGGATGTAGCGGCAGGGCTCATCTGTCCCTGGATAACCCAAAGGAGAAATAAAGCCTGGTATTTTTTAGCGAAAAACGGTGCGGCCTATTATCCTGAACTTATTCAGCAATTAGAGGATTTAGGACAAACAGAAACTGGTTACAGCATAGTAGGAGCTTTAAGTATCCATTTTGATGAAGAGAAGCTTGAAAAAACTTATAACCGTGCCCTCCAGCGCCAGGAGTCGGCACCGGAAATGGGTGAAGTGCGTCTTCTAAAAGATGAGGAAGCTCGCCGCTTATTCCCGCCTTTGAAAGAAGGCCTGGCCGCTGTGTATGTGGGTGGAGCAGCACGGGTGAACGGCAAGGCCTTGCGTCAAGCTCTGATTCAAGCCGCCATGGCACATGGTGCGCACTTTGTCAAGGGCGATGCGCAACTCATTTGTAAAAATCAAACAGTTACGGGAGTTGCCACCGAACATGGAGAATTTCATGCGGATCATGTGATTGTGACGGCAGGCGCCTGGGCCGATCAACTGCTAAAACCGTTAGGTATTTCTTTGCGACTCAGTGTGCAAAAGGGACAAATTGTGCATCTCCGCATGGAAAATCCTCAAACCGGACATTGGCCCGTCGTTATCCCGCCCCATGATCAAGATATTTTACCTTTCGATCACGGGAAAGTCATTGTGGGGGCCACGCATGAAGATGAAGCGGGATTCGATTACCGTGTGACGGCCGCCGGTGTAAACGACGTCCTTACTAAAGCCCTGAACTTTGCTCCCGGTTTAGCTGATGCAACGGTAGAAAATATCCATGTTGGATTCCGGCCGTATACTCCAGAATCGCTTCCGGTAATTGGGACGATACCGGGTTATGAAGGACTTTATTATGCCAATGGTCTCGGTTCATCCGGGTTAACGGTCGGTCCGTATCTCGGGAGGGAGCTGGCGAAATTTGCTCTTGGTCTGGAATTGACGATTGATTTAAAGGATTATGATATTCGGAAAGCAATCGAATAATGGGGGATGGAAATGGGAGAAGATTTACTGCACGAGGTACGGGGGTTACTGAAAGCGGGCGAGTTACATAAGGCAAAAACGATACTTTTAACACTTATTCAGGAGGAGCCGGATCATCCCGAAATTCAATTTTTGTGCGGTTCCGTTCATGATGCACTGGGACAGGAAAAAGAAGCAATTTCATTTTATAACGCTGCCCTTCATCTCGGTATTTCCGGTGTACACCGGGAAGAAACCTATATTCAACTAGGAAGCAGTCTCCGGGCGATCGGGGAATATGAAAAAGCCAAACAGATTTTAACGGAAGGCCTGGCGGAATATCCGGATAATGCAGCGATGCACATATTTTTTGCCATGACGTTGTACAATTTAGGAAACTGTAAAGAGGCGATCTCCCGACTGTTAAAAATAACGGCCCAGAATAAAAATGATGAATGGCTAAAAAAATATCAAAAAGCCGTCATGTTTTATGCCGACCATCTGGATCATAAATGGTAATTGAGAGCAGGGGGGTGAATGGATGGGAAAAACGAACGCTATGCGCCTGTTAGATAAAGAAAAAATTCATTATAACGTACACAATTATAAACCGTTAAAGGGAAAAGTCGATGGGATGACAGTTGCTGCAAACCTCGGTCAACCGGTAGAAAAAGTTTTTAAAACATTAGTTACCCACAATGAAGAAAACTTGTACGTATTTGTCATTCCGGTAGAAAAAGAACTCGATATAAAGAAGGCAGCAAAACTTGTAGCGGAAAAGAAATTGGACCTGCTCCCCGAGAGCGACTTACAAAAGTATACCGGTTATATCCGCGGCGGCTGTTCACCGATTGGCATGAAAAAACAATACCCGACTTATATTGATGCGAGTGCACGAGACTTACAAACAATGATTGTAAGTGCCGGGAAAATCGGTGTGCAAATTGAATTGAACCACGAGGATCTGGCAAGAATCACCCGTGCCCGCTTTGCACCGTTAACGAAAGAAGAAAGTCGTAAATGAAATTAATTAACTTTGCATACGGAAAGAAGATGCCATTTATGCGGGAACTTTCCATTTTGACGAGATGTAAAGATTTCTACCATGATTCAAACGAAAAGCTTGTCATACATCGGATCAGCATGAATACAATTAGTACAGGAATCGACTTTACGACGGATTGGATAGCCAATCCGTTATCGTTTTTTGGGAGGTTCTTATTTATTTGAACAGAAATATTTATTTATGATTCAGTTCGTTCACCGGTTGAGAACTTGCCTTCGGGTAGATAAAACGTGCAGGAAAGGTTCTGTCCGGTTGAATGTATTTTTTTAAAATTGTCGGATTTCGGCGAGATGAATCCTTGTTCTGTACATGAAAAAATGTTGATGAAATCAGGGGCGGGACGATGGAATTTATGAAAATCAATCGGTTAGCAGGAAGGACATCAAATATTCTGCGCAGATAGTCATGCGGAAAATTTTACGATCAGAAATTTTGCCGTCATTGAATTCGGAAAGAGAGGTTATCTCGGCTATCATAAGGCTGCAACTCCCCGGGTTCTTTTCATTATTCATGGCACTGGCTAGGTGCGGGGAGAATCGTAGAAAAGAGTAAAGGTTTCCGCGGGGGATGTTGTCTACTGGAGAAAAGGAGAAGGACAAGAATCTGGCAGTGATGACGGGATGCTGGCAATTGTTGTGGAAGCGGACGGGATTGATTGGTCAGCTTTGCAAGAATATCGTTGAGAAATTCGCGGGAAACATAAAAAAGCACCAAAGGGATGATATCGATTTAAAAAATTAATCTATCCATCCTTTTGGTGCTTTTTTGCATTCGCATTTTTTTGGGCAAAGTTTGATTATCGGCTCATGTGAAAAAATGCACGTTCCTTGAGGATTACTCGTCTTGATTTTGTTCCAGAGCAGCCTTTAACAGTTCGCCGATATTGGTCCCGAAATTTTCATCTTTTTTCTTATATTTTTGTAATAGTTTCCGCTCTTCGCGTTTATGGACCGTTTTTTTCTGTTCTTCTGCTTTTTCAACGATATTACATCTGCGGCACTGGAAATAGAGACCTGCTTTTCCATTATGCATTTCCATGCGTTTATGGCATTGGGGGCAGCGTTTGTTGGAAAGTTTCGGATCTTTACGCCTGCGATATGAACAGTCAAAATTAGAACAAACGAGGATGCGTCCATCCTTTGTTTTCCGTTCTTTTAGAAAAGAACCGCATTCGGGGCATTTCGAACCGGTTAAATTCGGTACTTTATACGTTTTGTCACTCGTTTTGATCTCCTTAACAAGTGCCCGCGTTTGCTTACGAATATTTTTCAGAAACTCCTCCGGATCCGCTTTTCCTTTTGCGATTAGTTCAAGTTTTCGCTCCCATCGCGCGGTAAGTTCTGGGGATTTTAGCTCGTCATTGACCAATTCGATAAGCTGACGACCTTTGGCCGTAGAATGAAACCGTCCATTGACCCGTTCAACAGCTTCGGAATCAATAATTTTTTCGATAATTTCCGCCCTTGTTGCCGGTGTTCCCAGCCCGTATTTTTCCATCTGCCCAAGAAGATCCGCTTCCGTGTAGCGGGATGGAGGTTCCGTCCACTTTTCTTCCAACTGTACCGAACGGACAGGAAGTGTCCGCCCTTTTGTTAAATGTGTTAAAGAAGCATCTTTTATTTCCTCAACCGGTCCAGAAACCGATTTGAAGCCCAAATCCTTAACTAAAGTTTCCCTGGCAGTAAATGTTTCCCCGCCACAATCGAGGATAAGATGAATGGTTTCGTATCGATACGGTGGATAAAACATCGTTAAAAATCGCCGGACAATCAAGTCATAAATTTTTCGTTCATCTTGATCCAGATCACTTAAATGAGCTTTTTCTTCGGTTGGGATAATCGCATGGTGATCGGAAACTTTTTGATTGTTAAAGACGCGTTTTGCTAAAACTTTAGCATTTTTTGCAAGAAGCGGGCGGACTTCATCCTTATACGCGCTGGCAATACCTTCGAGGCGTTCCGTCATCGTTTGGGCCATATCGGTTGTTAAGTACCGGGAGTCCGTTCGTGGATACGTAACGAGTTTATGTTCTTCGTACAATTTTTGTAAAATATTCAATGTCTTTTTCGCGGAAAATCCGAACCGTTTGTTGGCATCCCTTTGCAGTTCATTTAAATCATAGGGAAGTGGTTGCTGTTCCGCTTTTTCTTTGCGAACAATCTCCCGGATGATCGCTTTTTTATTTTTGATTTGTTCGATTAGACTTGTGGCCTTTTCTTTTTGGAACATTCTGTTTTCACCGTTGTTTCCCCATTGTGCAGTGAACGTTCCCAGATCTATAGTAACGATCCAGTATTGTTTTGGAACAAATTTTTGAATTTGCTTTTCACGCTCGATCACAAGGGCTAGGGTCGGTGTTTGGACACGACCGGCAGAAAGAGGATCTTGATATTTTGTTGTCAGCGCCCTAGAGACATTTAAGCCAATCAACCAGTCGGCCTCTGCCCGGCAGATTGCAGAGTAATACAGATTTTCAAACTCTTTACCAGGACGTAAGCGCCGGAAACCTTCTCGAATCGCTTTATCGGTTATAGAGGAGATCCAGAGTCGTTTAAGCGGTTTTCGCCAGCGAATTTTCTCCAGGATCCAGCGGGCAACGAGCTCCCCTTCCCGTCCAGCGTCGGTAGCAATAATGATTTCCTTCACGTCTTTCCGACGAGATAGCTGCTCAATCGCTTTAAACTGGTGACTTGTTTTACGGATGACCATTGTTTCCATTTTTTTCGGGATAATTGGCAAATCTTCCATCCGCCATGTTTTGTATTTTTGATCATAATGCTCGGGCATTTTTAATTCCACCAGGTGGCCGAGCGCCCAGGTGACCACGTAATTTTTCCCTTCAATATAGTTTTTCTTGATTTCACGACAGCCCAGAACACGGGCAATTTCGCGGGCAACACTAGGTTTTTCAGCTAAGACTAATGATTTCATATAGGCTCCTTTCTAAACGAATCGATCACTGACTTCCTCTAGTATAACGGAAATTTCTCATACATACATTTCCAAAAAATAACGGAACTGATTATATCATATTTTTTCAGGCTTTCTTTATTTGTATGATCGCGTCGTTTCATTTAGGTGTAGCGTGATAAACCGGTATAATATGGTTAGAAGAAAACTTTTTCTAGGAGGCAGGATTCGTGAACTTATTTGATTCCTTTCAGTTTAAAGGGCTTGCGTTAAAAAATCGCATTGTTATGCCACCGATGTGCCAGTATTCAGTTACGAAAAAGGATGGTATTCCTAATGACTGGCACTATGTTCATTATGTTAGTCGGGCCGTTGGCGGGGCTGGTTTGATTATTATTGAAATGACGGATGTTGAGCCTGATGGGCGTATAACCGATTATGATTTAGGGCTATGGTCAGATGATCATATACCGGCCTTTGCACGAATCGTTGAAGCGTGTCACAAGCACGGGGCGAAAGTGGCCGTGCAAATTGCCCATGCTGGCAGGAAAGCAGAAGATGCACCTGTTCCAGTAGCACCATCACCGATTCCTTTTAATGAAAATCTTAAAACACCGCGGGAATTGACGACAGATGAAGTGAAGCAAATGGTGGAAAAATTCCGCCTTGCTGTTCGCCGGGCTGTCCAGGCGGGATTTGATGCGATTGAAATTCATGGCGCCCACGGGTATTTAATTCATCAATTTTTATCCCCGTTAACGAATAAACGAACGGATGAATATGGAAAAGATTTAACGAAATTCGGCCGGGAAGTCATTGAAGCAGCAAAAAGCGAGATGCCTGCCGATATGCCCTTATTGTTACGGATTTCTGCAAAAGAATATGTTGACGGCGGCTATGATGTTGATTATGCTATCGAGTTTTCGAAAGTGTTTAAAGAAGCAGGAGTGGATATTTTCCACGTATCATCCGGTGGTGAAGGGCCAATCGGCAGTGGTGGGAAACCGGGAGTGCATGCGGGATATCAACTACCTCTCGCCCGCGCTATCAAGGAGGCATTAGATGTTCCCGTGATTGCCGTTGGTCGTCTGGAAGATCCCGTTTTGGCCAATGCGGTAATCGGTAACGGTGATGCCGATTTAGTAGCAATCGGTCGGGGTATGTTGCGAAATCCCCACTGGGCACTGGAGGCGGCGAGACAATTAAATATAAAGGTCGATATCCCATATCAATATCAACGGGGCTTTAAAATATAATGAAAAATCCTGCATCGCTTGCGCAACGAGCGGTGCAGGATTTTTTATATAGATGGAGAAGTTGAGACTATTAAAACTGGCCTATAATTCGAGCTTCGGTTGGATGTTTCATAGGACGTTTTGGATAAATGATTGAAAAA
>CALGAD010000134.1 GCA_937951955.1 uncultured Bacillaceae bacterium
CTTTATTCTCTTTCTGATTAAACCAAAAATCCCCGTAAACCCGTGTGAATGCAAAATAACAATTTTACAAACTTTGCTGTTTCAAAAAGGAAATGATATAAAACCCTTCTACAAGCTATTCCCATTTTTTTTGGCGTAATCTTCCCTCGCGATACTTTATCCCGATGTAAATCGATTTAAAAAAAGAGCTTTTCAGTCCCAAAGAATGATTTATTTATAGACTTAATTAAGTTATAATAATCGTAATTATTAGAATATTACAATTACAAAAGACAGTTAAAGAAGAGATGGAAAGAAATCGAATTTTAATTGTAGAAGATAACGGGGAATCACTTTTTCGACTTACCCGGCCACAAAATGTTTGTTACAGCTACAAAATTATACGATCGTCTAGAGATTACCGGGTCTGATTCCCTGGAAACGATCTGCCAGAAAAATCATCAATCCATTGAAGAAAGGATGTAAGAAAGTGGAAAACTGGTGGATAATTTTCTTTTCAACTTTACTATTAACCATTTCTTTCAGGAGACAAATCTTATACAAATGGAATTTAAAAGGGATATCTCGAATATTGGAAAAAATGATTCAGAATGCTCGAACGATTTCATTCACCCACACCAATACGCAAAATAAAATCCCCGTAGAAATTGTCTCAAAAATCTACCAGCTCATTCCATTTTACAAAAATGAACAGCAAAATTTGTTTCAAAGGGAAAATCATCTAAAGCAGGATATGATTAATATTCCCAATAATTTACTTACATCTTTAACGTCCATTAAGATCCTTTTTGAATTGATTACAGACCCGACTATACCCGAGGCGGAAAAGAAAGAATACATATCCATCTTTCAAAAGAAAAAGGAAAATCTCATGATAATGACCAATGAATTTCATGAGTTATCCAAAAATGAAACCACAGACAAACCTCTCGTTATGGAACAACAATTTCTGGATAAAATTGTTGCGGAAGCGATGTTCTTTTTCCATGATGAATTTGTCAAAAAACAGATTCACGTCCAGATTGATGATGTTTCTGTGCCACCTATTTTTGCTGACAGGAATGCAACGAACCGTATTATCCACAATATCATTGAAAATGCACTACATTATGCAAAAAGTTATTTTTCCATTCATTTCCTGGAGAAGGAAGATTATGTGCATTTTAAGGCAATCCATGATTTTGACCAGACGAATTTTAAGGACATGGAGATTATTTTTAATCGAATTTATCGCTTCAACGTCAGCCGGACTGATCCCCAGTTGGGACAGGGCTTGCATATTGTGAAGAAGCTTATCCATGAACAAGGTGGAAAAGTAATCGCCGATATTCAAACCAATCAATTTTTATTCGAGGTCGCTTTTAAAAAATGGGAGAAATGAAGAGATTCGTAAATAAGCCATGAATTATTTATGTGAAGCCAAGTCTTCATGGCTTCACATTTTTTTATTGCTGATACATCTAACATCATGGGCCAGTGGAGCTCATCTTTCATTTCCGGAATCGTTTTAAGCAATTTTCCTTAAGTTTTGGATCAACCACTCCTATAATTACGAATTGCTTTATAATTAAACTATTTTCGCTTTCTTAGCCAGTAATGCAAAATTAGACTTTCCTTTTGTTTTTTAGCAAAATCTCCCCATCCATCCCTCACCTTCTTCGGAAAATGATTAAAGAATGAGCCTTTACAATCCCAAGACGTATTTATCTAATATCACATATAATATAATCGTAAGAAATTGATTTTAAAAGAAGGCTGATAAAATGCTGAGAGGAAAACGAATTTTAATCATTGAAGATGATCCGGAAATCAGTAAATTGCTCAGTGTCATTTTGACGAAATTAGGAATGCATCCTGTTGCGGCTTATTCAGGTACAGAAGGTTTGCTACAGCTACAAAATAATACGTTCGATTTAATTTTACTAGACTTGATGCTCCCAGGAAAAAGTGGCGAAGAATTAATCAAAGAAATCAGGGAAACGAGTATGATCCCTATCATCGTCATTTCAGCCAAGGTAGATATTGAAGATAAAGTCAAAGTGCTAAAAATGGGAGCCGATGACTATATCACGAAACCTTTCAATAAGGATGAGCTCGCCGCAAGAATTGAAGTACAGCTTCGCAAAGCAAGTGTTTTTCCAACAAATACAAAAGTACTCATCTGGCGCGGACTGAAAATCCATACAGAAAAAAGATTGGTAACATTAAATAACCAGGAGCTCCAGCTGACGAATGCTGAATTTGATATCCTCTCCTTACTGGTCCAGCACCCGGAACGGGTATTTTCAAAAAGAGAGATTTATGAACAAATTTGGAAAGGGACTTACCTCGGGGATGACAATACGATCAGCGTCCATGTTTCTAATATCCGCAAGAAGATGGCAGAAATTACCGCAGAAGAATACATTCGCACCGTTTGGGGAGTTGGCTTCATGCTTGTTTGAATTCTTTATGATTTCTTTATGGTTTCCTTAAAGGTTTTTAAAAGCAATATAGCTATACTAAACGTAACAAGGAACAACGGAAAGGAGAAAAACCATTGGGTACGATTATAGAAACGTATCAATTACGGAAAGTATTTAAACAAGCAGAAGTCATTAAGTCCGTGAATTTCTCCTTAAAAAAAGGAGAGATTTGTGCCCTCATTGGAAAAAACGGTGCTGGAAAATCAACGTTTTTTAAATTGTTGTCAGGACAGCTCATCCCGACATCCGGCGACATTCAGTTGTTTGGAAAGTCCGGAAAAGAAATGGAACAGGCGAAAAAAAGAATCGGTTTTATGATTGAAGAACCGGCGTTTTTCCCCAATTTCACTGCCTATCAAAACTTGGAATATTTCCGTATTCAACGTGGGGTCGTTGATAAGAAACGAATTCACAAAGTACTGGAGATTGTTGGTCTAGCCCATGAAAGGAAAAAAAAGTTTAAAGACTTTTCAATGGGAATGAAACAACGCTTAGGAATTGCCCTTTGTCTTTTAAGCAGCCCGGATTGTTTAGTACTCGATGAGCCAATTAATGGTTTAGACCCGGAAGGAATCAGAGAGATTCGCCAATTATTAAAAAGATTGAACCAAGAAAATCAAATTACAATTTTAATCTCCAGCCATATTTTAGCTGAGCTGCAATTGTTAGCGACCCGGTTTGTCTTTATCAAAAACGGAAAAATTGTCGAAGATTTAAGTAGAACAGCCTTAGATGAAAAGAGCAAAAAACAAATTCGTTTGGTCGTGAATCATCCAGCCAAAGCGGCCCAATTGTTAGAACGGGCCTATCCAGATATTCAATTCCAAATCTTACCTGACCAGGTGATCACCATCCAAAATCATATTGAGGTTGCTGGAGAGATTAATCGTCTCCTAGTTGAAAATGGTGTAGATGTTAATGAATTTCGCACGGAGGTATTGAATCTAGAGGAGTATTTCTTAGGGCAAGTGGAGGGGAATAACAATGATTAATTATTTAAAAAGCGAACATTATCGTTTACTGAGGAAAAAGAGTCTATATATTACAAGCGGAATCGGATTTTTATTAATAGTCGCAGCAGCGGCTGTCTTACACTATTTTCCACGAATCGATCCGACTTTCCCTTATGCAACGAGTACATTTTTTTACTCCAATGTCGTAGCTGGCTGGGTACTCATCATGTTGTTCGCATTAATTTTTAATCTAGCACTCACTGGCAAAGATCTATCCGTCATTAAACAATCCGTTTCCTTTGGAATTTCTAGAAACACGATTTATTGGACAAAGTTAATCCTGACCCTTAGTTATTTTCTGCTGATCTGTTTAGTCGGTTTACTCCTAGCGATTTCTTTAGGAGAAAATCTTTTAAATACGGTTGAGCATTCCGTGAGAAACTTCTTAATTGCCTGTTTCAATATGTTGCCCATTGTGCTCAGTGGTTTTTTTATGATCCATTCTCTGAGAATGTTAAATGCTGGAGAAAGTATTATCATATTTCTAATGTTTTTTATCTTCTACCTTTCAGGGAATATATTGAGGGCTCTATTCCGCTTTATTCCCGGTTTAGATGAGCTATACAAATATGCACCAAATATGCTATTAAATGACAATCTAGTAAAATTTTTAAATCATGAGTCTGCCTTTGATTATCGTTTTTGGATCACTGGCTTTGTGATTTCAGCGCTATCACTATTAATCGGCGTGAAAAAGTTTGCCAAAAAACCGATTGATTAATTGAAGAAGGGATGACTAATTGTGGGCAGCTGGTTGATAATCATTGTTCTAATCGTTTTACTATTGATTAGCATCGGGAAGATAATCCTTTTTCATTGGGATATCAAAAGAATGACGAGCCAACTGGAAGAAATTATTGAGGATGTTGGAACAAATGAATTAGTTCGTACCAATACTCATAGTAAAATCTTGATGGAATTTATTTCGAAAATCAACCAGCTCATTCAAATTTTTAAACAAGAACAACAAAATATGCTAAGAAGAGAAAATCAACTAAAGCAAGAAATCACCAATATTTCCCATGATTTACGGACGCCTTTAACATCCATTAAAGGCTTTTCCGAATTGCTAACAGATTCATCTCTTTCTGATGCAGAAAAACAAGAATATTTATCAATCATTCAAAGGAAAATTGACAATCTCATGATGATTGCCGATGAATTTTATGAACTATCCCAGGTCGAATCGGCAGACGTACCTCTCGAAATGGAACAACTATTTTTGGATACGATTGTGGCGGAAACGATGCTCTTGTTTTATGAAGAATTTGAAAAAAGAGAGCTTCACGTACAGATTGATGAAGTCACCGTCCCTCCTATTTTAGCTGACCGAAAGGCAACGAGTCGCATTGTGACCAATATTGTTCAAAATGCCTTACGCTATGCCAAAAGCTATCTAACCATTCATTTTATTGAAGGAGAAGAATATATCCATTTACGGGCAGTCAATGATGTTAACCATAGGGAGCGCATAAACATCGATCGCATTTTCGATCGGACCTTTCGCCTGGATGCAAGTCGGACAGGCGGACAGCTCGGACTCGGGCTGCATATAGTAAAACAGCTTGTACAACAACAAGGTGGAAAGGTGGACGCTGATCTTCATAACCATGAATTTATGATTAACGTCACCTTTAAGAAATGGACGAATCTGAAATAAATAAATGACAAAACCAAGTCGACCGAATGAAAGACCTGGCATAAAACGAGCAAACTAATATTGACCGATGGATTCCGAAATAATTATAACAACTCATTGGTTAATACGCTGTTTGTACTTTTTACTTGTCTTTTTTCCCGCACCAAAATTATAAAACGTAAAGGAGCCAAATCGAGCACTCCTTATGTTCGTTATCGGATCGATGGCGAAAGAAAAAAAGAATGGCGCACAAATAAAACGCCCATATTAGAAGAGATTTTCAAAGGCTTGGTAGAGGTCATTGAGAATACGGAATTCAAAATTGAGGTAAAAGATGCCACCTAACAAACCAATTAAAAGATTGGTAAACAAATCGAGAGGATATAAGTTTTTGATTTTTGTTAAATTGATAAATAGCAAAGGCCTTAAATAATTAAATAGTAACCGATAATCAAATAAATAGTAATTCAAGAAAAATTTCTATATGAATATCTATCAACAAAGAATGGTATAAACGATTACTTTCCCCTCATCTAATTCACAAACCTTTAGCGAATTCGCTTGCGAAATTCATAAGACACTGATTATGAGAAAAAGAAATAGAAAAGCGGACCGACAACAAAAAAGATGACCACGGTCTGTAAAAATGAAATGAGAATATCCTTTACCCAGGTATTTTCCCTCGTATATCTTGTGTGGTAACGGTGAATGACTCGAAGAAAAAACAAAAATATCGACCACATCGCTATAAACCCTAATATGGCCATTGTTAAATCAAGATTCATCAATCTTTACTCCCTTCGAAATACATATTAATATTTCAGAATTTTTAATATATATTAACATCGGTCATTTCATTTGTAAACAATATTAAGAGAGCGATCCTCAACTTGTTTGGCTTAATAAATTCCTGACTCTGTAATCTCGTCTAGCCTTTCATATCATTTAAAAATCCCTCGATGTTACCCCCCTTTTCGCTGAAATTCTCCCAGTATGCCATTTAATGTAAACCCATTTTATCCAAATACCAACTTTTAACATATGTACAATTTAAATAATAACCTTCATAATATGCTTAAAGGAAATATTCTGAAAATCGCAAACCGATGAGGGTAAAGGAAACGCCTGATCGTTTCGGACCTTTTCTAAAATATAAATAAATGTAGGAAGCTTGTTGGTAAGTTATCATTTTGACGACCGCATGATGGTTCAATAAGATAAAAGTATTCCTGAAAATATCGAGGTGTTAAAAATGAAAATATTATTAGTGGAAGATGATCGGACCATCGCCTCTGGATTGGAGTATTCCCTACAGCAAGAAGGTTTTGATACAATCGTCTGTCATGATAAATCTTCGGCAACCGCCGTCATTCATAAACAAATTGCTGATATCGATTTATGCTTATTCGACCTGTCCTTACCTGACGGGAGTGGTTATGAGTTATGCCAGCTCGTCAAAGACATGCGCGATATCCCCGTCATCTTTTTAACTGTCGCCGATGATGAGGTCAATGTAGTGATGGGGCTCGATATGGGGGCAGATGATTATATTACGAAACCGTTTCGTATTCGGGAACTCATTTCGCGTATTAAATCTGTGCTCCGGCGTTACCATCGCCATACCCAAACAACCAATATCATTAAAATCAAAAACATCCAGATCAATACGCTGGATGGTAAAGTATACAAAAATGGCCAGGAAATTTTACTGACCGCACTGGAATATCGACTTCTTTTAATTTTCGCCAACCACATCGGTCAGGTTCTAACGAGATCTCAGTTACTGGACCGCATTTGGGATGTCGGCGGTGATTTTGTTAATGATAATACATTGACGGTCTATGTGA
Source organism: uncultured Bacillaceae bacterium (assembly GCA_937951955.1). GTDB lineage: Bacteria > Bacillota > Bacilli > Bacillales > Caldibacillaceae > CALGAD01. The sequence continues at coordinate 6,965 of CALGAD010000134.1, forward strand.
AACGATTACGGGAAAAGTTAGAAGACGATCCCCAAAAACCTACTTTAATCCAGACGGTGCGCGGGATTGGCTATAAGGTTGGTGACTAAATTGTTGCGCAATCGCGAAATTCAAGTTTTGCTGGTGACATTCTTGGTCATTAGCGGCATCGGCATCTTGCTTGCTGCAATTTTGGTTTCGAGCACAGCTGCTTTGATTGTATTTACCGTATCTGTTCTTTTAATCCTATGTACACTAATCTTTACGAAATGGCGCTATTTGCAAATTGAAAAATTATCCGCATACTTACAGGAAATCGCCAATGGCAGCTACCATCTCGATGTTCGTGATAATCGGGAAGGCGAATTAAGCATTTTAAAAAACAATATTTATAAAGTCACAAACATGCTTGCTGAACAAGGAACGGTACTACACGAAGAAAAGGTGAAATTATCCAATGCGATTTCTGATATTTCCCATCAACTAAAAACCCCGCTTACGTCCATGATGGTCATGACAGAGTTGTTGCGGGAGCCAAAATTGGATGAAAGAAAGCGCAGCGAGTTTACCCGTAATATAAAACTACAGCTCGAACGTATGGAATGGCTCGTTTCCTCTTTACTCAAGCTATCCAAAATCGATGCCGGCACCATTACGTTTAAAAAGGAAAAAATTCTGGTTCATTCTCTTGTACAACAGGCCATCGAACCATTACTCATTCCCATGGAAATTAAAGGACAACAGTTATCAATTGAAGGGGACGAAAATGCTACTTTTATCGGTGACTTGAACTGGACCGTCGAAGCGCTAATCAATATTATTAAAAACTGCATTGAGCATACGGATGAAGGTGGAAAGATTACCATTCAATATTCAGAGAATGCCCTTTACACAGAAATAATAGTTTCGGATAACGGAAAAGGCATTCCTAAAGAGGATCTGCCCTATATCTTCAAGCGGTTTTACAAAGGAAAGAATGCCAGTAAAGATAGTGTAGGCATCGGCCTTGCCATGGCCCATGTTTTAATCACGAGCCAACACGGAGATATTGAGGTAAAAAGTCAACCGGGCAAAGGAACGCAATTTCATATTAAATTTTACAAGCAGGTGATTTAATAAACATTCACCTGTTTATTTTTTAATATTTATCAAAACTTTGTGGCACTTTCTAAAGTGAATAAATTGTCACTTTAAAGTCACGTGAAAGTCATTTTCGCTGGATATACTGTACACGAAGAATGATAAAGGTGGAGGATTTCACATGACCATATTAGAAGTTAAAAATCTAACGAAAGTGTACGGTAAAGGCGAAACGGCCGTTAAAGCTCTAGATAATGTTTCTTTTTCTGTAAAAAAAGGTGAATTTATTTGCATCATCGGACCATCTGGCTCGGGAAAATCAACCTTGATTCATTTACTCGGAGGCGTTGATCGTCCAACGAGCGGAAAAGTGCTGATAAACAAAACGAATATCTATCGGTTAAATGAAACGCAATTAGCCATTTTTCGCCGGAGACAAATCGGGTTAATCTACCAGTTTTATAATTTGCTACCGATTTTAACGGTGGAAGAAAATATCAAATTGCCGCTCCTGTTAGACGGACAGAACGTTGATGAAAAGCAGTTTACCAAAATCGTTCAAACCCTGGGACTCAAAAATCGCCTCAACTATTTACCAAACCAGCTTTCCGGCGGACAGCAACAGCGGGTATCCATTGGTCGGGCGGTCATCAATAACCCGGCGATTATTCTTGCTGACGAACCGACGGGTAACCTCGATAGTAAAAACGGCGAGGAAATTATGGAGCTCCTCAAAATGTTTAACAAAACGTACAATCAGACATTAATCGTCATTACCCATGATGAGCGTATCGCTTTGCAGGCGGACCGGATCATCTCCATTGAAGACGGGAAAATTGCTAATGATGAGGTGATTCGTCCATGAATATTATCAGTAAGCTCACGCTCCGACATTTAAAAGAAAATAAACGCCGCACCCTTGTGACCATCATCGGTGTCATCATTTCTGTGGCGATGATCACCGCCGTGGCGACACTGTGTGTTTCCTTTTTAGATATCATGATCCGGGACGAAATCAGTCGCAATGGGGAATGGCACGTTTCCTATGAAAATGTGAATCGCGAACAGATTGAAGCGATTAAAAATGATAGCGAAACAAAGACGCTAGTCCTTTCCAGTGATGGATATGCTTCTTTCAATGAGTCCAGTAATCCTAATAAACCGTATTTTTATTTTAAAAATTATAATAAACAGGGGTTCGAGCAATTTCCGATTCAAGTAATTGAAGGAAGACTCCCGCAAAATAAAAATGAAATTGCAATTTCAGAGGCGATTATCGATAACGCGAAAGTTCATTACAAAATTGGTGATCAGTTAACTTTTGATATTGGTGAACGAATCAGTACTACAGATTATATTCCGTTAAACCAGACCGATTCTCTGCAGCAAGATGGCGAAGACCTGTTTGAACAATTAAATATTATGGAAACAAAGCAAGTAACTATCGTGGGAATCATTGAACGACCATCATGGGAGCCATCCTGGTCACCTGGCTATACAGTAATAGGTTATGTGGATGAGGAACTGTTAAGTGAAGGAGATCTTGTAGATCTATATATTACTGTAAATAAAATAAACGGTTCTATTTATGACCATGCAAAAGCTCTCGCCAAAAAGCACGGGATTGAAAAAGTTGATTTTAATAGCAATCTACTCCGTTACTATGGTGTCACAGCGAACGATAATTTACGCATGACACTATTTTCCCTGGCCGGCATTATCATGGCCATCATTATCATCGGTTCGATCGCATTGATTTATAATGCGTTTGCTATCAGTGTTTCCGACCGTGCACGGCATTTAGGGATGTTGGCGAGTGTCGGTGCGACAAGAAAACAGAAAAGAAACTCCGTAATATTTGAGGGAATTGTCATTGGCGCAATTAGTATACCGATCGGCATTCTTGCTGGCATCGGTGGCATCGGGGTCACATTCCTGTATATTAACACGTATTTAAGCGATGCTCTCGGTGTTGCCAAAAGATTGGAATTAGTCGTTACGCCGGCTTCGATTATTGTAGCTTGTGTAATCTCAATGCTAACCATTTTTCTTTCAAGCTATATCCCTGCAAGACGGGCATCCAAAATTTCCGCTATTGATGCGATCCGGCAAACCCATGATATTAAATTATCACGAAAATCGGTCAAAACATCCAAACTCGTACGCAAACTTTTTGGGATTGAAGCAGAAATCGGCTTAAAAAATATGAAACGGTATCGAAAACGATACCTGGCGACCCTGTTTTCCTTAGTTATTAGCATTGTCCTGTTTTTAACAGTGAACTTTTTTACCGCGAATCTTAAAAAATCACTGGAAATGACACAAGATGCCTATCAGTTTGATATTTTAATTCAGAGTGGAAATGACATAGACAGGGAAGAAATCCTTCGCTATACCCAATTGGATTTTGTTACAGAATCTACAATTAAAGATGAAGCCCATTTACACGCCCATGTTCCTCTGGAACAATTGCCTACTGTATTGAAAAAAGACATCGAAGAATTCGATATTCCTTTGGAAGATGGAAAATACCCGTACTTTGTTGCTTTACACGGCCTTGATGAAGAAAGTTTTAAACGATATGCCGAACAAATTGGAGTAAAAGCCGAAGAGTACATCGATCAAGATACACCAAAAGGAATTGTGATTGAACGGATAAAATATGAAGACGCAGCATCCAGAAAAATCATTGAATTGAAAACCATCCATGCCGATGTTGGCGAGCGACTCGAACTATTCGATATATCCCATGAAGCATATGACAATGGTGAAACAGAATGGGAGTTCGTAGAGACTCTGGAGATTGGTGCACTAACGAATCAAGTACCGATGGGAGTCGAATCGTCTCAGATGGGAATAGGCGGACTCGACATCATTGTGCCCCAAGCGGCTTTAGAGGAACTGGGAATCGATACGGTACCTTATGTTTATTTAAAAAGTTCTGATCCAATGGGCACGCAAACGGCTATTGAAGAACTGAACGATGCCGATTTCTTTATTATGAATGTTCATCAAATGCGCCAGAAAGAAGAGCAAACGCTATTACTCATGTCGATATTTATTTATGGGTTTATTACGTTGATTACCTTAATATCCATCGCCAATATTTTCAACACGATTTCAACAAGCGTCGCCTTACGAAAACGGGAATTTGCCATGCTTCGCTCCGTCGGCATCACACCAAAGGGTTTTAATAAAATGATCTATTATGAAAGTATTTTTTACGGCGTGAAGGCTTTAGCATATGGATTGCCAATAAGTTTCCTTGTGATGCTTGCTATCCACAAATCCATTGGCTACACCTTTGAATATGGCTTCCAATTCCCCTGGATCAGTATTTTATTCGTCGTTGTCTTGATTTTCATCATCGTTGGACTGGCGATGCG
>CALGAD010000135.1 GCA_937951955.1 uncultured Bacillaceae bacterium
TTTTTTTTATTTTTTGCAAAATAGTTCACATGAAAATTTAGTTGGGATGATAGTTTGAAAGGCCAATCACTGATAGATTTGCGACTGGGAAATGTTGGTCCAATCATCTATATTGATTCTTCCATTGAGATTTGTTATAGTAGGCAGTAACTGAATATGGAATTTCTATCAACCATCATCCGATGGGGTAGAGGTTGCAAAATTCAAGAGTAGGTTCCGTGAGGATGACAACGATGATCGGAACGCGAAAGGGGATTTTGCCGAAGTAAGTATGGATTGTCGCGTCCATACTTGCTGGGACCACCTTGAATAAGGGTGGGACTGTCATTATGGGTTTTACCCATAATGGGGAGCTACAGATCGTGATGGAGGAATTGACATTGCTGCGAGGAGCAATGATAGATTCTTCTATCGTTGCTCTTTTTTCATTCTTAGGAGTGGAATTGTTTAGTTGTTCTGAGCAGTAATGATTCATCATCACTATCAAAAAGTTCCCCCCTTAATTAAAAGAGGAGGGATTTTTTTATGGTAAATTCTATTTTTGCGATCATCCCGCCCATTTTGGCACTAACGATGGTTCTTTTGACGAAAAGAGTGTTGCTATCATTAGGGGTGGGAATCGGTGCTGGGGCCATTCTTCTGGCAATGGATTCGCAGGAAGGTTTGGTTCCCGTCATAAAAGAAACATTTGTGATCCTGTATGAAACGGTAAAAGGGATTTTCTTTGACGGAAATGCTTTAAATACAGGAAATCTATTCATTTTACTATTTCTCATTTTCCTCGGCATGATCACGGCCTTTATTACGATGAGCGGCGGAAGCAAAGCTTTTGGGGAATGGGCGGTCAAACGGGTAACGACAAGAAGCGGGGCCCAGTTAGTGGTCGCTTTAATGGGAATCATTCTTTTTATCGATGATTATTTTAACGCGCTGGCTGTCGGGCAAATCGCCAGACCCATTACCGATCGAAAAAAAGTTTCCCGGGCAAAATTAGCTTATATCATTGATTCCACTTCTGCGCCTGTTTGTGTCGTTTCACCGATATCGAGCTGGGGGGCATATATTATTGCTTTGCTAGTCTCGATATTTGCAGCCAATGGCATTACTGAAATCACCGCCTTTTCCGCCTTTATTCAAATGATGCCGATGAATTTATACGTCTGGTGCACACTTTTCCTTGTCTTCGCATCGATCCTGTGGAAAATGAATTTTGGTCCGATGCAGGCGCATGAAGATCGGGCAGAACGGTTTGCCATTCTTCGCGACCCCGAAAAAACTGCGCCGGGAGATTTGCAAGCTGATTTACCGGTCAGTGAAACGGGGAAAGTCAGTGATTTAATGGTTCCGATAATCGCTTTATTTATCGGTACGGTGGGTGCCATGCTCTGGACCGGGCATGAAGCAGCCGGGTCGGGTGCCGATCTATTAACGATATTTGAAAATACCGATGTGTCCAGATCATTATTCATCGGTGGGAGTATCGGTTTAGTCACCGCAATTTTTACATTTTTACGAAATAGAAAGTTAGAAAACAATTTCGATAGAACCGCTTTTTTCCTCGGGCTCAAAGAGGGGACAAAATCCATGCTTCCGGCGATTACGATATTACTTTTCGCCTGGGGACTTTCAAGCTTGATTACGGATTTGCAAACCGGGGTATATTTAGCCGGATTAATCCAAGAGGCGAACTTCAATATCGGCTGGCTACCGGCTCTATTGTTTACGATTGCGGCGATCATGTCCTTTGCGACCGGAAGTTCCTGGGGATCTTTCGGTATCTTGCTGCCGATTGCCGGAACGATTGCCGCAACAACCGATGAAAGTATACTTTTAGCCGGAATGGCTGCCGTGCTTGCAGGAGCGGTATTTGGCGATCACTGTTCGCCCATTTCCGATACAACAATCCTGTCGGCAACAGGTGCCGGTTGCAACCATATCGACCATGTGGTCACACAAATTCCTTATGCTTTGGTTGCAGCCGTATCTGCAGCGGTTGGTTATATGGTCATTGGCTTCATCGGCATGACTTTGCCTGGACTCATTGTTTCTCTCGTATTAACATTTGTAATTGGAACCATTGCTTCCAAAAAAAGCAGCGTAGTGGCTAATGTAGAAGAACTGAATGAGACGTTATAAAAAAGATATTTCGGAACGAATTCCTTTTTCAAAATTAAAAAGCCGGGGCTTTTTACGAAAGTAAATGGCTCCGGCTTTGCCTTTGAATATATTAAATTAGAAGGACTTTCCCGGTATTTTGCAGCAATTTTAAAAGTAGAAAAGAGAAATAATTTTTAATTACAATGATCGATTTTATAATTTCTTCCTTCGACATATCATCGGTGAATTATGCTTCTCCAACGCCGAGTAAATAAAAGATGCGTCATGTATTAAAGGAAGAATGTTGTTGGTGAATCGTGCAAAAAGTTACTCAACCTTCAATGATTTTTACGTAAAAGCGGCGTGTCCGGGGGCCATCAAACTCACAAAAATAAATACTTTGCCATGTGCCGAGGATGAGTCGGCCGCCAGAAATAATTAAGGTCTCACTTGCACCGATTACGGAGGATTTCATGTGTCCATCGGAATTTCCCTCCATGTGGATGTACTCCGGATCGTTTGGAAAAGTTTTATTCAATCCGAGCTTTAAATCCCGGCGAACATCGGGATCGGCATTTTCATTGATCGTGATAGCAGCTGTTGTATGGGGGCAATAAACGACCATAATGCCGTCCTGGACGCCACTTTCTCGCAGGGCTTCATGCAAAAAATGATCTAAATTGATGAATGTTTGTTTTTCAGTTGTTTTAATTTCATAGGAAAAGAGCGTTTTTGTCATCGTGATTCTCCTTTCTGTCTCTTTTCTTCTATCATAGCGTAAAATCGAAATTTCAGAAAATGGAAATGGCGAGGCAAGAAGGATGACCAGGTGATACGGTTGCCGTTATAATGGAATCGATAAGTCGTTTCGCTAAAGGATTCAATTGCCATGGAAACATCGAAACTATGATATGATGGAAACAGAATTTGAATTGATGAATGAAGCGTAAATTGGAGTAATTCACTATGGAAAAAATTTATATATACCATACAAATGACATTCATAGTCATTTTCAATTTTGGCCACGAATTCGTGATTTTGTAACGAAGGAGAAAAATCAGTTTTCGGGCCAAACTTTTCTTTTCGATGTCGGTGATTTCGTCGATCGTTTTCACCCGTATACCGAAGCGACCGCCGGTAAAGGAAATGTGCATTTGTTAAATGAAGCGCAATACGATGCGGTAACGATTGGTAATAATGAAGGAATCACATTATCCCATGAAGAGTTGAACGCTTTGTACGAAGACGCGGAATTTCCCTGCGTAATAGCGAATCTCTTTACGGAAGACGGAACGAGACCGGAATGGGCAGTTCCGTACCAAATATTTGAAACAGCAAAGGGGACAAAACTCGGAGTCATTGGGGTGACCATTCCTTATACGAATTTTTATGAACCGCTGTATTGGACGGTGACGGACCCATTGGAAGCCTTGCACCATTGGGTGCCACTTGTAAAAGAACAAGCAGATATTGTGATTGTTTTATCCCATTTAGGATTGTCAGATGATGAACGAATTGCTCGTGAAATTCGTGATGTGGATATTATTTTAGGTGGTCATACCCATCATATATTACAAAACGGGGAACAGGTTGAGGGGACCCTCCTCGCCTGTACGGGAAAACACGGCCAGTTTTTAGGAAAAGTAGAAATCGAGTTTGATCAGGAAGAAAAAATGATTCGCGCCAAACGGGCGAAACTCATTCCGACAGAACAACTACCGCCAGCTCCAGATGAAAGTGATTTTCCGGAACGGTTGCACACGGAAGGAGAACAACTTTTATCTGTTCCTGTTGCCTGTTTGCCGAAAAAGTTACCGGCAGACTGGTTTTATGAATCGGAATTGGCCGGGATTTTATGCGAAGGATTAACCGAATGGTGTGAAGCGGACTGTTCCTTTATCAATGCCGGGATTTTAATTGAAGGACTGGATGCTGGCATCGTGACGGAATTTGATATTCATCAAATTTGTCCCCATCCGATCAATCCTTGTGTATTTCGGATTTCCGGAAGGCGGTTGAAAGAGCTATTGATGCAAACGGAAAGTGACCGTTACACGTATCTAGAATTAAGAGGATTTGGTTTTCGCGGAAAAGTATTTGGAAAAATTATTTACAATAATATATCCATCGAAGGTAAAGGCGCTGCGAGTACGATTAAAATTAATCAACAAGAAATCAATCCCGACCGAATTTATCGAGTTGCCACTTTAGACATGTTTGCCTTCGCCCAATTTTATCCGGAAGTTGTGCGTAGTGAAAAAGTCTTTTACTTACCGGAGACGATGCGGGATATATTGAAATGGAAATTAAAGCGACTGTTTCCTTATCAAGAAACGTAACCGGCGATTTTTGTCGGGAATTTTTACGTTATCCAAGATGTTTATCTTACACCTTCGCCCCTTTCGTGACATAAATTAGTCAAGAAGGGAGCGAACATGGGTGATTGAGGTTAATCCGATAGAAATTGAAAGGCGTACATTTCTTGCTGTTACGGTGAAGTTACCGAAAACGACATTATTAGCGGTAACGAGTGATATCGGTTATATAATGTGTGGCGCTTTAGATGTGGATTTATTGAATACGAAGTTAAGCGATCGCAAGATTATTGCCGGACGGGCGGTCGGGGTCAGGACAATCGATGACCTGCTGGAAGCCCCTTTAGAAAGTGTAACCGCAGAGGCGGAGAAGCGCGGGATTACAAAAGGCATGATTGGCAAAGATGCTTTGTTGCGCATGTAATGATAAACTGGACATTCCTAACCTATATTTCCCCCCGAACGCATACACATAGAGTGTGAGGGGGGATTTTTATTGGCATTCTTTCGTCGAAAAGCATTTAGAAGACATGCGCGCTGGAACAAGCATAAGCCACTGCCTTTCCGTTATGTTTTATTACTATCCTTCGTATTTTTAATATTATCCACGGCAACGAGTTTATGGATTGTCCATAAAGGAATAAAACCGACATTACTGACTTTCGTCGAGTCTTATTCGACTAATTTAGCGACGGCAATCATCAATCAATCGATTCAAGAAGAAATCGGGAAAGGTTTAGATTTAGATCAAGTGATCAAAGTAGTGGAATATGGCGATGAAACGATTACAACATTTGATTCTGAAATCATTATGCAAACCGCAAATCGTATTACGACGAATGTTGTTCGCAATTTGAATGCCTTGCAGGATGGGAAAACATTTTCGACAGTCGCTGTTACGGACGGTGAAGTGGCGGAAATTGAAATGATCGAGGGGGAAGGGATTCAGTTTGAACTCCCTCTAGGAAGAATCACGAACAATGTTCTCCTCGCCAATTTAGGACCGGATATACCTGTCCTATTTAAAGCGGTGGGCGATGTACAATACGATATTGAAACCCGTGTACAACAGCAGCATATCAATCGGACCTGGATTGAAGTTTGGCTCCATATGGATGTGGCCATTCATATTTTAATTCCGTTCACATCCGATATGAAGGTCGTCAACCAGAGTATCCCCCTGGCGATGGGACAATTAAAAGGAGATGTTCCACAATTTTATAGCCATGGTGGTGCTTTATATCCGGCCATTGATTTTTCCGAGTGGGAAGAGGAAGAGAAACGGTCCCAAAATGAGGACTGATCGGGAAAGACATGCCAGAGGTTTAATTCTGTACTGAAAATGATAAAGCGAATTTCACTTTTATCATAATAACCCGGCATATGCCGGGCTTACTGTTTATACACCGCCTAGATAGGCTTCCTTCACTTCTTCACTTTCAGAAAGTTCATCAGGGGTTCCGGAAATGACAACCCGTCCTGTTTCGATAACGTAAGCGCGGTTGGCAATAGATAAAGCCATGTGCGCATTTTGCTCAACGAGTAAAATGGTCGTTCCGGATTCATTGATATCTTTTATGATTTGAAAAATCGTTTTGACAAGAAGCGGGGCTAACCCCATGGACGGTTCATCAAGCAATAACAATTTTGGTCTGGCCATTAACCCCCGACCGATCGCTAACATTTGCTGTTCGCCACCTGATAACGTTCCGGCCTGTTGCTTCCGGCGTTCCTTCAAGCGGGGGAACAATTCATAAATTTGTTCCAGGTCATCACGAATTCCTTTTCGATCTTTCCGGAGATAGGCGCCGAGTTCTAAATTTTCCTCCACCGTCATTTCCCCGAAAATACGCCGGCCCTCCGGTACATGGGAAATCCCCGCTTTTACGATTTCCTGGACGGGCTTTTTCACAATGGAGGACCCGAGATATTCAATCGTACCGGCCCGGGGGACTAACAGCCCCGATATCGTTTTTAACAACGTGGTTTTTCCGGCTCCGTTAGCGCCAATTAAAGTGACGATTTCTCCTTTATTGACTTCGAGGGAAACGCCTTTTAATGCTTGAATATTGCCATAGTAAACATCAAGATTGTTAATTTTAAGCATTGACCGATTCTGCCTCCTCCCCGAGATACGCCTTGATCACGCGAGGATCTTTCCGGATTTCCTCCGGAGTCCCTTCGGCAATTAACGCGCCATGATCGAGGACATAGATTCGTTCGCAAATTCCCATGACAAAACGCATGTCGTGTTCGATCAATAAAACGGTCAAATCAAACTCCCGGCGAATATAGGCGATTAACTCCATTAATTCCTCGGTTTCTTTCGGGTTCATTCCAGCGGCGGGTTCATCAAGGAGTAACAATTTCGGATTCGCAGCCAGTGCCCGGGCGATCTCGAGCCGTCGCTGCATGCCGTACGGTAAATTTTTTGCCTTTTCCCTTTGCAAATGGTCCAGGTTAAATAATTGAAGAATTTTTAGCGACTCCTCTTCCATTTTCTTTTCCTCGGCTTTATGTGAAGGAAGGCGGAAAATGGAACTCATGATCGAATGTTTGGCCAGGGAGTGATAGGCAATCTTTACGTTATCGAGCACGGTTAAATCAGCGAAAAGGCGAATATTCTGGAACGTGCGGCTGATTCCCTTCTGGTTAATTTTATAAGGGGGAAGTTGATTTAATCGCTCTCCATTAAACTCGATTGTCCCTTCTGTTGGTATGTAAATACCGGTTAACAAGTTAAATACTGTCGTTTTCCCGGCACCGTTCGGCCCGATCAAACCGACGAGCTCCCCCGGGTAAATCTCCATATTGAGGTCGGATACGGCTTTTAATCCACCGAAGTGAATGCTGGCATTTTTAATTTGCAAGAGGGGTTCAGCCATGGTACGTTTCCCCCTTTCGCGTAATCGTTTTGCGTTTCAACAAGTCGGTAATTTCCTTCGTGCCCATTAAACCTTGCGGACGATAGAGCATGACAAGGATTAAAACGAGGCTGTATAAAATCATACGCATATTCGCAAAATCCTGGAGGAACGTGGAAACGATCGTTAAAAATGCAGCGCTGATTACCGAACCGGTTAGGGAGCCGAGTCCACCTAAAACGACGTAAATTAAAATATCAAACGATTTAAAGAAACCGAAATTGTTCGGTTGGATAATGTAGAAATTATGGGCATATAAGGCTCCGGCGATGCCGGCAAAAAAGGAACCGATGGTAAAGGCGATGACTTTATAGTAAGTTGTATTGATTCCGAGAGAATCAGCTGCAATCTCATCTTCCCGAATGGCAATGCAAGCTCTGCCATGGCGGGAATTTGTAAAGTTAATAATGACGATAAGCGTAACGAGTAAACAAATAAAGGTATAGGTCCAGTTCGTGTAGTGAGTGACGCGCATGCCTGCCGCTCCACCGACATATTCAATATTTAAAAAGAGAACGCGAATGATTTCGGCAAATCCTAATGTGGCGATTGCTAAATAATCCCCGCGCAATCGCAAAGTAGGGAATCCGACAATCAGTCCGGCCAGTGCGGCAACGATTCCGGCTGCTAGGATGGCAACGAAAAACGGAAGTCCGAGGTTCATCGTACAGATGGCTGAAATATAAGCTCCCACAGCTAAAAAGCCGGCATGTCCAATAGAAAATTGACCGGTAATGCCGATAATTAAATGAAGACTGGCTGCGAGCATGATGTTGATACAAATGGTGATCAACGTATTCAAGTAGAAATTGCTGATGATATCAAAATGGACAAGCAATTGTACCGGGATATACAATAATACGGCAATAGTGAGAACGATGACAATCGCAGAACGTTTCATGCTGGCCACCTACACTTTCTCCCGAATGTTTTTTCCAAGTATTCCGGAAGGCCGGAAAAGCAAGATAAGAATCAGGATAATAAAGGCGACGGCATCCCGCCACGAGGAATACCCGAAGGAACTAACAGCTGTTTCGACGATTCCGAGTAAAAAGCCGCCGAACATCGCACCGGGAATAATTCCTATCCCGCCGAGAACGGCAGCGATAAATGCCTTTAATCCCGGAATTATACCCATCAACGGATCAATTCGCGTATAGTAAATGCCGAATATGACTCCAGCTGCTCCGGCCAGTGCCGAGCCGATGGCAAAAGTTGCGCTGATCGTGTTGTCGACATTAATGCCCATCAGTCTGGCGGCATCTTGATCAATGGAGACCGCCCGCATCGCTTTACCGATTTTCGTACGATGGACAATAAATTGCAATAATATCATCAGGATTATTGTAACGACCAATATCCAGATTGATTGGCTGGAAACTTTAGCCCCAAGGATTTCAAAGTTTGTTCGCGGTAAAACATCTTTCGGATATGATTCAAGTTGAGCGCCGCGAAAATAGATGACAACGTATTCTATAAACAAGGAAACCCCAATTGCCGTCGTTAATGCCGCAATTCGGGTGGATTGGCGCAGCCGTTTATAGGCTACCCGTTCGATAATCACACCGAGAAGGGAACAAACAGCCATGGCGAGTAAAAGGGCTGGAATAAAACTGAGTTCTAATACGGTGATGGCATAAAAGCCGGTAAAAGCCCCGATCATAAACACATCCCCGTGGGCGAAATTAATTAATTTTATAATGCCATAGACCATTGTATAACCGAGGGCAATCAGGGCATAAATGCTGCCGACGGAAATCCCATTGATGATTTGCTGAACCCATTCCATACATATCCTCCTCTACTTGTGAAAGTGGAAAATGGGAGGATAGCGCCTCCCATTTTGTGTGGAGTTTTACGGATCGATTTTTGCTTTAAACACTTGCTCACCATTTACGTATTCGAGGATTGTTGCGGACTTAATCGGGTTATGATTCTCATCAATCGTGACTGTTCCGGTTAAGAGCTCCAATCCTTCCGTTGCTTCAAGAGCTTCTTTAACAGCGGCAGTTTCCAGGCTGCCAGCTCGTTCAATCGCATCTTTCAGTAAATAGATCGCATCGTATCCGAGAGCATTAAAGGCATCCGGTGATTTTCCATTGTACTTTTCTCCGAATTTTTTGACAAATTCTTGAATTTTTTCATCCGGATCCTGCGAAGAATAGTGGTTTGTAATAAATGTGTTATTTAATGCGTCCGGTCCGGCTAATTCAATCAAGCGCGGTGAATCCCAGCCGTCAGCTCCCATGAGCGGCACATCAATACCAAGCTCTCTTGCTTGTGCGACGATGAGTCCAACTTCTTCATAATAAGCCGGGATATAAATGAAATCCGGATTCGTTCCAGCAATTCTTGTTAATGTTGTCCGGAAATCCGTATCGCCGGCGACAAAGGATTCTTCAGAAACAATCGTTCCGCCTAATGATTCGAACGTATCGATAAAACTGGCTGCCAATCCCTGGGAATAGTCACTGGCATTGTCAATATATACGGCAGCGTTGCTTACCCCTAATTCTTCTATCGCAAACTGGGCTGCAATTTCACCCTGGAAAGGATCGATGTAGGATACACGGAATACGTATTCATTTACGGAGCCATCCTCGTTAACGGTTAAATCCGGGCTCGTTCCGGACGGGGTGATTAATAAAGTTTCTGTATCATTGGCAATTTCAATTTGTGCTTTCGTATTGCCACTTGTCGCAGCCCCCATGATCGCAAAAACATTTTCCTCACTTGTTAGTCGTGTTGCCGCACTTGCTGCTTCCGCGGCATCGGATTTATTGTCGATTTCCGTAACGACAATTTCTTTTCCATCAATTCCACCATTTTCATTAAGTTCCTCAATGGCTAAGTCCATTCCCTCCTTCAGCGATTGCCCGTAGGAAGAGACGCCACCGGAAAGTTCCAGGTTCAATCCTAATTTGATGACATCGTCACCACCGGAGGTTTGGCCGCCTGAACAGGCAGCTAAAAGCATTCCGCACAACCCTGCTGTAAGAAGTAGTTTGAAAAACTTTCGCCTCATACACCTTCCCCTTTCTCATGTTTTATCCATTCATAAAATTAAATGATTAAAGCAATGTACTATTTAATTAGCAATATTCTAAACTAAAATCTATCTTTCGTCTAGTTAAAAAATTCTAAAAAAATAAAAAAAGAGGACAGATTTTCCTCTTTTTCGTAGTACTATTGAATCTTTATTTTTTTAAACTATTGGTTTTGCTTTTCCGATAACGGAACGGTGGAAAATATTGACAAGGGGCAAAAAAGTTTGCTCACGGTATATCGAGTTTATGTTCCGGCAATTCTTATGGAACGGGTAATAAACAGCATTGAACATCATTCTTTTGCCGATCACTTTTTCTTATTCCTCGTTTCCCGTTCCCACTTTTTTAAATGGGGAAATGGATCGAAGGACCATTCTGTCCGGCCGTTATCTTTGTACAAGCCAAAATGAAGGTGGGGCGGGAATTTACCTGAGGTTCCCGGCGGTCCGTAACCGGAGCTACCTACACTACCAATCGGCTGACCAGGAGTCACGATATCACCAATTTTTAATCCTTCGGCAAATCCATTCAAATGGGCAAAATAATGATACGTATTGTTTATATCACGGATTCCAATCCGCCAGCCTCCGTAACGATTCCAGCCCTTCATCTCGACAATTCCGTAACATGTGGAGTACACCGTGACACCATATCCGCTGAAGATATCCGTTCCTTCGTGAATGCGTCTGCCGCCCCAGCCGCGGGCATGTCCCCACGTACTCCGATAACTATAATTAACGTGTAGGGGAAGCGGGAAATGCTTTTCATCCAGGTCCAAAGTTTGAAAGTTTTTATACATGCGGGCATATCCACTAATTAATCCAACCGTTTTATCTCTTTGATAATAATCCCACAGTCCGATGCGAATGTGGTCATGATCGGTTCCGTATTGTTGCAGAAAATGGGCAATGGCAAAGAGGACATCTTCATCATCGTTTCGATTCGCTTTTCCATCCCCATTCCCATCGACGCCCAGGCCATCAAAAAAACGAATTCGCTGGGGATTGGTGTCATCGAGATTCGGATTGAGAGGCCCGCTCCAGACTTCAGGGGTTATGTAGATGCCGGTTAATCCTTCCGGCTTCGGAAGGTCCTTCCTTACAGCGCGAATATTTCTTTCATATTGATCGATAGCTGCGATATAATACCAGGGGATATTGCTAATGGCTTCGGTTTTTTTATATAATTCCATTCGTTTTGCGAATATTTCTTGTTGCTCGGTTGTTGCCGCATATGCCCGATATGGCAACAATAGTATTGTCCCTATGAAGAGAAGAGATAAAACAAAGCACCTTGCTGGCACCGGTGTACCTCCTTTCGCTAACGTTAGTGTATGAGTTAATATCCTTTTCATTTATGATAAATTTTGCCAGCAACAATCCATATAACCGTACCAATTCATTTGTCTATTGATAAAAGAGAATGGAAATCAGTTATAATAAATGTAGATCACGTAGAAAGGGTGATGATATGGTTTGCATACATAATAATTGCTACGAATTGGTAGAAGAATATAAAAACGGTTTTGACGAGCAAGCCTTCCGTGATCGATATTCTGAAATATTGAATCGCTACGATTACATCGTGGGCGATTGGGGATATGGACAGCTGCGCCTGAAAGGGTTTTTTGATGACCGCAATCAAAAAGCCACCTTTGACACAAAAATCAGCACATTATCCGAATATTTGTATGAATATTGTAATTTCGGATGCCCGTACTTTGTTTTAAAAAAGGTAGATAAACGCTGAGTAACAAGAGCGGATGAAATCGGATATCGGAATGAAAGGGGTAAAAATATGTATTTCGTTGATCGAAAAAAGCTAGAGGCGACATTGCAATTTATCGAACGGCAGACCGCTACTTTTGAAAATTTGACGAAAATCTCCGGACCGATTGAAAAAAATGCACTGGAACGGATCGTTCATTCTACTATCGAAGCGGTGATTGATGTTGGCAATGCGTTAATAGACGGGTTTATCATGCGTGATCCAGGAAGTTATCATGATATTATCGATATCATGCTCGATGAAAAGGTAATTACAGACGATATGGAAAAACAGTTAAAAAATATCATCGATTTAAGAAAGCCATTGGTCCAGGAATATATATCGCTTGACCATGAAATGATATACAGGACAATGAAAGATAATCTAGAAGCAGTGAAAAAATTCCCTGAAAAAGTGCGGTATTTTTTAGCCCATGAAGATGTGGCGGTTACAGCTTTTAAACGGGACTAGTGATGTAGGAGTGAAGAGATGAAGTATAAAGCTTACTTGATAGATTTAGACGGAACGATGTACAAAGGTACAGAAAAAATACCGGAGGCGGCAGGATTTGTCCAGACTTTAAACGAAAAAGGAATTCCGTATTTGTTTGTGACGAACAATTCGACGCAAACTCCGGAGACAGTCGCCCAAAAATTACGGGATTTCGATATCCCGGCGGAAAAAGAACAAGTGTTTACAACGGCGATGGCTACCGCTGAATTTGTCAGTGAAAAATGGCCAGACGCCCGTATTTTTTTTACGGGAGAAGAAGGCTTGGAACTGGCTTTGAAGGAAAAAGGATTCTCCTTCGCCGGGGAAGATGCGGATGTCGTCATCATCGGCTTGGACAGGCAAGTGACGTATGAAAAATTCGCCGTTGCCTGTTTAGCCGTTCGCAATGGCGCCGTTTTCCTTTCGACGAATGCGGATGTGGCTTTACCGACAGAACGGGGCTTCCTGCCGGGAAATGGTTCTCTCACCGCCCTCGTGCGGGAATCAACGCAAAAAGAACCCATCTTTATCGGTAAACCGGAACCGACGATTATTGAAATGGCATTGAAGGTCATCGGGGCGAGGAAGGAAGAAACCCTCATCGTCGGAGATAATTATGATACGGATATTTTAGCCGGAATCAATGCCGGTATCGATACGTTATTAGTACATACGGGGGTCACAACGAAAGAACACTTAAAAAAGGTGGACAAACAGCCAACGTATTCGATCGATAGTTTGGCTGATTGGGATTTTCTGTAATACAAATAAATAGAATTCTCCACTAAAAGACGAAAAACCGCTTTTTCCACTGTTCGGAAAAAGCGGTTTTTCCTATTCTACGTTCGCTGAGCGATGGGCAAGGCGACTTGAGGCAGCGGCTGCGATTGCGCCCACAATATCATCGAGAAACGTGTTGCACTTGCCATTGCTTTTATCGTTTAATTCTTTTAATATTCCCGGTTTCTTTTTATCGATATAGCCATAATTTGTAAAACCTATCGATCCGTAAATATTCACGATGGAAAAAGCGAAGATTTCATCGATTCCATAAAGGCTTTCATCCGTACGCAAGATCGATTGCAAAGGTTCTGATAGGACGCCTTTTTCAGCCAGCATATCTAGTTCAATGCCGGTAATAATCGCGTTTTGGACTTCCCGTTTTGACAGTACGGCTTCCACATTTTCAACACAGTCTTCCATCGTTAACCCGTCATGGTAATCTTTTTGTAAGAAATAGACTAATTCGGCAATATCGTTAACGGACACACCCCGCTCCTTTAACAATTGCCTCGCTTTAGCCTCTGTTTGAAAAATTTTTTCTTTACTTTCTGGCAACATTTTCACCTTCTTTATAAACAGTTTTTGCACTTCTAAAAAAAAACATGCATGTAATAAGGAAATTGCCATGTGCTGGCAAAAAAGCACCAGGTAAACATATACATCATTATAACAGTTTACTGAAAGATTCAAAAATAACGGATTGGTTCGCTTTACAAGAGGTGTAAATATTATATCAATTCTGAAGGAGGAAGGTGAATGAATGCGGAGGTTTTGTTCGAAAATTATGGTCTGAAACCTTATGTATTTTTTTCTTTTTCTGGGTATCCGGCCTTTCAAGATCACCTCGTCCTGTATCTTGTCATCGAGGTGTTTGAAAAGGACGAACAGGAACTATACGAGCGGTTTTTATTGACGGAGCACTTGCGGAGTCGCCATGAGCCGTTTGTTCCTTCATTTGTTCCGAACAAGGAAGGCAATTATATAAGTAGAATGGATGATCGATTTTACCTTTTGTTAAAACTGGAACAGTGGCAGAGGGAAACACAAGTACTAACAGGGGCTGAACTGGCCCGATTTCACTATCATGGTTTTCATTTTTCCGGAGAAATATCATCGTTAAATCGACTTGGCCGCTGGCAAGAGTATTGGGAAGTGCGTCTGACCCAGCTAGAAAAGATGCATGAAAAAGTTTTACGAACGGATCTGGCAACGAAATTTGATGAATCGTTTGTTCTATCCTTCCCCTATTATGCCGGTCTGGCGGAAAATGCTCTCCAATATTTCACCGATACGATCCTCGATACACCCCTGGGAACTTTTGATCGTGGTACGATTTGTCATGAACGATTCAACGCGAATACATGGTCAGAGAAAAGTCTCTGGAAAAACCCGTTCGATTGGGTATTCGATCATCCCGCAAGAGATCTGGCCGAGTATATTCGCCCGTTTATTTTACAAGAGGGCGCGGGACTACAACATGCCCGCACGTTTTTAAAAGAATACCAAACCTATCTTCCGTTATCCAGCATGACATGGCGTCTGCTCTATTCCCGGCTGTTATTCCCCATCCATTATTTTGAAATAGTAGAGGACTATTATTTTTATCCGGAAAAGAAAGAAAAGGAAGTGCTTTTTAACAGACTACAAAGATATCTGGCGATCAGTGAGAAATACGAAAGGATACTCGGAGATTTTCAA
This sequence comes from uncultured Bacillaceae bacterium, assembly GCA_937951955.1. Taxonomy (GTDB): domain Bacteria; phylum Bacillota; class Bacilli; order Bacillales; family Caldibacillaceae; genus CALGAD01. Next base: position 15,125 of record CALGAD010000135.1, read on the forward strand.
CGCATCTTTGATGTGTCAATCGAGAGGACGGACCTCCCGATACCCGAGTGGCTAGTAAAATAATGGTCATATCCCTCTTCTATAGGTTAAAATGAAGAAAGAGAGACTACAGAAGAGGTGACTTGCATTGACGAAACCTTATATTTATATAACAAGAAAACTTCCTGATGCGATCATCGAGAAGTTCCAGAATTTTGCTGAAACCCATGTTTGGGATCATGAAGAAGAACCGGTTCCGCGGGAGGTCTTATTACAAGAGGCAGAAAAAGCGGATGCTTTATTAACGATGTTATCGGACCGGATTGATGAAGAAGTTCTGGGAGTGGCCAAAAATTTAAAAGTCGTCGCTAATTTAGCTGTTGGTTTTGATAATATTGATGTTCAGGCAGCAACGAAAAGAGGTATTGCCGTTTGCAATACCCCGGATATTTTAACCGATACGACGGCGGATTTAGCCTTTTCTTTAATGTTAATGACGGCAAGACGGCTTCCTGAAGCAGTCGAATGTGTAAAAACCGGTCAATGGAAAAGCTGGAGCCCGCTATTTATGGCTGGTGGTGATGTCCATCATAAAACTCTCGGTATCGTTGGAATGGGTAAAATCGGTGAAGCGGTTGCCAAACGGGCCCTTGGCTTTGAGATGAAAGTGCTCTATCATAATCGGAACCGTAAACTGGAAGCGGAGAAAAATTTAGGAGTCGAATATCGTTCATTTGATGACTTAGTCCAGGAGTCCGATTTCGTTTTATGTTTAACGCCGCTGACGGAAGAAACGAAGGGTATGTTTACCCTCGATGTATTTAAGAAGATGAAGAAAACCGCCTATTTCATCAATGTAGGTCGGGGAGCGGTTGTCGTTGAGGAAGATTTAATCGAGGCGTTAAAAACCGGTGAAATTGCCGGCGCTGGCCTTGATGTGTTTGCAAAAGAACCGATTGATGCGGACCATCCGTTATTACAGTTTGATAATGTTGTCGCGCTTCCGCATATCGGCAGTGCATCCGTTGAAACACGGATGAAGATGATGGAACGCTGCTACGAAAATATTAAAGCGATCCTTGAAGGAAAGGACCCTGTAAATATCCTCAATGAAGAAGCCCTTCGTTAAAGGAATTTGCTAATAAAAAATAAAAGGGGCTGTCCAAAAAGTCGTATTTTCGACTTTTGGATGCCCTTTTTGTTTGTTCAAGAACCTTGATAAATCAACATTCTAGTTTAGTTCAACTTGAAATAATTTTACTTTTTGGACAGCCCCGTTTTTATTTTTTGATTAAAATACTTGTTCGACTTCTTTTATTCCCGGTACATGGTCTGCTAAAGCCCGCTCTATTCCAGCTTTTAATGTAATCGTTGAACTCGGGCAGTTTTCACAAGCGCCGAGGAGGCGTAGCTTAACGACACCATCTTCGATATCGACTAATTCACAATCTCCGCCTTCACGAAGGAGGAATGGCCGCAGTTTGTCTAAAACTTCTTCCACTTGCTGTCTGATTTCAAGACTGGACAAGGCTCTCGCTCCTTTCATTCATGTGAATAAATCTTTGCGTTCAAAATAACCATTTTGTTCTATTTTATTATGTTCTGCTCATTTTGTAAATGATTAAGTAGAAGGGGCTCGTTGATGAAGCGTTTCATCGCTGCGATGAAAGCATAACTGAAAAGCCGGTTTTATTTATCGATACAAAACAAAGGCAAGAAATCATTTCGCAATTCCATCAGGATTTTCATTTTACGACGTTACTTAACCATTGTGAAAACGATACAGCCAGAGCACACCTGATTTTAATAAACGCGGTACTCGTCCGGTTAACGGAATTTCATTGATCAGTCCGAATCCTTGCTTTTTTCCGAGGGAACCTAATGTCCCTTTCAAACGGATTTCCGGCAATTCTTCCTCCAGCTCTTCATCCCGCCAGCGCTTTAATATCACTTCAACGATTTGCTCTCCCTGTGCTTCTGCTAATTGCGCACTCGGTGAAAAGGGCAAACTGGCACAGTCGCCAACGACGTATACATTCGGATATTCAGGGATGTAGTGATGGGGTGTTAAGACGATGCGGCCGCTGTCATCCTTTTCTACATCCAGCTCCTGAACGATTTTATTCGGTTGGATACCTGCCGTCCAGACCGTGACATCTACGGGAATCGGTTCATTATGGTTATAAATAAGCCCTTTTTCTACTTTTGTGATATTGGCATTATTGATCACTTTAATGCCGTGTTCAACAAACCAGTCATTAACAAAATTACTGATTTTCTCCGGGAACGTACCTAAAATAACCGGCTTGCGATCAAAAAGATAAATCGTCAAATCCGGTCGGGATTCATTCAATTCGCTAGCCAGTTCCACCCCGCTCAGTCCTGCACCTACGATGGCAACCGATGAATTCATCGGTAAATTATTCAAGGTCGTATACGTTTTTCGGGCTTGACGAATCGTTTGGATACTATGCGTATACTCGTCAGCTCCGGGAACGTTATGATATTTATCTTCACAACCTAATCCGATGATGAGCTCATCATACTCAATATCTTCGTGGTCTTCCAGTTCAATGCGATGATTGTCCAGATCAATGCGGGTCACTTCTGCATTACAAATCGTTAACTTTTCGTGTTCCGGAAAAGCTACGCGAATAAGATGATCGGGAATCGTTCCTGCTGCTAATGCGTAAAATTCGGTTTTCAAAGAATGGTATGGAGTTCGATCGATCAAAATAATTTCGTAGTCATCCGGTATCCCGCTGGCAAAAAGCCGCTGCAAAATCCGCATACCCCCATAACCGCCACCCAGTAAAGCTAATTTCTTCATCCTCTTTTCCCCTTTGTCTTCTTTGTTACTAACTTTAACAATCTATTTTATTGATATTATATTTTTCTAATAAAAAATTAAAAAAGACATAATTTTCGCACACAAAAAATTATATCGAAATTATAAGAAAATAACAACTAAGTTGATATATTGGACAAAATTGAGGACTTTACCAGTTTTTATTGTCTATTAGGAATGATTTTTGTCAAGTAGTGGTGGAGAAAATCTTCTGCAAGCAATTCTTTACCGTACGAGGGGATAAACTTCTTTGTACAGGAATGTGACAATGATTGATCGTTCGTCTAAAATGGAAGATGACGATGCATAATGTGCTGTTTTCGATTAGTTGAGAATTAGCAAAAGACTGTATATACTGTAAATACAATGGGATTATGATTGAATAAAGGAGGTATTTCAGGTGGCAAACACGGTGCAATTAACGGAAGCAGCAGCATATCAAATTAAAGATATGTTAAAAGAAAATAACGAAGAGAATGCGTATATCCGTGTATCGATTCACGGTGGGGGCTGCTCCGGTTTATCGTATGGGTTGGATATCGATTATGAAGTAAAAGAAAATGACGAATTATCCGAACAACACGGTGTCCGGGTTTTAGTGAATAAAGAACATGCTCCGCTTTTAAACGGTACGACGATTGACTATAAAGAATCGTTATTAGGTGGCGGGTTTACCATCGATAACCCGAATGCGGTGTACACTTGCGGATGCGGAAGCTCCTTCCGTACAGCGAAAGTAACCGGTACACCAGAAAAATGCTAATAATCTCTTGAAAAATGCTGCTTCAATCAGGCAGCATTTTTTTGATAAAAATGAAAAAACATCGTCCGTCTCATTGAAGGTACGATTGATTTCTAGCGGGAGAAACAGGAAAATACATTCAAGTTGACATTTCCTTTAACGTTTCTTGAAATTTAGAGGAGTGTGGGAACCGTTTAATAGGATTGAAAGGTACGCAGACAAAGAATTTAGAATGAAATGGGATATCGCTATGCTTATTCCCCGGAACTCCGAGTAAAAGAAGAAAGGGCAGCTTAAAGTCATCGTGACGACCGGCTGCCCATTTAATCTATTCACTTGTCTAAATTAAATACATACATTGATGAATTATTGAATTTCCAAGTATATAGATAAGTCGTCAATGCATATAACTTTCAGTAAAATCATTCACCTTTCGAAAAAAACGTCAATTATCAAACATGGCCGTACTGTGCATCGGTTGCAGTCGGGCTTTCGGATCGATATATCGTTTGGCGTTGCTAACGGCAATGGGTGCTTCACCGAAACCTGTTGCAATGAGTTTTACTTTTCCTTCGTACGTACAAATATCACCACATGCATAGACGCCCGGGATATTCGTCTCCATTTTGGAATTAACAACGATAGAATTTCTTTCAATTTCCAATCCCCAGTCCTTGATCGGGCCGAGGGAGGAGACAAAGCCGTAATTGACGATCACTTCCTCAACATCAAGCGTTTGTGTTCGTTCGCCCCGATTTTCTTGCAAGACGACTTGCTCGATTTTTTCACCATCGCCAATTAATTCGACGGGAACAAAAGGAGTGATGACTTCAACGGAGGAATTGAGCAACTGTTCCACACTTCTTTCGTGGGCGCGGAATTTGTCACGGCGATGGACGATCGTTACTTTTTTAGCAATGGATTCCAGCATTAACGCCCAATCGACGGCCGAGTCCCCGCCACCGAAAATAACGACCTTTTTATCTTTAAATCGTGATAAATCATTCACAAAGTAATGGAGATTTGTTGACTCGTATTGTTCGGCACCGGCGATTTTTAATTTGCGCGGCTGGAAGGCACCGTTGCCGGCGGTAATGATGACTGTTTTTGTATAATGAATTTCCTTATCCGTTGTCAGTTTAATGAGGTTACCATCGATTTTTTCCAGCGTCTGGACCGATTGTTCCAGGCAAATGGTCGGATTAAACATCTTACTCTGTTCGATGAGATTATCGACGAGTTCCTGGGCACGAATTTTGGGAAAACCGGCGACATCGTAAATGTATTTTTCCGGATAAAGGGCAGACAATTGCCCGCCTAACTGCGGAAGACTTTCTATGATTTTAACGGATGCCGAGCGCAATCCTCCGTAAAATGCCGTAAATAAACCGGTCGGACCACCACCAATTACCGTTATATCGTATATTTGTTTATCTTCTTTCAATTTGATTCCCCCTAAATCATGTTCAAAGCGAGTTTGTCCAATTTTTAGTATATTCCATTCTTAATCGAGAAGTAAACCAGTCTGCCCGTTTTCACACTTTACCGCTGTACATAGACATATATTTAAAAGCATAAAAAAATGCAATTTAATTAGAAAATCAAAGAAATCACCTGTTGGTTCCGTTTACATCGCACAAATTTACTGATTTTTCAGACTTTTTAATCGGGTGGAAATTTGCTAAAGTATGTGCAATCACTCTATATGTGAAACACCTTTTCAAGAAAGGAGGAGGCAGATGACAGTCGCTGTTAAAAAGGATACGTGCGAATATTGTTCCGGTTCCGGTTATTTTCAACTGCTACTCGGCGGCACTGAAACATGTCCCTGTTGTCACGGGACGGGAAAATCAAAAGATGAGCGTTAGAGTTTTCGGAAAAAACAATTTTGTTTGACTCCTTGTCCTCGAGATTGTAAACTGATTTTGAAAACCACGGGGGGACAGGGAATGATCGTTCAAATCATGCAATTTATAATCTCAATGGTTCTCTATTTCGTTCTTTTTTTTGGCATTGGATTTATTTTAAATATGTTGTTCCGTACGACCTGGATGATGACGATAATCTATCCAATTATCATTTTATTCATTGTCAATGATATACGTGTCATTAATTATTTCCGTGAACCTGTACAATCGTTCCAGCACCTTTGGGATCAATTAACCGGACTGTTTTTAACGGACCTTATCATACTATCTTGCGGTTTATTAGGTTCGATTCTTTCAGGACTTGCGATTAAAACTTTGCGAAAAAAAGGCTACCAAATGTTTTAAGCCCAGCAATCGGGCTTTTTATTTTTGTCTAAATTATTTTTTATATTTTTAAAATAACAAAAACTTCCTCCCTCTATGAATAAATCTATCTCTTTCTGGAAAGAAATAGATTCGGGAGGAGTGAAAAAAATGGTAACAAATAAAAAAATCTGGTTCAAAAGGTTCGTGATGACGATCTTGTTCATCATTGCCCTTTTGACGACTATCATGCACGTAACCGGAGTCAAAGCAGCAGAACATGATTTGCTCAATGGTGAAAATATAGGCGTCAATATCCATGAACATTCGTTAAAGAAGCTGTCGGTTAGTTTAAAAAGCTTAAAATCTGCTTTTTCACCGAAAACAGAAATTTCTTCGAGTGAAGAGATTGAAGGAGAAGTGCCACCGCTGGAAGAGGCTTTTAACTGGGAAGACTATCCGAGTACAACGGTTGTGGCAACGGGATATACTGCAGGATATGAATCAACGGGAAAACACCCGGGGGATCCTTCCTATGGGATTACGTATTCAGGAGTTACGGTAAAACGGGATTTATATTCAACGATAGCGGCCGATTTAAACATTTTTCCAATCGGAACGGTACTTTTTATCCCGGACTATGGATATGGTGTTGTGGCCGATAAAGGTGGAGCCATTAAGGGAAATAAAATTGATTTGTATTTTGAAACCGTTGAAGATGTTTATAATGAATGGGGCAAGAAAACTGTTGAAGTGTATGTCGTCAAGATGGGGGACGGGTCCTTAACGGATGAGGAATTGCAGGCGATGAATGAAGATGAATCGATGCAAGTGTTCCGTTCCCAGCTTGGCTTTGAAACGGAAGAATAAGATGGTGGAATTGCTGGCTCGATAGAACGATAGAGCTATAAACGGGGCAATCCCGTTTTTCTTTTTTAATCACCCCTTTCGAAGGATCATTTCCAACTTTTCATTCATCCGTTATAATGGGTGTTGGGGGTGACGATTTGTTTACAATACAAACGAAAATCGATTTTAGAAAAAAAGATGAGTTTTTACTCATTGGTGTTTTTGATGAAGAGGAAAAGTTCGGCAATTGGTTCTGCGATCTCGATCCGACGTTCCAGAGAGAATTGCAAGAACTTGTGCAAACTGGCGATATTTCCGGTAAAAAGAAGCAATTAACAGTTATACATACATTAGGTTTTTCTGGTTTTAAACGCCTTTTATTCGTCGGTTTAGGAAAGAAAAATTCACTGGAGAAGGACACTCTACGGGAAGCATTTGGAAAAGCGTTTCAAAAAGTGTATGAAGCGAGCGTTGCTTCTGTAAGTGTCCATCTCGATACGTTCCTCACGAAAAATATCAAAGGAACGGATGCCGCTCATTTAATGGCCGAAGCATTAGCCCTTGCCACGTATCGCTTCCAAGGGTATAAGACAAAGAACCATCAAAAGATGCCGGAATTAAAGACGGTAACCGTTTATAGTGAGGAAAGTCCGGAACAGATTCAAACGTATTTAACCATCGGTGAAATTTACGGCAGAGCAACGAATTCTGCCCGGGACCTGGTCAATACACCGGCTAACTTCTTGAAGGCCAGTGATCTGGCGGATTATGCGAAAAAGTTGGCGCAACGATACGACTTTGAGCTAGAAATTCTAGGGAAAGAAGAGATGGAACGTCTCGGTATGGGGGCTATTTTAGCCGTTAACCAGGGCTCCAGTGAAGAGCCGCAGTTAATCACGTTGAAATACCAGGGCAAAGATGAGTGGAACGATGTGATCGGTCTCGTCGGAAAAGGTATCACCTATGATAGCGGCGGATATTCGTTAAAACCGAAAACCGGCATGGTTGGGATGAAAACGGATATGGGTGGTGCGGCTGCCGTTCTCGGAGCCATGGAGATCATTGGCGAATTGAAACCTGAGCAAAATGTGCTTGCGGTCATTCCTGCCACCGATAACATGGTAAACGGCGCCGCGTTTAAGCCGGATGATGTGATCACAACCCTCAGCGGGAAAACGGTCGAAGTATTGAATACGGATGCGGAAGGTCGGTTAGTACTGGCGGATGCCATTACTTACGCCAAACAATGCGGTGCCGACGTATTAATAGATGCGGCGACTTTAACCGGTGGGGTAATTACCGCACTTGGTACGGATAAAACGGGGGCTTTCACCAATCACGATTCCCTGTATGAACAAGTGTTGGCTAGCTCTCGCGAGACCGGGGAAATGTTATGGCTATTACCGATAACAGAAAACGATCGTGAAAAGGTGCGCGATAGTAAAATCGCTGACTTAAACAATTCTCCGACCCGGGAAGGCCATGCGATCATGGGCGCCGCGTTTGTCGGGGAATTTGCTGAAGAAACACCATGGGTTCATTTAGATATTGCCGGCACCGCCACGACCCGTACGAACCATGATTTAGGTCCGGCCGGCGCTACCGGTGTTATGGTACGGACAATGGCTAGCTTCGTTCGCCAGTTTACGCCACTTCATAAAAAATAAAAATTTGGGAGAGTAGCGATTTTCGCTACTTTCCTTATTTATTAAAAAACACGATCAGGAAGAAATGGATGTTTGTTCATTCAAGGACAGGCGCCATTTGCCAATTTAAAATAACAAGTGACAGAAATCGACAAAAACACTGGACAAATAGTAATAAGCATGGTATATTAAACAATGCAGTCAATTATATGCCTTCATTTAATTCCTGACTTTCACAATGCAGAAATAGTTAGGAATTTTTATCGTTTATATGAAAAATAGAAAACGGCTTTACATGCATTTTGCGGGTGTAGTTTAGTGGTAAAACAACAGCCTTCCAAGCTGTAGTCGTGGGTTCGATTCCCATCACCCGCTCCATACTACATATTGGCTAACGCAGTGTTTCGGTTCGTAATGAACGAAGCATTGCGTTTTTTCGTTATGCGGAAAAAATTAGAAATCTGGATCAGCACCAGCTATGATACAATATGAAATATATTGACCTTTGAGGTATAAGACCTCATTTTTAGGGAGATGAAAAATGGACTTCCAACAATTAAAAGAAGACATTATTGCGTTTAGCCGAACAATCGGTATCGATAAAATTGGGTTTACAACAGCAGATCCCTTTACGACATTAAAGGCGAGATTGATTAGACAGCGGGAATTGAATTACCATTCGGGATTTGAAGAGCCGGATATTGAAAAACGGACAAATCCCGCTTTAATTTTTGATAAGCCCGCGTCCATCATCTCCATCGCCCTGGCCTATCCTAGCCGGATGAAAGAAAATGTCCGCGGTGTTAAAGGCGCCAGACGGGGGATTTTTGCCCGCGCTTCTTGGGGGCAGGATTATCATGATGTGTTACGGGATCGGCTTGAAAAATTGGAAGAATACATTGTTTCCCGTTATCCAGAAGCACGCTGTAAATCCATGGTGGATACGGGAGAACTGGCAGACCGGGCTGTAGCGGAAAGAGCGGGGATTGGCTGGAGCGGTAAAAATTGTGCGATCATCACGCCGGAATTCGGCTCCTTCGTTTATTTGGGGGAGATGATCACGAATATCCCCTTTGAACCGGATGAACCGCTGGAAAGCCAGTGTGGCGACTGTACGAAATGCCTCGATGCCTGTCCGACAGGGGCGTTAGTACAGGGCGGGCAAATTAATGCGAAAATTTGCCTTTCTTATTTAACCCAAACGAAGGATTCCTTCCCGGAAGAATATCGCGGTGTTTTAGGGAATCGTCTCTACGGTTGTGATACATGTCAGCAAGTCTGCCCCTTCAATCGGGGTGTCGATTTTCATATTCATGAAGAATTTGAACCGGATCCGGAAGAGGCGAAACCGTTACTGAAACCTTTATTAGGAATCAGCAACCGGGAATTTAAAGAAAGATTCGGTCATATGGCCGGTTCCTGGCGCGGGAAGAAGCCGATTCAGCGCAATGCCATTTTAGCAATCGCTCATTTTCGTGATGAATCGGCCCTGGAAGAATTACGGGAAGTGATTATAAAAGATCCGCGTCCGATGATTCGTGCAACGGCTGCTTACGCCCTGGGGAGAATCGCCAATGATGAGGCCAGGTCCATTTTATTATCTGCCCTGGCGAAAGAAAAAGAGGATGAAGTGATCACGGAAATTCAAAAGGCACTCGAACAATTTTGAGTTATTTTTTCATCTTTGACATACCTTTTATAGTGGAGAAAGGGTGTGTCAGGATGATCAAACAATTACAAAATTTACTCGAGCGCCGGGTCGACGAATTAGTCAATAATAAAAAGAGCAAGGACCGAAAAGTCGTCCGGAAATTGGAATTGTTAAATAAACGCAACGCACAATTGCTGAGAACGAAGGCAAAGGGGAAAGTCCGCAAAAAAAATGAAACCGATCAGCGGACAGAAATTAAGTATGATGTTCACTTTTTATACGTTATTAAACAAAAAGACTCCGTGATTGTTGAAGAAGAAGTGGAAGAACGAACTGCGGTTTTTTATAATGGAAAACTCATGTCTGATAAGGAAAGCGTACCTGAACAAGCAAATGCGGGGAAATTCCTGAAGTTCACCAGTGATGAAACAAACGATCTTACCCGGCAAACGTATATTTACGATCGGCTAAAGGCGGTCCAGTATGCCGAGCGCTGGTGGAACGACTATAATCCTGCTTTTCGCAAGTTTACGGATGATTGCACGAACTATATCTCCCAATGCCTCTATGCCGGTGGCGCACCGATGCGGGGTTACCCCAATCGGTCGCAGGGCTGGTGGTATCGCGGTGATAATTGGAGCTACAGCTGGGCTGTTGCCCATTCTTTGCGCTGGTATCTGGGCACGTCCAAAACAGGTCTGCGGGCCAGGGAAGTCGCAGATCCCCGGGAATTGCAATTAGGGGATGTTATTTGTTACGACTTTGAAGGCGACGGTCGTTTCAACCATAATACCATCGTGACGGCAAAGGATGCGAACGGGATGCCCCTGGTGAATGCCCATACGTCGAATAGCCGGATGCGTTACTGGTCGTATGAAGATTCGACGGCCTATACAGAAAATATCCAGTATAAGTTTTTTACAATTGTCGACGATTCTTGATTCATGTATGATTATGCCGGAAAAATAGATTCATTATAGAGATAGAAGAGGTGGAAATTGTGGCCAATCATGTCGTTTTATATCAACCAGAAATTCCAGCAAACACCGGAAATATCGCGAGAACTTGTGCGGGCACAGGTACGAAATTACATTTAATCCGTCCCCTCGGATTCAGTACGGATGACAAAATGCTTAAAAGGGCGGGGCTTGATTACTGGCCATATGTTGACATTACGTATTACGATTCGATCGATGAATTTTTTGAAAAAAATGAGGGCGAATTTTACTATATTGAAACTGACGGGGTCAAACCGTATTCGGATTTTGATTTTTCCGATCTAGAAAAGGACTATTATTTTATTTTCGGTAAGGAGACGAAAGGGTTACCGAAAGATTTGCTGGACAAAAATAAGGACCGGATATTGCGCATTCCGATGAACGATAAGATTCGCTCCTTAAATTTATCCAATACCGCAGCTATTTTAGTATATGAGGCATTAAGACAACAAAACTTCCGCGATTTAAAATAACTGGCTGGAAAACTAGCCAGTTTTAATTTTTTCGAAACATGTCTTATTTGCTTAATATAATAAATTCTGATTAACTAAGTTTTGAGAAAGAGATACTGAATAAGGAGAGGACAGCAATGAATGCAGTGATTGAAACGATTCTATCCCATCGCTCGGTTCGGGAATTTACCGATCAGAAACTGACGGAAGAACAAATTCAAACGATCGTCTCCTGCGCTCAGCGTGCATCGACATCAAGCTATATTCAAGCGTATTCCATTATTGGTGTGACAGATGAAAAGAAAAAGGAAAAACTCGCCGAACTTTCAGGAAACCAGGGTTATGTCGCAAAAAGCGGCCATTTCTTTATTTTTTGCGCTGATTTTTACCGTCATCAACTCATCGGTGAGCTGGAAGATACCGATGTTATCCCGACAATCGAAACGACGGAAAAATTCATGGTGGGTTTGATCGATGCTGCCCTCGCAGCCCAAAATGCTGCCATTGCCGCGGAATCGATGGGGCTCGGTATTTGCTATATCGGGGGCTTGCGGAATAATCTTCGTGAAGTATGTGAACTTCTGGAAATCCCGGAGCGGGTCATTCCGTTATTCGGTTTAGTCGTCGGTTATCCGGCAAAAATCAATGAACAAAAACCGCGCCTGCCCTTCGAACATATTTATCATGAGAACGTTTATGACAGGAACAAAGATGTCCTGCAAAAACAACTGGAAGCGTACAATGAAACGGTGCGGAATTATTATGTAAAGCGAACCGGTGGAAAGCGGAACGACACCTGGACCGGACAAATGGCAAAAACCCTGGCAACGCCAACCCGGACATATATGCATGATTTTGTCCAGGAAAAGGGTATGAATAAACATTAGTTGCTCCGGGCAATAAATCTATATTTGCATAAAAAAATGGTGCCGGCATAGACTGGCACCTATTTTTTATCAAAATTGTGAGAGGGGCATTTGTTACAAAATGAAATGAACCACTGTTTAATGGTTAATCACAAGGAATTATGCTTAGAAAAAAATGATTTTTTACCTCTTATATGTACGTGGTTTATCCTCATAACCTGCTGTAAACATGGCAATTAAAAATGCAAGGGCTACCCCTAAAATGATCAGTGTCCGCCACATCGATGATTTCTCCCTTCCCTGAATTTTCCCTAACCGATTTTAAGTATAATTTATTATACCTTACTTTTCTGAAAAGATAAAACAATTGTACATTGGATTTTTCCTAATCATTTTTTCTTGTACGGGTACATATAAGTATTCGTATAGATAAAGAAAGTCCGGGAAATAGCATGCCCGAGGGTTGATTATTTACGAATGGGGTGGAATTTTTCATGTCTATTTTAGACAAAATCGCGAGAATCCGGGAAGAAGAGGAAAGGTTAAGATGGGAAGGCACATTTGCCGAGTATCTGGACATTGTGAAGGAAAAACCTTGGGTCGCTCAATCAGCTCACGCCCGTATTTATAATATGATTAAGGATGCTGGGGTTGAAGAAGTCGATGGCCGGAAAATTTATAAATTTTTTAGCCATGAATTATACGGACTGGATGAAGCATTAGAGCGGTTAGTGGAGGAATATTTTCACCCGGCAGCCAAACGTCTGGACGTCAGGAAACGGATATTGCTCTTAATGGGTCCGGTGAGCGGTGGTAAATCGAGTCTGGTCACTTTGTTAAAACGCGGTTTGGAAGCATACTCTCGCACCGATCGGGGAGCGGTCTATGCGATAAAAGGATGTCCGATGCATGAAGATCCGTTGCACTTGATTCCCCCCGAATTGCGGGATGATTTTTACGAAGAATATGGCATTCGCATAGAAGGCAGCCTGTCCCCCTTAAACACCATGCGTCTTGAACAGGAGTATGGCGGACGGATCGAAGATGTAATGGTAGAACGAATCTTCTTTTCAGAGGATAAACGGATCGGGATCGGTACGTTCAGTCCATCGGATCCGAAAAGCCAGGATATTGCTGATTTAACAGGCAGTATCGATTTTTCCACCATCGCCAAATACGGTTCGGAATCAGATCCGCGCGCGTATCGCTTCGACGGCGAGTTAAACAAGGCGAATCGCGGCATCATGGAATTTCAGGAAATGTTAAAAAGTGATGAGAAATTTTTATGGCACTTACTCTCTTTAACACAAGAAGGAAACTTTAAAGCTGGACGTTTTGCCCTCATCAGTGCCGATGAGTTAATTGTTGCCCATACGAACGAAGCGGAATATCGCTCCTTTATTTCCAATAAGAAAAATGAAGCCCTCCATTCCCGAATTATCGTCATGCCGATCCCTTACAACTTGAAAGTCTCCGAAGAAGAAAAAATTTACGAAAAAATGATCCGTGAAAGTGATGTGAAAGATGTCCATATCGCGCCCCATACGTTGCGGGTAGCGGCGATGTTCACAATTTTAACGAGACTGAAAGAGCCGAAACGGGGCGATATTGATTTAATCAAGAAAATGCGCCTTTATGATGGAGAAAGTGTCGAAGGATTCAGTTCGATCGATGTTGAGGAACTGAAAAAGGAATATCCGGATGAGGGAATGGACGGGATTGATCCTCGCTACGTATTCAACCGCATTTCCTCAGCGATTATTAAAAAAGATACGAATTCAATTAACGCATTAGATGTACTCCGTTCATTAAAAGATGGCCTCGATCAACATCCATCCATCACGTCAGAATTAAAAGAAAAATATTTAAATTTCATCTCCCTCGCCCGGAAAGAATACGATGAGATCGCGAAGAAAGAAGTACAGAAAGCATTCGTCTATTCCTATGAAGAATCAGCAAAAACATTGATGGATAATTATTTAGATAATGTCGAAGCTTACTGTAATAAAACAAAGCTGCGCGACCCTTTAACCGGTGAGGAAATTAATCCGGATGAAAAATTAATGCGCTCGATTGAAGAGCAAATCGGTATTTCAGAAAATGCCAAAAAGGCCTTCCGTGAAGAAATCTTAATCCGCATTTCGGCTTACGCCCGCAAAGGGAAAAAATTCGATTACAACTCCCATGATCGTCTGCGGGAAGCCATTCAGAAAAAATTATTTGCCGATTTGAAAGATGTAGTAAAAATCACGACATCGACAAAAACGCCCGATGAGCAACAGTTAAAGAAAATCAATGAAGTGATCGCGCGGTTAATCGACGAATACGGCTATAACTCGACATCGGCTAATGAATTGCTCAGATATGTCGGTAGCTTGTTGAACCGTTAAAACGTTCCGGACCGTCTGGTACGGAATTTTTTTTGACTTCAAAAATTAGTGGAGGAAAATATAGGGATAAAATTACTGAACAATGCGTGCGGTTAAGAAGGAGTTGGCAGCACTAGATCACGATGTGATTGATTATGGAATTCGAAAAAGGCTACAGGGATCAAAAGACATTTTCCTGTAGCCTTTTCACAAATGATGATCCATTTCCTCGCAGTTTGTCCAGTGAAATAATCGAAATTCGAGTGAATTTTTGCTATAGGACTGCATAATATAGAATAATTCAAGGGATGTTATCCCTTTTGGGAGATAGCGAATGGAACTTCTGGCAGAGGGCAGACAGTATAGTCTATGCATGGCAAGGAAAAATTGTGTCAAAAAAATAAGGAGGGAATGGAATGAAACCTTTGGATAAGAATCAATTTACGATTTCTCAAGAAGACTGGTCCCTCCATCGTAAAGGCCATGAAGACCAAATGCGACATAAGGAAAAGGTCCAGGAAGCGATCAAAAAGAACTTGCCCGATTTAATCACTGAAGAAAGCATAATATTATCAAACGGTAAAAATGTGATCAAAATTCCAATCCGCTCTTTGGATGAATATAAAATTCGTTATAACTACGATAAAAATAAACATGTCGGCCAGGGAGATGGGGACAGTCAAGTTGGCGATGTGATTTATCGGGAAGGCGAAGGAGCGGCAGGCCCCGGAAAAGGGCAGGGAGCCGGAGATCAGCCGGGTGAGGATTATTACGAAGCGGAAATTTCCCTGGAGGAAGTGGAAGAAGCGTTATTTAAAGAACTGGAACTGCCGAATTTGCAGCAAAAGAAAGAGCACGATCTCGTTGTGGAGGATATTGAGTTTAATGATATCCGGAAAACAGGACTGATGGGGAATATCGACAAAAAGAAGACGCTCTTAGCAGCCTTTAAACGGAATTCATTGCAAGGCAATCCAGGTTTCCATCCAATTTTTCCCGAAGATCTTAAATTTAAAACGTGGAACGAAGTGAAAAAACCCGAGTCCAAAGCGGTCGTATTAGCGATGATGGATACGAGCGGCTCCATGGGACAGTGGGAAAAATATATGGCACGCAGCTTTTTCTTCTGGATGACGCGCTTTTTGCGCACAAAATATGAACGGGTCGAGATTGAATTTATTGCCCATCATACCGAAGCGAAGGTTGTAACGGAAGAAGAGTTCTTTAAAAAGGGAGAAAGTGGTGGAACGATCTGTTCATCCGCGTATCGCAAGGCGCTGGAACTCATTGATGAAAAATACCATCCAACCCATTACAACATCTACCCGTTTCATTTTTCCGATGGAGATAACCTGTCCTCTGATAATGGTCGCTGTCTACAACTGGTGAAAACATTGATGGACCGGTCCAATATGTTTGGCTATGGAGAAGTGAACCAATACAATCGTCATTCCACACTGATGTCAGCCTATCGTTCGATAAAAGACGAACGGTTTCGCTATTACATTCTCCGGCAAAAATCCGATGTGTATTATGCGATGAAAACGTTCTTCCAAAGTAAAGAACATGCATATTCATAATGGTGTAACCTTGTTCACCCCTGAATCAGGGGCTTTTTTCTTTTAGTGAGAAACTGAAGGTCGACTGATAAATTTACATTATGATACTTTGAAATAATACATAGGGTTAGTGTGGGAATTGGAATATATTCTGGCAATTTAGTTGAATTGATGGTTGGCTTTTGATCAGACTTCACTTAAAAATTTACAACCATTCGCAATGCAATATGTTTGTAATGTAACATAACCTTTGCTAAAATTTACTTATGTTACATGAGCGGAGGGGAATTGCGTGGAGTACGTTGATCCGATCAAAGATGTCGAGCAAATCAACTTGATGAAATCCATTTTACGCAAGTCTTCTTTACGGGATTATGTGTTTTTTGTATTAGGCATCAATACCGGTATCAACGTTGGTGATTTGTTACAGTTATCGGTGGCCGATGTTTGGGACGGACAACATGCGAAGCAATTCTTGCGATTACGTGATTGCAAAACGGGGAAGGAAAAAACCTTTTACTTGAATGATAAAGTGAGAGAAGCCTTGGAAGAATATATTGTCCATGAACGCTTGCAGCAAGGTGACTATTTGTTTAAATCGCGAAAAGATAACCTGCCGATCAGCCGCCAGCAAGCTTATCGCATTATCAAGAAGGCTGCTATCCAGGCAGGGATAAAAGGAAGAATCGGGACCCATTCATTGCGCAAAACATTTGGCTATCATGCTTATCTGAAAGGTGTTGCCATTTCACTACTGATGGCCATCTTTAATCATCATTCCCCTAGCGAAACTCTCCATTATATTGGTATCGATAAAAAGGAAAACATTCCGATAAAAATCGATGTGAATTTATAAATGAAAAATGAAAAACTCCACAAATCGTGTGGAGTCTGGCAAACTATGAATTTTCAATATAATTCGGCTCATTCATTTCCACATTCGTAAAATCTTTAACGATTCCATCATTGACATAAACTTGTAGCGTTTCTTTATCCTTCATGAATTTGAAAATACCATTATCGAAATCGGTACCGTGTTCTTTAAAAAAGATTCCTTCATAAATGGTATCTTTTGTATGGTTAAATGTCAGCCGGTAAAACTCTCCATCCTTGACAAGATAGGCACGAACACCTTTATCGTATAACCCCTCTTCATCTTTAATATAGCGACCGACTGAAATGATGTGCAAATCGACAAATGGGATTTCCTTTAAAAGCGTGTTTATTAAAGAACCTTTTGTAATTTGTTCCCAGCGACTGCGCGCCGTTTGCCCGAGAATAATTTGCGTCACATGCTTTTTCCGGGCGACTTCGGCAATGACTTTCGCTACTGGCCGGGGCTCGTTATCTTTCAAAATAAATTCAGCTGTTTTATGTTCTTCCGCCAACTGTTTCCATTTTTCAATGTAATACGTTTGCTCTGCATCCATTTCATCAAAAGGTTTGGCGTCAACGGTTAAAATATATAATGGACAGCGGAGCATGCTGGCGATTTGACAGCCTCGTCGGATCAGTCGTTCACCATTAGGACCATAGTAGACACAGACTAATATACTTTCATCCATCCGACTTATCTCATTGTTCATGAAAAAAATTCACCTCAAGGAATATTTTGTACAAAATGAAACATGAACTGAGCTTTTATATGACTATAATTGATTCCTTAGTTTCCGTCAACCTTTATTGCATATTACCTTTTCTTTGATAATTTATCAACAAATTAGGATAAAATACGGATATTTGATTCTTTACAAGTAAGGGAGTGGGCACTCTTGTCAATCTTTCATGCAATGATTCTCGCACCTTTAATATATGCACTTTTTGTTCCGTTTTTCTATCGTTCCTTCAACCGGCGTCTTCATACCGGCTGGTTTGTCATTGCGGTGCCACTTATCCTTTTCATTTATTTATTGCAATATATTCCGAAAGTGCTAAAGGGGAACACCCTTTATGAAACGGTTTCTTGGATTCCTTCCTTAGGAATTGATTTTACGGTTGCCATCGATGGTTTTAGCCTGTTGTTCGGATTATTGATCACAGGCATGGGCGCTTTAGTTGTCCTTTATTCCATATATTATTTGTCCAAAGAAAAAGAAGAAGCGTTACATAATTTTTATGTCTATTTATTACTATTTATGGGCGCCATGCTGGGCGTTGTTTTCTCCGATCATCTCCTCGTTTTGTATGTATTTTGGGAGTTGACGAGCATTGCCTCCTTTTTACTGATCGCTTATTGGTACGAGCGGAAAGCATCCCGCAAAGGGGCGTTGAAGGCGCTGTTAATTACAGTGACGGGGGGCTTTTTCATGTTAGCGGGCATCATATTGCTCGCTATGATGGGAGATTCGTATAGTATTCGTGAATTAATTGCCCAGAAAAGCGTTTTGATGACACACCCGTATTTCATTCCGTCGATGGTATTGCTGTTAATCGGTGCTTTTACGAAATCCGCCCAGTTTCCCTTCAGCATCTGGCTACCCGATGCGATGGAAGCTCCCACGCCGGTTAGTGCTTATCTCCACTCAGCGACGATGGTGAAGGCTGGAATTTATCTTGTCGCCCGCTTCTCGCCCTTATTTGGAGGGACGGGCCTCTGGTTTTGGCTCGTATCCGTTGTCGGGCTCATTACACTATTGTACGGTTCCTGGACGGCGATTAAGCAGACGGATTTAAAAGCGCTCCTTGCCTATTCCACGGTTAGCCAGCTCGGTCTTGTTATGTCGTTGCTTGGCGTCGGTTCATTAGCGTTTTATTATGAGGAAGGACCGCTTTTTACAATTTTCGCAACAGCGCTTTTTGCGGCGATTTTCCACCTGTTTAACCACTCGGTATTCAAAGGAAGCTTATTTATGGTCGTGGGGATCATCGACCTGGGTACAGGAACGAGGGATATTCGCAGAATCAGTGGCCTCCTGCAGTTAATGCCCGTCACATTTACGGTCGCTGTGATTTCCGGTTTTTCCATGGCAGGATTGCCACCGTTTGGCGGATTTTTAAGTAAGGAAATGTTTTTCCAGAGCATGGTCGATGTGTCCGATTTACAGGAATTCGGGTTGGGACAATGGGGCGTTCTGTTTCCGGTTTTTGCCTGGATCGCTAGTGTATTTACCTTCGTTTATTCAATGATCCTGATATTCAAGACATTTACTGGGAAATTCCAGCCGCAAAAATTAAATCGACCTGTGCATGAAATGCCCTTCGGCATGTTAGTATCCCCTGTTTTACTGGCGTTTTTGGTGATTGCCGTGTTTTTCTTCCCGAATATTTTATCGAAATGGATTCTTCAACCATCCCTTTATTCAATTATACCTGCCGCCAAACAGACAAGGATCGGTGATATCCAGATCTGGCATGGCTTGACACCGGCCTTTCTCATGACAGTTGGTGTGATTTTAGTTGGATTCACCCTGTATAAAATGTTAGACAAATGGCTCAGAATTTATCGGGTATTTCCACAAAAACTTACGTTAAATGGCCTTTATGATTGGAGTTTATCCACTTATGAAGCGCAATCCCGGAAGATTACGAATCGTTATATGACGGGTTCGTTAAGGCATTATTTGCTCTATATTTTATCTTTCTTAATCTTGACTGTAACTATAGCACTAATAAGAAATGGTCGTGTTCAGCTCGCGATGGAAAATTTCCACGCAATTGGCGTTCTCGATGTCGTTATTTTTATCGGAATTGTTTTAGCGGCACTCACGATCCTGATAACGAATAATCGCATTACAGCGATTCTGGCTTTGAGTGTCGTCGGTTACCTCGTTGTCATGCTCTTTGTTATTTTCCGGGCGCCGGATTTGGCCCTGACGCAAATGGTCGTGGAAACCGTGACAACGGTTCTCTTTCTCCTTTGTTTTTACCATTTGCCCAAGTTAGGAAAGCGAATGGAACCGTTGAAATTTAAATGGACGAATGGAATCATCGCGGTGTTAACTGGCTTTCTCGTGACGATCTTTACAATTTTAGCCTATAATCACAAACGGTTTATGCCGATTACGTCCTTTTTTGAAAACTCATACGAACTGGCCGGAGGAAAAAATATCGTTAACACGATACTTGTCGATTTCCGCGGCTTTGATACGATGCTGGAAATATCCGTTCTGGTCATTGCCGGACTCGGTGTTTATTCGTTGATTCGCCTCAAACTGAGGGAGCGTGATACGGATGAAGTCTAATGATGTAATTTTACATACGTTAACGAAAGTTGCGATTTTTGTTATCTTTACTTTCGCTATCGATCTATTTTTGTCCGGTCATCATGAGCCCGGTGGAGGGTTTATCGGCGGTCTGGCGATCGCCAGCGGGATTGTATTATTTTACCTCTCCTTTGGCTCGGAACGGGTTAGTAAAAATCTCCCCCTGAATTTCATAAAAGTCGCGGCATCTGGTGTAGCGATTGCCGTGCTCACTGGAATGATCGGCCTTTTATCCGGCGATCCCTTTTTAACCCACCGGATTTATGAAGTCGATTTGCTCATTTTTGGTCCAACGGAAATCACGACAGCACTCCTTTTTGATACAGGGGTTGCACTGGCAGTCGTCGGAACAGCCGTACACATCATTTTGACGATAAGTGAGGATCGGGAATAATGGAGATTTTAGTAGCTATATTAATTGGAATACTGGTTGCTATAGGCACATACTTGCTTTTGTCAAAGGAAATGTTACGGATTATTTTAGGGATCTCCCTGTTCAGCCATGCCGCAAATCTTTTAATTATCACCATGGGGGGATTAAAAACCGGCAGTCCGCCACTTTTAAGTGAAGAGGGATCGACCTTTACCGATGCCCTTCCCCAAGCATTAATCTTAACAGCCATTGTGATCAATTTTGCCGTTACTGCTCTTGTACTCGTATTAAGTTATCGAACGTACAAAAAGAATCGTACAGACAACATGGAAAAATTGAGGGGAAATGAGCATGAATAATCTTGTCGTACTACCGATCGTCATTCCACTACTTACCGGGATGCTTCTCATCCTGTTCAAACAATATATTCAATTACAGCGGACCGCGAGTTTCCTCGCCCTGGTCGGAACAACGCTTGTTCACTGTCTTTTGCTTTTCGAAATTAAACAATCAG
Source organism: uncultured Bacillaceae bacterium (assembly GCA_937951955.1). GTDB lineage: Bacteria > Bacillota > Bacilli > Bacillales > Caldibacillaceae > CALGAD01. The sequence goes on from CALGAD010000135.1 coordinate 36,404, forward strand.
GGGTCCAGGCTGTACAAATGGGTAGCTGGCCAGCGCCTTTCGGGATTACCCTGGCTACGGATATGTTCAGTGCTCTTTTATTATTAACGAGTAATGTCGTTGCTCTCATCTGTTTATTATTCGCTTTTCACTCTCTTTCAGCGGAAATCGAGGAAACGTATTTTTATTCGTTGTTTCTCTTTTTAATCACCGGTGTGAACGGTTCCTTTATTACCGGAGATTTATTTAACTTGTATGTGTTCTTCGAAGTGTTGCTAATCGCCTCTTATGTCCTTGTTTCCATCGGCGGGAAGAAAAAACAATTGCGAGAAGCGATGAAATACGTTGTCATCAATGTTTTATCATCATCTTTATTTCTCTTTGCGATTGCCTATTTATATTCCATTACCGGAACTTTGAATCTTGCCCATCTATCTGTGCGGGTGGCCCAAACCGGCCAGGACGCTCTTATTACCGCTGTTTCCTTGCTCTTATTAATCGTTCTATCGATAAAAGCAGGTTTGTTCCTCTTCTTCTGGTTGCCCGGCTCATATAGTGCACCTCCAACGGTAATTGCTGCTGTCTTTGCCGCATTGCTGACGAAAGTTGGGATTTACGGTATTATCCGCATGTTTTCGTTAATTTTTTATCATGAAACACATGTTACCCATTTATTCATTGGAATCCTCGCTGCGTTAACGATGATACTTGGTGGACTCGGTGCGTCTGGATACGGCGATATTAAAAAAATATTGACGTATAACGTTGTGATTGGTGCTGGTTTTATTTTAGCCGGTTTAGCCGCTTTTTCACCTGAAGCCCTTAACGGTTCTATCTTTTACTTAATCCACGATATGATCAGTAAAGCTTTAGTTTTTTTAATAGGCGGGATTGTCATTCATTTAACAGGAACGACGAAATTAGAAGATATGAGTGGTTTAATTCGTACCCATCCTGCTTTAGGTTGGATGTTTTTCATCACGATCTTAGCTTTAGCCGGTATTCCTCCTTTAAGTGGATTCATTGGTAAAGTACTCGTAACGGAAGGGACTTTTGTGAGCGGGTATTACTGGTTAGGAGCAATTGGACTCCTGGCAAGTATTATGATTTTATATTCGTTGTTGAAAATATTTATGAACGCTTTCTGGGGGGAAACGATTTTAAGTGTGGAAGAGGAAAAGGGAACAACGAAAGGCCTGATGCTCCCTGTCGCTCTTCTCACTACACTAACGATCGTCATCGGTATATTCGCTCAAGTTCTTGTCCCGTACGTTGATCTCGCCACATATAGTTTGCTAAATCCTGAGGTTTATATTGAAGCAGTATTTTCTGGAAATCCGATTCCCTGATAGTTTATCGCAGGAAAGGGGTGGTTTGGATTTGGCCATTCAAGTATTGATTAACGTGTTTATCGCTTTTCTCTGGATGTTTTTACAAGATTCGCAAACACCATTAACCTTTGTGACGGGGTATATAATCGGTGTCATCATTCTCTATTTTTTGCGGCGTTTTTTTACAAAGCCATTTTATATTCATACGTTTATAGCGGCAGTTAAATTGTTTTTTATATTCATTTACGAGTCGATTCTTTCTGCTATATTAATGATGAAATATATTTTGCAGCCGAAATTAGATGTCCGACCAGGAATTTTTCGGATCGATACCGATTTGGAAGGCGAAGTGGAAATTACGCTTATATCGATGCTGATCACGTTAACACCGGGATCGGTTGTTGTTGAAGTCACTCCCGATAATAAATCGGTGTATGTCCATGCGATGGATGTGCGCGAAGCGAAAGAGTCCGTGTTAAAATCCCAAAAGATTTTTGAAAAAGCGATAAAGGATGTGACGAGGAAATAATGTTTAAAGTCCTGCTGACAATCGCACTCGTATTATTATCCTGTGCCATCATCATGAATATTTATCGTCTTATTATCGGACCGAGCAGTGCCGATCGGATTCAAGCATTAGACACGATCGGGATAAACTTGATCGCAGGAATCGCCATTTTTTCGGTTATCCTGGAAACGTATGCGTATATCGACTTAATCCTGTTAATCGGGATTCTCTCCTTTGTTGGCACCATTGCCCTTTCTCGCTTTATTGAACGGGGGGTTGTCATTGATAAGAAGCGCTGAGATTGTCGCCGGTATATTAATTTTAGGTGGTACAATTTTGAGTTTTATTAGTTCCATCGGAATGATTCGTTTACCGGATGTATATACGAGAAACCACGCAGCATCGAAATCAACGACATTAGGGGTTTTGAGTATTTTACTGGGGGTATTCATTTATTTTCTCATTTCAGATGGGGTATTTTTAATCAGGCTGATTCTCGGGATCTTTTTCGTCTTTTTAACTGCTCCCGTATCCGCCCATATGATTGCCCGCTCGGCTTATAAAAGTAACGCACCGCTGGCGGAAACAACGGCTGAGGATGAATTGAAAGATTATTATCAACAACAAAAAATGAGCCAAAACTAA
>CALGAD010000136.1 GCA_937951955.1 uncultured Bacillaceae bacterium
GTTTGGTGGTGGCAGATAAGTAAATACTCGCGGATCCTCTTGGCCGATCGTCCACATACCAACTCCTTTACAACCATAATTTTTTATAAAACCAAGAGTCGTTATAAACCCTTCCAGGTCGCTGTTCCAGGCAATCGAATACTCCTCACCGTCGCCAATGTAGAAATTCCGCAACCAGACCCCGGCGTCCACCAATCGGATCCGAACGGTTTTCTCACCGACCCAGGACGGAACATTCACAATTGGGAAGTTATTGTAATCATTATCAATTCTAATGCCCAGGCCTTCGTCCGGATTAAAACCGCTATAAACCAAATAACCCAATTCATCATACGAATAAGGACGGTCCTCTTCTAAAGCAACATATTCCCGTCCATCAACAATCGCTGACACTTTCTCCATCGGTTCATAACGGTCGTTTGTAGCAATGTGCAGGCGATAGCAACGTATTCTTGTACCATTTGCATAAACGCCATGAGCACCCCTAGACAAAGAACCAGGTAAAGAACCGGAATAATTGATATATTCAACAGCACCGACCAGGATTTTTATGCGGCCATTGTGAACACGAACGGTGAGAGTATGGCGATTTCCTAATCCATTGGCCAATGTTTCCGACATGGCCGCAGTCGCCAAGACCTGACTGGATCCGCCGCTTTCATAAACCAGTCGAACTGTTCGATTGCGATAGTTAAGCTGTGCAATATAACCATTTCCGACCGTTCCAGGATTTCTCGCGTAAAAACGGATACCATAAATCGCATTTGAATCCAAGGCTCGAAGATCAGCCTCAATATGAGCATTAAAAGAAAACTCGCGATTCAAGACCAACTGCGCCGATTGACTGCGAGCATCACAATAAACATGCGCGTCATCATTTCCAGACGCGGCAACTGGCCGCCATGTTCCATTTGAATAACCGATATTTTGAAGTGGACCACGACAAGCCCCATCAACCGGATATGGTCCATTTGGTGCCCGGAAACCGGTAATCGCCCTCTGGTAATAACTCGTTTCCGTCAAATTTTCCACTTCTTGATCAGCAAAAGGACCAAACAAGTCTTCCCAAAAAATCGCCGGTCTAGGATGGCGACGGATTAATTCAGCAGTCAGCGTTACTTCATCCGGCATATCTGCGTCCACTTTCGTAACAACACCATCAACAACGGATCCTCTCTTTTTGGGAACTTGAAGATTAACGTTATATTCAACTTCTCCTCCGGACATTCCATGTTCAAAATCCCGACAGATTACAAACCCCATGATTTGAGCTGAATCTTGAGTAACACCAACTGTAATCGTATTTGATGTGCCAAACGAAAAAGTGCCGCAATCGAAAAAGTGATGGGATGGATTGACAAAAAACGGATACCAATCCGGAACATCCTCGCCAATGACATAATCAACCCCGTTCACGTTAATCGGAATGCGGCAATTCAGATAAGGAAAATACACCGCTGCCACCAAGCGATACGTTCCAGGCGACGAAAGCGAAAACGAATAAGTGACACGCCCATCCTGACCAATAGCACCGCTGGCCCGGACGCACGAATTCGTCGCTTCGTCGTAAAGATACTGGCCAGGTAACGTATTGTAACCATAAAAGGTATAACCAGGCAGATCATCCTTAGGTTCCCAAACAGAATGAGCATCGCTGATATGTCCAGAGGTCGAGGTCGCCTCGGTCAATACCCTTTGAATCCCGGTAAATTTGGCCCGTTGGTGTTTGGAATAGCTGGTGATGTATTCCGCGTTTCGATAAGTCCCCCGATAAACCACTTGACTGTTATTGTAAGGCAACAGACGAGCAAAGCGAGCCTGAAAACGATCGTAACAATGCAAAAAAGTATATTCATAGCCCGACTCTTCATCATGGAATCCACAATACGGAATAAACGATTGATCGAACCAAATGAACTCGCCCTGGTCGTTTCGTTGCCCGGCGTTATGCTTAAACAGGCCATTTTGCCACTGTAGCAATTGCCAATAAGCAATCGCAGTACCCAAACGGTCACGATTCAAAGACCACCGGCGACCGTATGCCGCATTTCCGATGAATGTCCGATCCGTAGGCAATACGTTTTTAACATGATCCAGGACTTCCAAGAGCCACCAGACCGGCGTCGATGGCCCTGGTGCGGTATTTCCAGCCGAGAAATCATATGACATGATTTGATATTCATCCAGGTCGGCCTCTGCAATGGTCGAATAATTCGTCCAGGCGTACCAGGATGGCTCGTATTCGCCGGTCATGGCATGAAGGTTCACGCGGATTTCTAAGCCGAGTGGCCTGCAAACTTCGTCTTTTACACGTCTCAAAAGGTCCCGGTATTTTTCCGGTTCTTGAGCCGACCGCGGTCTTGATGTAGTTTTCTCGAAGTCCATCTCAATCCCCTTGATCCGTCCAGGAAACCGGTTCAAATAAAGCTCGGCTATTTTTTTTAATTGCCGAACAAAAGTGTCCTGTGCTCCATTCACATTATCGAGGATCGGCTCCACCCTGGATGGCTCAAAACAGACCATCTGCAACGACCATTTAATATCCGGATAATGGTCGACCAAAAAACGAAGTGAATCACGCATCCACCATCGAATGGCCGTCTCATCTTCATTCAGGACCGGATATCCCTCGCCGGCTTTATAGCTATAAATCGTACCGTCGGCATTTACACCGAAATCATGTAGGCCAACTCCGTAAATTTTATCATGATGATTCATGAAAGCGAGCCAGAAATTCTTTTGATTGCCGCCCCAGTTTTTCCAGGCGTCCGGATTAAGGATCCGCCATTCACCTGGCGAAACTTCGGTCGCGTATTCCGCAAACTGTGCATTAGACGGTTCATTCAAGGTCCATGAGATGAACTTCAAAACTTAGACCCCCCTTCTTCCCAATGGAACAATTCAGCAATTCCCCAAAAACCAATCCCGGTATCACGCATTACGCCATCCACCAGCTTATAAAATTCAATACGGATCCGATTTGAACCGTAGGCCAAACCCATAAACACCTGGCGTCTTATCGGCAATTTCCCTTTACCAACAGAGATAACACGACTGGCCAAATTGGCCGGTTTCCCATCAACGGTGGCCACACGTTGAGTGCCCAGCAATTTAATTTCACTCCCAGGACCACCAGGAATATCAAAAATAAATTCACGCGTGTACCGTTTGTTCAAAGGATGATCCGGTTCATCCTCGTAGACCATTTCACCATAACCTGTTTTAAACGCTCCATAATTCGACGAAATCCGCAATAAATCAAACTCATTTTTTGCATAAAGAGTTAAATCAACTGCAGTCGTTACCGTCGGCTCATTAAAATTGGATTCAAAAATATTCGGAACCACAATCACTTCATGGCCACGACCGACAATGTTATAAAAACGGTTCTGGACGTTTTCAAAAACCCTCGGCTGATCCCCTAAGTAAACATCACCGCCAACAGCAGTAGAAGTTTCATCCAATGTGCCATATTTCGCTTTGAACCATTCGGACGTGTTCGGAATGGTCGCGGTTACTTGCTCGCCATCCTGCAATTGAAAATCGGTGACATGAACTGAACCCTGTTCCGCATTTTCCACCACAAAATCAATTTCAATACTAGAAACTTTTTTATCTTTTGCTCCTTCAACTTTAGTGAAATATCGCGTCCAGGATTCTTTGTTCATCTTTCATCACCCATCCAAAGACCAACGCATCTCCGATGGATGCCCGGTCCACATCGTCGCGATCGTTCCGCCTTGCAACATAATATCCGTTACATTAACAGAACCAGACTGGCAATTTTCCACCACAAACTCAATTTCAATCGCAGAAACACCGCGACTAGGATCCGGAACATCTATCTTACGGTTGAAAAAATTAAAAAATAACATGACTACTCATCCTCACTTAACGGAATCCAGATAGGCTCTTCTTCCGTTCCATCTTGATATTTGAATTTCACATAAACGCCCACGCGGCCATTTCCGACCCGTAGGTTTTCTGTTGCCACTCGCAGACTTAATGAATACGATTCGCGGTGTGCAGGATAAATTGTTTGCCGCAACGATTTCTTCACGCCAGGCTGGGCCGTCGCACGAAATGAAGCATTTCCGCTGTAGCCATTTTCCGCATCCAACTCCCAGCCATCGTTTGTCCAGTAATTAAAGCCATCATCACCACGAGAATTCATCAAATAGTTAAATACATGAAGGTTTAACATTTCGTCCCGTTCAACCGCGTCCTCGGAGTACAAAAACTCGGCCCCTTCCTGGATCCCGGTCAACAAATCAGACAAGCTCGGCTGTTTAGATTCCAGCTGAAGTTCTGTATTCCAAGGCTGGATAACATTATACTTCCAGGACACGATCCGAGTCCGAACATTAATGCCGAGTTCTTTATCATAGACTAAAACCTCGTCGCCCAGGAAAAACTCTTCATGCGACATACCGGACAAAGCTGATAAATCAGCCGCTCTTAACACATAAGAGGACCGAGGACGAGCAAGGACCTTCAGAGCTTCCTCGCCGCGTTCCTTTAAGTGGTACGGATTCGTGAACCGCTCGTCTTTAGTGACCCGAACCCGAACCTTATCGGTAAAGGAAAAGTCGGTCAAATACGGAACGCCATCATTCGCATCCGCGATTGACATGTTGTTTTTACCATACAGATAAAGTTTTGTGACCAGTTCCTCGGTGTCGTAAATCGCCTCGACTTCTTCCAGGTTTTTTGAATAGGCGATAGCCGCCCCGGATTTGCGACCAACTGGTTCTGTAAAATCAACCGTCATGGTATCGGTATTAAAATGTAATTCACCACCAAAAAGACTAGGCAATTCATACAAAGCCTTTAAACGATTGGTAAACCCTGCTTCCAGTTCAAGTGTGCGTTCCCGAGTAATAGTCACTTTTCCGACACGCCAACCAGTGCCATCCAGGATGTCCTTCATAATGACTTCAGGCGTAGCACTTTCCCAACGAGCATGCTCCACTGGCTCAGCAAATTGTAGATCATACCATAGAGCCTCCGCGTAAACTTCAATTTCAGCCGGCGACAACCCGGACCGTTTCACGCTCACACGACGGATGATATAAATGCTATTAACCAGCTGGACCAAGTTCTCATTAACTAAATATTTTCTCTTTTCGTCTTTCCAAGGCAACGTAAACGTAACCTGGTCAATCCCGTTGATTTCTTGCTCCAGGATGATATTGTCGGCATTTTCCAGGACTGCCAAACGTCGGCGATTTTGATCAAGAATAACCGGCCTAGCTTGAGCTAGACGATTAAACAACGGTTTGACTTCCCGGGCACCCCGACTGTTATATTTAATCCTTCCAAGCTGGTTATATCGCACAGAACCAAGCTGGTTATATTTATTCATTCACATCACTCCACAACAAGCCAAGGCGAACAATAGTGAGCACGCTGGAACAACTCACCACTCGCAGGATACGGATCCGGCATATTTCCAAACGGAATGTTTGTCGCTCGATAGCCGCCATAATAAGTGTGTGGATTCGGCCTTTCAGCGAGGTCACGCAAAAAGGTAACCGCGTTAAATGACACCAAATTAATGACGCTTTGTTGTCCTAATCCATTCCAGTAGGCTGTGGTTCCATCATGCCGAGCAATCCAATAAAAACCAGGTTCTAACTCCCAGGATATATCAGCATAACCCCAGCCGCCCTCGGCAGGAATCGTTATTGTTGGACTTTCATACAAAAGCCGGCCAGGACGCATAGAACCGTTATCTTGATAAATTCCGATCTTCACATTGACAGTAGAACTAGCATAACTCAAACTCATAGCCGCCTGCTTGAAACGCGTCTTTGTTGTAACCGGGAACGGAAACGCGTCAATGGTGTTCCCATAAACCAAAACATTAAAAGACGGGATGTGAGTTTCTACATTCACACTACCGTCCGGATGAAAGGGATTATAATCACGACGGAAATGCGTTAAATAAGAGCCGGAAACAGGATAAAAGTGAAAAGTCCCTCCCGGATTATTGGCAAGCAAGGCCGAATATTGATCAATCCCAGACTGCAGGCTTTCAATTACCGAGGACCCGGCAGTTATGTGCGTAAAATCCGCTGTGATTTCGTCCGTTGACGCTTGCTGTTGATGGAATACCACCACACCATGAGCCGGAGAAATTACATAATCATTCGGATCCACTACCGAGCCATTCCGATAAATAATCGGTTCCGGCTCTTCCAACCAGCCACGAATTGACCCTTCATAAATGCGAAAACGTAAAGAAGGATCGTCCTGGTCATCAACCGGCCGCAATTGGTGACCTGTTGTTTGTGAAGTTTTCATATCCAGGACTAACTCAATTTTATTGACGGAATGCTGCAAACCACTCACATGAGCCGCCAAAATATCCTCGCTTGACAAATCGCGATAAGGTGTAATGGCCATATTATCCCCCCTTTTACTTCCAGCAACTACGAGCTGTTACTTTGAATTGAGTGACCGTCGCGTTTCCTTCGACCGATATCGATAAACGATTTGCACCAGGAACTAAAACCGGCATGTCGATATTGTCAATGTCATTTAAAGCCGATTCTTGAGTGCCATCCGCTTTTATGATGTAAGCAGTAACGAATTTAGAATCCAATACAAGCGTTTCTCCGGCCGCAAGCTCCCCGGTAAAAGTAATATCCGCGTTATCAGTCACCAGCTGAATTGAACCGCCTACATTAGACCCTTGAATTTCGATCTTTGGATAAGACACCGCCGTCCCTTTCCGGTCAAGCGTATAGGTTCCCGGACCATTCCATGACATCACGTCGTCCTCAATGGCGTACCAATATGGATCAGGACAGAAAAACTGGATTTCCCCCTGACCGACCGTCGCGATTTCATCCAGGACGGACTCATCGGCCAAAATTCCTTCAATGAATTTGTCCGGCTCATCCGAAAATATCATCGGAACAGGTTCTTCGGTGTCCAAATAAACCGCTAATTCACGAACCAAAGACCGGTAACTTTGATGATCCTTTTCATGCAAAGTGACTTCCACTGGCAACAAAATAGGACCGTCTCTTTTTTCAAAAAAGAAAGCACCAGGACGCCCATAAATCTCCTTAGTGCTTAGGTGCCGCGGTGCGAGAATTGGCCGGCCAACATTATTCACAATGAGAAGGTCGCTCAAATCGTGACCATTAAACGTCAGCATTAAAAACCACCCCTTGAACGAATTCTGGATCGTTGAATATGGCCCAATTCGCGGTCCATATACGGTGCGGTAACACGAGCAATCTCGCGACCATCCAGATTGACCGGCACAACAACCTCTTTAGGCCCATTGTAGACCGTAAATTCTCTTAAATCGCTTCCGCCCTGAGAGAGCTGGGCATGGCTTTTCCCAATTTCTCTCGCATACCGCATGCTGACGTCATGAGGTATGACTTGAGT
>CALGAD010000137.1 GCA_937951955.1 uncultured Bacillaceae bacterium
TTTCTTGACCGAAGTCCAGTTTACGGATTGTAAATTTTTATATCTCCATTGTTCACTCTTAATTTTAGCAAATGCTCTCCCGCTCCAATGATCGTATTCCAGTCAGAGTTTTCAAACACAGAGATTTGCCCATTTTTTGTTTGTAGATCCAGGACCGTATTCGTCGGTTCAGTCTCCGTTTCAATCTTGATATTTCCATTATCTACTTTCCAATCAATCGTACGGTCGAGAGATTTTGTTTTAACAGTAAAATCGCCATTATCGATGTTACCGGTGATTGTGCCGTCCACATGAGATAAATGAACGTTTCCGTTATTTAGCGATATCGTTATATTTTCAGTTCTAAGATTTTCTATATGAATATTTCCATTATCAGCATTAGCAGCAATTTCGCCAATCTTCACATCCGTGATTTCCAATTTTCCATTATCCAGCGAAACATCCAGAGAATGATACACCTTTTCCGGTACATAAACATTCAAGTCCCGGGTATCACCGAACAAGTTCATATAGAAAAACATTTTCGGCTTTACCGTTTCGATTGTAAGTGTGTCACCATCAACCTGTAAATTTAATTCTGTGATTACTTTTCTTAATCCGGATTCAATTAATTCCACTGTAATCTCCGACGTGTTATTCATCGGTATAATGGTTACATTTTCATTATCCGCATTGATTTCCACATTGACAATTTGTTCGGAAGGTACTGCCTCGGTTTTTGTCGCTGCTGAATAATCCATGAATTGATAAGTCAATAAACTACCAACTACACCGATCACGAGCAGAACGATACCTGTGATGACAACTGTTTTGATTTTATTCATCTTTCATACCACCTTTAACAAGATTGACATTGTAATGTAGATACCGGATAAACAGCTTGATGAAAGCTCTTGTCACATAATACATACCGATTACGAGCAGTAACCCGAAACCACATAAGGCAATTGAAAGGAACATTTGTAATAGATGGAAGGTGGCCGGTTCAATTACTGCATTTAACAAAACGAACACAGGTGATACGACAAAAGAAAATCCTGTGAGCCAGCCAGCGACGACGAGTCCGACCAATCCAAGAAACGGCCCTAAAACAATCGTCAAATTGAAAAATCCCAGTCCGATCACAGCCCATGTTGCCCGCAAAATATTACTAATCGTTGTTTTCTCAGATACTTTTTCCACGTGGTAAGTGGCGACTAACTCTTTGGCGATTTGTTTCGGTGAACCGAGTGATTGGGCAATTTCTTCTTCCGTTTTTCCTTCTTCCAAACCAATTTGAAAATGTTCATGAAAATCGCGTATGATATCTTCTCTTTCCTCTTCCGGAAGCCTTTTTATCCCTTCATCTAGCGATTTTAAAAACTGTTCTTTATTCATCGCGGACACCTTCCTTTAAAATTTGCTCTACCCCTTCTGAAAATTGTTGCCACTCGCGATATAGTTCAACAAAATGGCTTTTGCCCTGATCGGTAAGCCTGTAATACTTGCGCGGTGGTCCTTCTGTAGATTCCTGCAAATATGTCGATAAAAATCCTTCTTTATTCAAACGACGTAACAGGGGATAAACCGAGCCTTCTGATATTTCGATTTGTGTGGAAATTTTTTGTACCAGCTCATATCCATACCGATCCCGTCCATTCAACAATGCTAGTACACAAAGTTCTAACACACCCTTTTTGAACTGCGTGTTCATATTTTCTCTCCTTTCAGTACTGTTTAATAAACAGTACTAAAGTAAATTAAATACCATAGTGAGAACAATATACCACATAGTATTATTCATTACAAGGTACTATCCCAAAAATATTAGCCTATTTTTTTACGGACACGAACCGCACTTGATTATAATCCCTATTTTTATGAACGCATTTGTCATTTACTGTTTTCCTTGAATTTATATTTTGCTTTATATTCGCTTTAAAACCAATCGATTATAGATTGTACGTGAAGAAAGTTGCATGACTAATCCCTGATATTTATTTCAATGATATCTGTCATACGGTTCAAATTAATATTCAGTAAATTTATCTGAAGTTGAATCAAGTTTGATCGGGAGAAAATGATTTATCTCATGATAAAGTTGTGCCTTTTGTAATCAGCAGTATTGCTGAAAAGGGAAACGGCTCTATGTATTTTCAGGTCAAGACAAAAATAAAATTATGCGCTTCCTCGATATGAATAAACCGAGGAAGCGCATTTAATTTCTACTTACTTCTGCATCTTTCAGTTCAGAAAAAGCAGCCATAGCCACTTGTATATGTCGATCTTCAGGCTTGGAGGTAAAAAGATAATATTGTGCTCTTTTGCTAATCTTAAATATAACACGCCAAAGATGCTTCGGTTTCCTACGCCACAACTCATAAGCAACACAAAAGGAAAGTAGCGTCAACAATTCATTAACTTCAGAAAAGAAAATGGAAAGTGCGCCGTAACAAAGACAAAAGGTGATCACAAAATTCGTCCCACAATTTTTATGGGTGCGCGGCTGTTTTTTGATCGTTTCCAAAGATAAGTCATGTCTGGTGTCATATGCATTTAAAACCATATGTTCGGCTGCATGATATTTTCCAAGAGGGGTTACTTTAATAATGATTCCGACGATGCATAATGCCAATAACAAATAAATAATGGGGTGCAGCTCGTAGATTTTAAAAAGCAGCGCTAGTTCACCGATTTCCATAAAATACATCGATAAAAACAAAAAAACCGCTAAAAGGAAAAATGCTTTCCAGTAATCTAAAATAAGTTCCAGAATAAAGCTTAACGAACGAATAAACGGTATCTTGTTGAGTACACGAGACAATTTTTTCAATCTTTTTTTCGGCCATGTTTTCGTAATAATTGTGCCGTTTTTCATCTTCGCTATCGAGTGATAAGTTTGTCCTGTAAAAATGACGGAGTTAAAACCAGCACGGCCGCCATAAACTTTCACAATAAACCACCTGCTTACCTTCTATAAAATCAATCATTTAGAAAATGACAGAAATCTGATGACTATCCTGCCTCCAAATGATTTGAATGAAAAGACGTTCCTACATTATTGTATCAAATTCACTTTAATCCCCATCAAAAGCTATAGCCATAAAAAATTCTTTAAATCATTATAGCTTAGCATGGTGTAAAAGACCCGGATTTCGGTAGATCGTCGCTCTCGAAATACGGGTTCAGAATATGATAATATTTAATGAAGAATTTTTTCTGCCAGTTATACTTTTTAGCAGGCAAAAGTGTTATTGCAAAGGTTCAACAAGCCAAATCTTATGTCCATCCGGATCGGCAATGACCGCTTCTTTAACTCCCCACTCCCGATCGATTGGTTCCTGAACAATTTTCCCACCGGCATTTCTGATTGCCGTCACAGCACCAACGACATCGTCTATCAAAAATTCTATCGAAACCCCGTAATCTACTGGTTGCGGTTCATCGGCTGTATGCAACATCAAAGTGACTTTTCCCTCGCCACTGCCGACAGAAAAATAAGCCATCCCATTTTCCACAAAATCCTCTTTTAATTTTAAAACATTTTTGTAAAAATGGATCGACCTTTCAATATTTTTGACGTAAACAACTATCGTATTGAATTTTTGAATTTGGAAATTCGCCACTCCCAAACTCTCCTTTAAATATTTTAGTTGTTCAAATCATAGTTCCACAACTGTAATAAAAGTAAATAACTTCCAGACACTGATTTCGACTATTGTAAAAATGTCTCCAATACTTGAATCACCCTTTTGATCGTTTCTTTGTTAATCGAAAAGTATTTTGTATTTCCTTCCTGGCGAATGGTTACAAGACCGGCCTGGTACAGTTGATTTAAATGCCGAGATACCGTACTTTGATTTATGTCCAATTCATTAACAATTTGCTGGGCATACATTTCTTTATTTCTCGTCAACAAGTGGATGATTTGCAATCTTGTTGAATCACCTAGACCTTCCAGTGCCAGGTTCACATCATTCATCTGAACATCTGCGGGTTGATTCGTCTCTTCTTTTTTAGCTGGTTCAAACATGAGAAATATATGATTCTCTAATTCACAAATTGTAAGCAGTCTTCCCATATTCGTTACAGGAATAAAGGTTAAAAACTCTGCGCGATTAATCTGCTCAATTTCCTTGGTAGCCGGATACAAACCTGTAATTTTAAAAATTGCTTCCTCATTCGTCCCGTAAGACTGATGGATCAGCGTTTGATTCCTCGTTATCCAGTTTTCAATTTCTCGTTGTGTCTTCTGCCATATTTCTTGAAAGCCAAACTGCCAGAACCCTTTAATCAAATGAATAATTCTTGTTTTCACTTCAGCAAGATCTTGATAAATTGGCAATACTTCATGAATCTCCTCAACTGACCAGCTTTGTAAAACCGCAATAAGTGCCTGTTTCCGATTCAAATCATTTTTTAGTGCCTCTTTTCCTAAATCAACTCCTTTCAGTGTCTTTTCAACAGATGCAATTGGCTCCATGAATTTGTAATAATAATCAATCGCTTCTTGAATACCGAAGATGATTAAATCCAAAATCTGTTCTTCCCTTAACCCTTCCCACCAGCTAATAAACTCTGGCCATGTTTGATCGATATCTTCCGCATGTTTGATATAATAATTTCGCAAGATGACGCCATGGGCAAATACGGTTCTTAAGATACGCAAATCTTCTTTAACTGGATCAGGCAATTTTCTCGCCAGTTCTTTTACTCGTTGGGATTGCTTGGAAGAACGATTAATAAAATAATCCAGAAGTTGAATATTCGTCAGCAAATTCACTCCTAAAGATGGTTTGAGATAGAATTTTGTATGCGGGTATGTTGTGATAAAAAAATGTCTCTCCATTTGTCTCTCCTTAATATGCAAATATTGAATATTTAAATATCGGTTAATTATATATTAAATCCTTTTATTCAAAAATTCAAATAAAATGTCCTATATTCAAAAAATGGGACGCCAAAAAGTGCACTGGCATCCCCTCTAATTTTATCTTTCTCTTTGTTTTTACAACCAATGTTAAAAAATGCAAAATGAAGACCTGGAACTCGTAATTCATATGATCACGAATCCCAGGTCAAAGGGGAGAAACTATCTATATATTATGCATGAAGTTAATCTTGCTCTATACGCTTAATAAAAACATCGAACGATATATAGACAATCCTTATACTGATGTTCAAAGGTGATATAGCTATTTTCAATGGTGTTTGATTATTGATTAGGGTGAGTGAATTCTTCAACACATCTGTTTATTTCATCATCTTTTATTTTCGATTAATCTTAGCCATAAAATGCTGTAATAAATACAATGCTTATTGTATAGACGGCAAAACTGCAAGTGGCACCGATTAAAATCGGCTTCAAGCCAGCTTTTTTAATCTGGGAAATATGGACACCTAAACCGATCGTTACTAAAGCAAGCGTAAATAATAATTTACTGATTTTACTAATGACATTTGTAAATGCGACCGGTAAAGGTACGACACTGGCGATGACAAATGCAATCACAAAATAAACGACAAACATCGGGATAATGCTTTTAATTTGGTTCCAATCAATGGCTGCTTTTCCAGTTTGCTTGATTGCAGAATTTTTTCTTTGGGCATGCAATTTAATATAAACGAGCCCGACAGTAATCGGCACGATAAATAAGGTTTTTACTAATTTTACAATCGTAGCGATACTTCCCGCTTCATCGCTCCAGCTAAAAGAAGTAGCAACCACCGATGGTGTATCATTCACCGCTAAACCTGCAACAATCCCGTAGATTTGATCAGAGAATTTAAAGATATTTCCTAGAATCGGTAACAAAATCAAACCGACAATGGAAAAGACAAACATGGTGGAGATTGCGACAGCAACATCTTCATCTTCCGCTTCCATAATCGGGGCAGAAGCCACAATGGCAGAACCTCCACAAATCGATGTACCAATTCCAATCAATAAACTTAACTTATTGTTAGCTTTGATTTTTTTATTGGCAAGAATACTGGCTAAAATAGATCCCATAATTACAGCGATCATGACCGCCAAAACGATGACACCAACTTGGTTTAAAATTCTTACAGATAAAGTGAAGCCTAATAGGACGATTCCTGTTTTTAAGATATAAGAAGAAATAAAACCAACGATACTGCTATCCAGCATTTTATAAATCGGTGTGTGGCGAATCACCGCGCCAATTAATATGGCAGAAATCGCTGTACCTAATAGTGGGAAAACAGTGCCACCGATATACATGGCTAGCCAGGTAGACAATCCTAAGATAACGATTGTAAGCAACTTATTTTTCATCGTAATTCTCCTTCTAAAGTCATCCAGCGAAAATCAATACTGAACCTTCTATGCAATCTTAGAAAAATGAGTAGTTTTATTAATTATAGATCATCGGGGAATTCATGTCTAAAAGATTCGTATTTTATCATTCTTTTAGAAACATGTTTCCCCAATGATCGTATATTCGTTCAGGTTGTTAGAAGCCCGACCATTAAGCTTTTATAGTGATACCTGTATCGTATTTCTTGTCATCGACAATCACTTTCACGCGATATTCGCCGTCCATGCCTTCTTTTGTAATAACCGTTCTTGTATCCCGATCGTCCTCAGGTAGGAAGGTTCCCGTACACATTGCGCCGCGTTTACCTTTTGAAGTTGAGATGAAGTAGCGACGGGTTTCTTTGTCGGACTCGAGTAACAACATGACGAGCTGTCCTTTTTCAAATTTCGCTTCAAAGGTAAACATATCGGCTTCATCCGTGATGCGGGCTTCGTGGAAGTCCGGTAAAATTTCTCCGGTATCTTCGGCAGGGATATCGTAATCCATTTGCGGTGTTTCGCCCAGGGATCCAAGAATTTGTCCTTTACCAAGCGTTAGGTTATTCCCATCTTTTGCGTAAAGCGGGAATTTATTGGCGCGATAATAGTTGGATTTGACCTTTAATTCCAGTACTTTCTTATCATTAACCGTTTCAACGGTTATTGACTCGAGGCGTACGCTCGGATCATCGAGTTGTGCAAATGGACCTAACTCTTCGGATGCATTTCCTTCTCCGTCAAAGGCAATACCGCCGGAATGGATTAAGTAATGACCTTCATTATAGTAGAGAACATTACAAATATACGGTGAGAAGAATTCTTTGCCGCGTTCTTTTCCGTACTGCCATAATTGTTCAATTTCCATCTTATCCGTATCAATGCGGTACTTCACGCCCCGGGAGTAACTGTCATTGGCTGATAAATATTTTTCCGGATTTTGTGAACCGTAATGGTGGTTATCAAAGCACATCACATCGCCTAATGGTGTGATCAAGTTGGCGTGTTGTTCGTATTGCCATTCAAAGTCACCGTCACCAACGGGGGTAAACATATATTGATGGTATTCTTCCGGCCAGCCTTCTGGATCGGAGATAATCCAGTTCAACTCCTCCGTATCAAAGTCAATGTTGACCATGGCATTGATGTGACGACCAGAAAATGTTAGTGAGTTGGAATGTTCATCATACCAGACCGCATTGCAGTGGAACCAGTCTTCATCGGACCAGGAACCGGATTTTTGTGCACCTGGCTTGATAAAGTTCGCGAATTTAATCGTACGTTTGACATATCCGGTATCTCTGTCAATAATGACCGCTGTGTCTTCCACTGTACCGTTATCTAAATCACAGCTTAATGCGACGATATCGCCATTCGGTAAGGTAATTTGGTCATGGTGATAGCCATGCGGCACGCGGTATTCTTTGTAAATTTTTCCAACCGGGCTCATCTCATAAATTCCCGTTACAAAATAGGGCATCTTCACTAAACGTTCCGTACCGATTAAAAGATTACCATTCGGTTTCCGTTTAATATCCCATACCATCGGTACGGTGAAGTTTAACCGTACGTCACCGGCATAGTCAACAGCAATCGCTAAATCTGTCACCGCCGGGCATAGGAACATCACATTATCCTGCATGTATTCCGGTGTCGTATCCATGTACTCAACAAGTTTTGCTCCGGCTACTTCCGGTGTTTTAATCGTATGAACAACCTTTTGATTATATTTTTGATACGGATATACTTCAATTTTGTTTTCATAATTACTATATAAACCGACAATCGGAATAATATGTTCCTTTGCCTTCGGGAATGTGTGATAAATATCGGCTTCTTTCGTTTTCCCTACAACGCGCACGGTAATGGCTGTTTCCTCTTCGGTTCTAAATAACATAACAGCTGCCAGATCGTTCACAAAATACGGATTGTATTTAATTAACGGCTTTTCCATCGTATAATCGCCCTGGCGAAACTCTTTCAACATTGCTGCTTCTGCCTTGGCTTGTCTTTCAATCAAGTGCTCTTTAAACGTATAATCAATCGTTTTCGTCATGATTATATGGCCTCCTCAATCATTTTTGTGATCACTGGTTTTTGTTGTAAACCGGATTTTCGCGAAATTTCTTTCCCATCTTTAAACATGACTAAGGTTGGATAGCCTTCGACATTATATTTTTCAATTAAATCGGGATAGGCTTCAAAATCGACTTTAATGATCTTCACTTGTTCACCATACGTTTTATCAATGTCCTTTAAGATGAAGTCCAGCATCTTACATGGTCCACAAGTTTTTGAATAAAAGTCGACTAGTACAGCACCTTCCGCTAAATCAGTAGCAAATTCTTCTTTAACGATTTCCTTAATCATATTGCTCCTCCTGTCAATTGCTTTTGATTTCGTAATGATTTTATATAAGCAGCTGCTTCTTGAGCTGCAATCGCTCCATCTGAAGTGGCTGTTACAACTTGACGCAAGTGCTTGCTAATGCAGTCCCCTGCTCCAAAAATACCAGGGATTTTGGTAGCCATGCGTTCATTCGTTTCAATAAAGCCATAATCATTGATAATATTCGTTCCTTGCAGAAATTCGGTCGCTGGAACCGCACCGATATATTCGAAAACACCATCACATTGGACAACCTGTTCATTTTCACCGGTCTCTTTATCAACAAATTTCACACCTGTTAATTGACCATTTTCACCGATAAATTCGACGACACGTTTATAAGGATGAACGGTCACATTCGGTAGTGAGCGTAAATAATCGGCAGAGACCGGATCAGCTGTTAAATCGAAGTCGGTAATGATTGTTAAAGATTTCACAATTGACGCTAAATAAGTCCCTTCATCGACTGCACTATTCCCCCCACCGATAATGACTACGTCTTTATCCCGGTATTTGGCCCCATCACAAATTGCACACCAGCTAATGGCCGATCCTTTATACTCTTCTTCACCGGGGATACCTAATGTGCGCGGCCGGGTGCCTGTGGCAACAATGACCGTTAAAGCTTCAATCACCGTATCATCTTCTTCTGTGTAGATATATTTCAGCTCATCTTTATTTTCAATTTTCGTTACGGTACGGTAATCAAACTCCACGCCCAGTTCTTGTACATGCTCAAACATTTTGTAGGCTAATTCGGCTCCGTCTATTTTGCCCACTCCAGGATAGTTTTCAATTTCTTTCGTATTGATGATCTGCCCCCCTGGAGCCAATTTTTCGAGTAATAACACTTTTAAATTGGCCCGCACACCATAGATGGCAGCGGTCATTCCGGCTGGACCGGCACCGATTACGACTAAATCATATCTTTTCATACTGTTCCTCCTGTTCAATCAGCAAAAAATTGTCATCATCCAGTTGTTTATATCCTTAACTTCTACATGCACGATTAGATGTAACTTTCTAATTTCTGACGATCCACGATGATGATTTTCGATTTATTTCTTTTAATTACATTTTCTTCTTCAAGCTTGATCATTTCTTGATTGTATGCGGTGCGTGAGATTTGTAATTTCGTAGAGATGATTCGTTGATTGTCCTTAATATCGACCCAATATTTTTCCGAGGCGTTGTAAATCTCGAGCAACATGTAAGCAATTCTGCTCCGTAAATTGCCATAACAATTGCACATGCGCCATTTCTCTGCTAACAATCCTCTATTGGCCATATAGCCTATTAATAAATGACACCATTTGAGATCAGACATGAGCAGGTCTTTTAAAATGTGGTAATCGATCAGGATCACTTTCGAACGCTTCTCAGCAACGAGAGTGTAAATATACTCACTTTTACCGGTTAATAGTAAATATTCAGGAAAGATTTCCCCTTCATAAAAATAATGGGGATTAATTTCATCGCCATCATGCGTATATTTGGCACATTTCATCACGCCTTCTAAGATAAAGCCGACTTTGTCAATTGAATCCCCCTGATGATAAACGACCTGTCCACGGCGAAATGTCACGATTTGGTGGGGAAGGAGCAAAAATTTATTTTTGATTAAATGCGGACTTTCCACCGGGTCAATGTAATCGAGAACAATACGATTGGCAATCATCACCGCAACCTCCTCTGGCCAGATGGATCAATCGAAATATGTAATTGTGAATAATTTCACAATAAAAGGTATAACTTGCTTGCAAAAACGATTAAAGGTTCATGAATTAATTGTGTATAACTTCACATATAAAATTGCAATTATTACCGGAACTTTCAGTAATAGGGACAATTGATTGTGAATTACTTCACATATAAAACCAAATAAAAAAACTGTAGCTTCGATTAGATATTCTCATTGGTAGTTAAATCAATCAAGAAAAAGTCCTATCATGGGATCGCCATTGGGATATACAAATCGATAATTTTGTTATAAAGCATGAGAATATTACGAGATTTGTAATACTTTCCTTTTTCTTGCTTTTATTGTAACAAATACCTCTTCATATTTTTGTTAAGTAGTTAACAACTTTTACTTTTTTTAAAAAAATTCCTGTTTTTTATCTAAAAAGCCATAAAATTAATTATCATAGATGAATCACTCTGAGAACTGCTCTATCCATACATCTTACATACTATGCCAATTTTATCATAAAAAAGATATATAACGTAAGAAATAACGAATCTTTTTATCATGCAAATTACCTTTATTCTCTTTCTGATTAAACCAAAAATCCCCGTAAACCCGTGTGAATGCAAA
>CALGAD010000138.1 GCA_937951955.1 uncultured Bacillaceae bacterium
CCCCTTTTCTGCATTTATTTATGTAAATGGTTTTCTTTTAATACTTCGATTAATTCCTCAACGCTCTCGCAAAGTTTCCCGTGTTTTTTGATGCCCCCGACAACATATAGATTTCGGTACATGAATTGGGATTCAGTGGCATCTTCAATCAGCGCGTTGATTTTTTGTTTATTGTCGGTACCTTGTTTGCGAACATCTGTATATAAACCGTATACATAGCGCGGTTTATCGGTGAGTTCTTTTAAAGTGATAAAACGGCCGAGCTCCATTGCCACCCCGGAGTCCACTTCCACGCCATCAATCACGGCTATTAATATATCTGCCTCGTCTAAATATTCGTTATCTCCTTCAAAAATCATGACGCTATTAGCGTACTGGCTCTTGTCATTCAGTGCTTCATTTTCTTGCGGTACATATAAGTCTAGTTCCGGGAGGGCTTCCCGAATTTTTTGCGCTAGATATTGGTTAAACATCTGGTCTGCTGCTGAAAACAGTGCATTGGCTAAATACCCTTTCATGGTTATCGTAAAAACCTCCCGTGGTGTTTATTCGTGTATGGTCCTATCAACCGGTTGCTGTAAAAAACTTATTTAAAAGGATAGGGTATTCCCTCGGCTTTGAGGATTTTTTGTTCATATTCGCCGAGTAGATCGAAATGAGAATACCCGTCCTTTCGATAATGGATCCACTCTTTTTTTAAGCCGTACTTTTTTCCCCAGGCGATGAGACGATCGATATCTTTACAACCGACCTTCGTTACCGTTTTATATTGCGGAAAACGCTCATCATACCAGTAGTGGGTCAGGAAAGCAATTTCTCCCTCATCGATCCGCTTTTTCCATTCTTCCAATTGTTTACGATTTATGCCAAAGGCCACATGGACCCACTCCTTTTGAGAAAGACTGTTATTGAATACATGTTCAAGTGCAAACAAATTGAGATTTACTTTTTCGCTTTCTCATAAGCCGTATGCCATTCCGGGAAAGCGCGGCGCAAAGGAACGGGACGGAAGTTTTCTTTTTTTACACAAACGTGGCGTGATGTTCCGATTAAAGCGATCTCGCCTTGACCGTTTTTTATTTCATAACCAAACGTTGTTATTAATCCATTATATTCTTCGATCCATGTCGTTACTTCGACCGTTTCCCCATAGCGACATGGATTTTTATAAGAAATATTTAAATCGATAATCGGGGATACATAGCCCGCTTTTTCCATATCGACATAATTTAACCCTAGTTCTTTACCGAGTTGATTGCGGGCGATTTCCATCCAGACTAAATAGTTGGCATGATAGACGACACCCATCTGGTCAGTTTCCGAGTAACGAACATCGATCTCTACTTTAGTAACGTGCATAGACTACTCTCCCTTTTGTAAAATCTCGAGTGATTTTTGGATATCGCTTAAGGTGATGATATTCACACCATTGTTTTCCCAATCCGTATTTTCTTCCATTAAGCGTAACGATTGCTGCTGGATGGCTTCATGAATAATATTTTCAGCAAAACGACCATTCCCTTTAGGCGGATTGCGCCTCATTTCTTTCAGGATAAATTCAAGAGCTTCATCTTCAAGTTCATAATTGTATTTCGATACATAAAGTTTCATAATTTCCAGTAGCTCTTCGGCGGAATAATCCGGGAAATGGAAGAACTTTTTAAAACGGGATTTTAATCCGGGATTACTCTCTAAAAGGAGCTCCATTTCCTTCGGATAACCGGCTAATATAATGACGAGATTTTCACCGTGTTTCGTCATTTCTTCGACGATCGTATCTACCGCTTCTTTCCCAAAGTCATTGCCCTGATCCCGGAATAACGAGTAGGCTTCATCAATGAATAGCACCCCACCCAAAGCTTCCCGAATTTTTTTCCGCGTTTTTAAGGCGGTTTGACCGACATAACCAGCAATCAAATCGGCCCGACCGGCGACGATTAAATGGCCACGCTTTAAAATCCCGATTTCTTTTAATAATTCCGAATAAATTTTAGCAACGGTCGTTTTCCCGGTTCCGGGATTTCCTGTAAAAACAGAATGAAGCTGTATCGGAACGGAGGGCAGGCCTTTGTCACGCCGCTGCTTTTGTACCTTAATGAAGGAAATGTACGTTTTAATCGCTTCTTTGATTTCGTTTAAGCCGACTAATTCATTTAACCGCTGCATAGGCGGTCGCGATTCGATCGATGGCTTTTCTATGAGAAAATCATCTTTATCGAGGACAGTATAGGAAAATAAATCCGCATCTTCTCCGACATTCGCCCCTTTATGGAAAATCGCCTGTAAAATAATATCCTGTACGGTGCGGGCATTGCCAAAGGAAGCGTCGACCCGTTCCCTTTCGATGCGATAGGCGAGCTCCCGCTTTCCTGCTTTCGTTATGATAAAATCATTGTCTTTTGCCATTTTATCCCCGATCGCCAGTAACTCTTCTAATGAATAATCTGGCAGTTCGAAGATATTCGATTGGGGGAAGCGGCTGCGCAGTCCCGGGTTGGCGTTTAAAAATTGCCGCATCTCTTCCGGATAACCGGCTAGGATGACGGAAAACTTACCGCCGTATTCTTTATCGGTCATTAAAGACACGAGGGTATCGATCGCTGTTTGACCGTAGTCGTTTCCTGATTGTCCCTCTCGTTTCAAACTATAAGCCTCATCGATAAATAAAACGCCCCCCATTGCTTTTTGTACGATAGACCGGACATTTTCTTCCGTCTGTCCAATGTAACTTCCGACAAGCTGGGAACGGTTCGTTTCTATGACCTCTTCCCGTGGCAAAACACCGAGTTCATAGTAAATTTTCGCCAATGTCCGGGCAATTGTCGTTTTTCCTGTTCCAGGATTGCCGAGTAGCACCATATTTAAGCTAAGTTCATCAACGGTTTTAAACCCTTTTTCCTTACGATCTTTTTGATATTTTAAATAGCCGTAAAACTTTTTAATCCGTTCTTTTAAATCTTGGAGACCGATCATCTCTTGCAGTTCATCAAGAGCGCTTTTCTTTTCATCTTCGGCAGAATCTTCGCTGAAAAATGCAGTCCATTTTTCTTTATAGTCTTCTAATTCAGCAACGAGTGTTTGGATTTTTCGAAACACCCCAGAATTGTGGAACTGATCTCCAGAACTTTCTTCATATTCTTCTGCCAGCTGCTTGATTTCATGAACCGTCCGAATCAGCTGATTGAGCGTTTCCTGTATTTGTTCTGCGGGATGATCTTCTTTATCATCGGCTATCTGTAAATGGTATGCGGCGGATAATTCATCATCCATCTGTTCATCAATTTCTTCTAAAA
This sequence comes from uncultured Bacillaceae bacterium, assembly GCA_937951955.1. Taxonomy (GTDB): domain Bacteria; phylum Bacillota; class Bacilli; order Bacillales; family Caldibacillaceae; genus CALGAD01. The sequence goes on from CALGAD010000138.1 coordinate 3,294, forward strand.
ATTGACTGCAAATTTGCTGGTACTGCTGAATGGTCGCTCGTTTTGTCGCACGAAAATCGGATTCACGCAGCGGCGGAAAATCGAGCATTTGGATGATCGCGCGTTTTGATTGCCAATTATTTTTTTGAATAAACTGTTTGGCCTCGATATTTTCCGGATCATGTTTTAAAGCGGTCTCCATCCATTTATATATAAAACTTGTCCGGTATCCTTTTTCCAGTAATTCACTGGCAAAATCCGATAGTAACTTCGATAGCTTGTTTGGATTTTCTTTTTCTAAAGTATGATAATGATCGATGATATATTGGAGTTTATCTTCCATCAAATGTTTTTCCTTTTCCATCTTAATCCCACTTTAAATGTTAATTATTTTACTTTTTCTATATTACCATAAAAAGTGATGGAATGCTGTTGGAAACGAATGATGTGGCGAATAAAGGCAAAAAAGACGG
>CALGAD010000139.1 GCA_937951955.1 uncultured Bacillaceae bacterium
TAAAAACTGAGAGGTGATTCAGGTGTCAGAAAAAGCACAAGTTGGTGCACCAATATTAACAAAAAAAGCAATGGAAACGCGCGAGAGATTGTTAGCTGCCGCTGAAAAAACTTTCGGCAAAAAAGGGTATTTTGAAACTTCGGTTGTTAACATTACCCAGGAAGCTGGCGTTGGCCAGGGAACGTTTTACAATTATTTTCAATCCAAAAAAGACATCTTTGATGAACTGATCCGAAATTACAGCCGGCAATTACGTCTTGCGATTAAAGAAGAAATGAAAAATGCGACCTCCCATGAAGATGCCCAGCGAAAAGGATTTCTAGCTTTCTTCAATTGGGTTAAAAATCATCCGGAATTGTATAGTATCGTGCAACAAGCGGTCGTTGTCGATCAAGAATTGTACCGGTGGTATTATGGCAAGCTCGCAAAAGGATTTTTAAAAAGCTTATCAGCAGGTGTTGCCGATGGAGAGTTTAAAGATACGGACCTGGAAACAGTGGCATATTGCCTCATGTCCATCGGGCAATTTTTAGGCATGCGCTGGGTTTTCTGGGAAGGGAAAGACGTTCCAGAAGAAGTATTCGCTGCTGCAATGGAATTGGTGTTTTATGGATTAAAAAATCAAGAGGGAAGGGAGAAAGTGTGATGCAAGGCATTGCCTACTGGATTGAAAAACGAGCACTCATCAATCCGTATCGCATCGCCGTCATTACAGAAACGGAACAGCTGACGTATAAAGAGTTGGCGGAGAAAATTGCTGCTGCTGCACATTATTTGCATAATGAAAGGAAGGTGAAAAAAGGAGATCGCATTGCGATTCTTTCCCAAAACCGCTTAGAATATATCACTCTACTATTTGCTATTGCTAAACTGGAATGTATCGCTGTTCCATTAAATATTCGCTTAAATGTCCACGAACTCATTTATCAGTTGAAAGATAGCGGGACGAGCCTATTGATTGCTGAAGAAACATTTTATCCGATGGCGCAAAGTATTCAGGAAGAGATCGGGACCTCCTTGCTCCCCATTGAGCTGTTCAACAAGCTGGATCCGATCGATGGGCCCTTCGATACCGGTGAAGTTGATGAACAAGCCCCGTACATCATTTGTTATACATCGGGTACGACAGGAAAGCCAAAAGGTGCCGTACTAACGCAAAGTAATATGTACTGGAATGCGCTGAACAATATTCTCGCTCTCGATATTACTTCTAAAGACCGTTCCATTGTATTACTGCCGCTTTTCCACATTGGGGGGATTGGTCTGTTTGCCTATCCAACTTTGTTTGTTGGCGGTACCATTGTCATTCCCGGACGATTTGATCCGAAAAAAGCAATTGAGATGATTGAAAAACATCAAGTGACGATCGTGATGGGCGTGCCATCGATTCATCAAGCCCTCTATCATTCTCCTAATTTTACAACCGCTAACCTGTCATCTGTACGCTGGTTCTACAGCGGTGGCGCACCTTGCCCGCGAGAATTGATTCAAGCCTTTTTTGATAAAGGATTTCTATTCGGTCAAGGTTTTGGCTTAACGGAAACTTCACCGACGATCTTTATGTTAAGCAGGGAAGATGCGAAAAGGAAAATGGGCTCCATTGGTAAACCGGCATTCTTTTGTGAGTTTAAACTAGTGGACGATGAAGGGAACGAAGTCAAATCAGGGGAAGTCGGTCACTTGCTCGTACGCGGACCGAATGTGATGAAAGAATACTGGAACCGTCCGGAGGCGACGAAAGAAGCGATTCAGGATGGCTGGTTCCATACGGGAGATTTAGCACGCGTCGATGATGAAGGGTTTGTCTATATTGTTGGGCGGAAAAAAGAGATGATCATTTCCGGTGGTGAAAATATTTATCCGCTGGAAGTGGAACAAGTTTTGAATAAACTTCCGGAAATAATGGAAGCGGCGGTCGTGGGAATTCCTGACGAGCGCTGGGGTGAAGTGCCAATCGCATTTATTGTGAAAAAAGATAACGCTTACATCGATGAAGAAATGATTATCAGCCATTGCCGGCAATACCTGGCTAAATACAAAGTTCCAAAAGAAGTGTACTTTGTTGACGAATTACCGAAAAATGCGACAGGAAAAATTCAAAAAACATTGTTGCCAAAATTGCGGGATGAGGTGAAGCAAACTTGAAGCGCTTTTTTGTCGGACAATCGGCATCTTGCAGTAAAACAATAACCGAAACCGATGTCGTACAGTATGCAGGCTTGAGCGGCGATTTCAATCCGATTCATATCGATAAAGAATACGCCAGGCAGACAAGATTTAAACAACGCATTGCCCATGGCTTATTAACATCCAGTTTACTCTCGCAACTTCTCGGTATGCATTTACCCGGTAAAGGATCTGTTTATATGGAACAAACGCTTCGCTTTACGAGGCCGGTATTTATCGGTGATACGATTACCGCCACAGCTACCATACAGGAAATCATTGCGGAAAAAAACATCATCAAATTATTAACCGAATGTAAAAATCAGAAGGGAGAGCTCGTTTTAACGGGAATGGCAACGATGCTAGTACCTGAGGAAGGAGAGACTGTATGACGGATATAATCGGGATTGAGGCAACAAGCGTGTACTTTCCGGAAAACGTAGAAACCGCGGCAACCCTGGCCGAGAAAACCGGGATTCCGGAACAGGTTTTAATAGAAAAATTCGGTTTATATGAAAAGCATGTGGCGGATTCTTCACTTCATGCATCGGATCTGGCCATCCGGGCGGGGAAACGAATACTGGATGAAGTCGATCCGAAGTCGATTGATGTGGTGATTTATTTTGGCAGTCCCCATAAAGACTATTATGTTTGGTCAAGTGCACCGAAAATTAGCTATGAACTGGGCACGACCAATGCCTATGCTTTTGAAATCATGAATGTGAGTTCCTGTTTTCCGATTGCCTTAAAAGTGGCTAAAGATATGCTACGCTCTGATTCTACGATTTCTAACATTTTACTCGTCGGCGGCTGTAAGGAATCGCAAATCCTGGATTATCAAAATAAACGGTCTCGTTTCATGTTTAATTTTGCCGACGGTGGAGCAGCTGCTTTAGTCAAGCGGGGGGCAACAAAAAGTGAAATTTTAGAAAGTGCAATCGTCACAGACGGTTCATTTCATAATGATGTTCGAGTGGTTGCAGGTGGTTCAAAATATTTTCCAAGCCATGAGACCGTAGAAAATCGTCTCCATTATATTGATGTTGCTGATCCATTAAGCATGAAAGAACGGCTCGACCCGGTATCGGTTCCGAATTTCCATAAGGTGATTCGCGAGTCTCTCGAGAAAAGCGGACTATCGCCCAGTGATTTAAATTTATTACTCCCTTTGCATACGAAGCGTTCCATGTTTCAACAATTACTGGCAGGGCTGCAATTGACGGAGGAGCAGGCAATTTATCTCGATCATCACGGTCATATGTCAGCGCTTGACCCATGTATCGGTCTCCACTTTGCCCGGGAGCGCGGCAAATTACAAAAGGGTACAATTGCCGTTGCAGTTAGTGCCGGTACCGGTTATACATGGGCGGCGACAGCCATTCGCTGGTTAGAGTAGGAGATTAATGTTGGAGAAAAGGCGTGGAAAAACTTGTGAGCTGTTTGTTCTATATTGAAAACGAATTCAATTTAAACATTTTATCAGGTAGTGCAAGCCAACGCTGCACCGGCATGTTCAAGAAGTTGATAGTTTTGGAAGTCATTTTGTAGCAATTGGCATATGGAAATTTTAAAGGATGAATAAAGGGGGAGGAGATGGGATGAAAGCGCGCATCTTCAACAATACCTTGTTTGTGATAATCCCTTTCATCTTGATTCTACTGCTGACTGGTTGTTCTAGTGATAATACGGGTGCGCAGTCCGATCGCCCAATTAAAATTGGGGTGCTGGCATCCTTAACCGGACCGTTAGAAGCTTATGGTAAACAGACGGTTCAAGGATTTGAATTAGGACTGGACTATGCCACCGATGGAACGATGGAGGTTGCTGGGCGAAAAATAGAATTCATTGTAGAAGATACTGAGACGAAGCCGGATGTCGCTGTGAAAAAGGCAACGAAATTATTGGAAGAAGATGAAGTCGACTTTTTGGTCGGATCTTCCAGTTCTGGTGATACGTTAGCCGTTTTGCCACTGGCGGAAGATTATGAGCGCATCATGATCGTGGAACCGGCAGCTGCGGACAGTATTACAGGTGAACATTTCAATCCATATATTTTTAGAACGGGTAGAAATTCATCACAAGATGCGGTTGCAGGAGCGGCAACGATCGCCGGTGAAGGGGTAAGAATCGCCACACTTGCCCAGGACAGTGCTTATGGACGGGATGGAATTGCCGCGTTTATCGAGGCAGCGAAAGAACGCGGTGCGGAAATTGTCAGCGAAGTCTATGCCGATCCGGATGCAACAGATTTTACCGCCAATATTCAAAGTGCCATTAGTGAAAACCCGGATTATTTGTTCATCGTTTGGGCCGGATCCAATGCACCGTGGAAACAGCTGAAAGATATGAAAGTTCAGGAACAGGGAATTAAAATTTCCACGGCTGTCCAGGATATTGCATCATTGAAAACGATGGATGCTTTGATCGGTATGGAAGGATATTCCATTTATTATCATACACTGCCCGATAATGAAATCAACGATTGGTTAGTAGAAGAACATAAAAAGCGCTTTGATGGAGAAATTCCTGACTTATTTACTGCAGGAGGCATGACAGCCGCGATTGCGATTGTGGAGGCATTAGAGAAAACGGACGGTGACACGACCGCTGAAGTCCTTATCGAGACGATGGAAGGAATGGAATTCCAGACTCCGAAAGGGTTGATGAAGTTCCGGGAAGAAGACCATCAAGCCTTACAAAGCTTATATGCCATTACGCTTGAGGAGCAAGAAGGGGTAGATCATCCGGTACCGGTATTAATTCGCGAACTCGATTTATACGAAACAGAACCGCCCATTCGAAATTAGAAGCTGATAGGAAGTCTCAAGTGAATTGTGAATACTTGGGACTTCCTGCTTAAACCGTTATAAGGGGGGAGACGGTTGGAAGTTATTTTAGAAACGAAACAACTAGCGAAAACTTTCGGTGATCATGCTGTCATCCAAAATATTAACTTAAAAATTTTCAAAGGTTGCTTTACATCGATTATTGGACCGAACGGAGCCGGTAAAACAACTTTATTTAATTTATTAAGCGGGCAATATGTACCAACAAGCGGAACGATTTTTTATAAAGGCAGGGATATTACGAATTTATCAGTGGCTGCACGCACGCGTTTAGGTATGGGACGTTCTTTTCAGCTTACGAATATTTTTCCTGAACTAACGACGCTGGAAAATATTCGCTTGGCTTGTCAGGCGGCGAGCAAAGATTATTATGGATTTTTTCCAAATAAGAAAAAGTTTCGTAAACAAGCAGAGGAAGCAGAAAAGATCCTGCATGATGTGTATTTACATGGTAAAGAAGATGTATTGGCAAAAAATTTAACGCACGGGGATAAGCGAAAGCTGGAAATAGCGATGTTACTAGCATTAAAACCGGAATTGCTCCTTCTTGATGAGCCAACAGCAGGTATTTCCATTGAAGAAGTTCCTGCCATCTTAGAAGTGATTGAAAACCTGAAAAACAATCCGGAACATACCATTATTTTAATAGAACATAAGATGGACATGGTGCTGCATCTATCCGATGAAATTATCGTTTTGTTTAATGGAGAGTTGCTGGCCAGAGGAAAACCGAATGAAATCATCCGGGATGACCGGGTCCAGACTGCGTATTTAGGAGGGGTGCCCTTTGCTAAAAGTGGATAATCTGGAAACGTATATCGAGCAATTTCATATTTTGCAAGGCGTTACCTTTGAAGTACGCAAGGGCATGATCACGGTTTTATTCGGCAGGAATGGTGCTGGTAAAACGACCACTCTCCGTACAATCATGGGGTACTACCCGATCGCCAACGGGACCGTCCGATATAATGATGAAGTGTTAAATAATCTACCCACTCACCTGATTGCGAGAAAAGGCATCGGCTATGTTCCCGAAGATCAGGGAATTTTTCCGAGCTTGACCGTTGGGGAAACGTTGGTATTAGCGCAGCGTGAGAAAAATAAAGAAACCGAAGAGAAATTAACCTGGATGCTGGAGTTGTTTCCGGATTTAAAGAAATTTTGGCAAAAAAGAAGCGGCTTGTTAAGTGGAGGGCAGAAACAAATGCTTGCGATAGCCCGGGCGTTTATTAATAGCGATGGTTTGTTGCTGATCGATGAACCGAGTAAAGGGTTATCTCCACTGATGGTTGAGAAGTTAATGGAAGCAATTTTACAGATGAAGGAAAAAACGACGATTTTGCTCGTTGAACAAAATTATTTTATGGCAAGCGAGATTGGCGATTATTTTTACATTATGGATGACGGGAAAATTGTCCACGGTGGTTTGATGGACGAATTAAAAGAAGATGCGGAGTTATCGATGAAATATTTAGGAGTATCCTGACAGGGGGATGCACGAATGAATGCGATACTAAACCTCTTGATCAATGGGTTATCGACAGGGCTCCTTATTTTTCTATTAGCCTCGGGATTAACTTTAATCTTTGGTTTAATGAGCGTTTTGAATTTTGCCCACGGTGGTTTTTTTGTATGGGGAGCCTTTGTTTGGGTATGGTTATTTTCCGCGACAGGAAACTTTTTCATTTCTGTCGTTGGAGCAATCGGGATTGGCATGTTGATCGGATTTATTTTTGAAAAAACATTGATCCGACCGGTATACGGGAATCATATCCGGCAATTGCTCGTTACGTTAGGGGGTATGCTTGTCCTCGTTGAACTGATTCGCATGATCTGGGGTTCGAATCCGATACGGGCAGGTTTACCAGTTTGGCTGGACGGCAGCATTCAATTAGGGGGAGTTGTTTTAATCAAGTATCGGTTATTTGTTATTCTCGTCGGCTTGATTATCTATGGTCTGATCATGTTGTTACTTAAGAAAACAAAAATCGGCATGATCATCCGGGCAGGCGTGGATAACCGGGAGATGGTTCAGGCGCTTGGTATCAATATCAAAGCCGTGTTCTCTATGGTTTTTATTCTTGGTGCAGGTATCGCCGCTTTAGGCGGGACACTCCTCGCACCTTATTCCGGCATCATTTTTGCCGATATGGGCTTACAGTATGCGATTTTGGCGTTTATTGTTGTAATCATCGGTGGTTTAGGGAGTGTTCGCGGGGCAGCGCTGGCTTCGATTATTGTCGGTTTGGCAGGTGCCTTTACAGCCTTTTACTATCCTGATTTATCCCTTGCGGTTAATATGTTATTGTTAATTTTCGTTTTACTCTTAAGACCAAAAGGGCTTTTTGGTGAAAAGGGGTGATCCTGATGCTAGCTGCGAAACTGAACCGAATATACGGATATTCCGGTGTGATCATTTTACTCCTGTTATTGATTTTTCCATTCACCAATGATTCCCGCAGTATGCTTATTTTACTTACGCAAGTGTTTATATTTGGAATCTTTGCCATGAGTTACGATCTTTTATTAGGATATACAGGAATCGTTTCTTTCGGACATTGTTTATTTTTCGGGATTGGTGCGTATTCGACCGGTTTAGTTCTAAATACGTTTGCAACATCGATAAGCATGTTTTTTCTGGGTATTTGTTTAGGATTTCTTTTAGCTACTGTTGTGAGTTATATCATAGGCATGCTCTCTTTACGCTTACAGAGCCATTTTTATGCAATGCTGACGCTCGGGTTCTCCGAACTATTTCTTGTCATTGCGGAAAAATGGCGGTCCGTTACCCATGGTGGGGATGGATTTACTTTTCGCGCTCCCGCTTTTCTTCAGGATCGCCTGTTCGTTTACTTTTTCGCGTTAGCCAGTATGGTTATGATCTTCATCCTGCTTCGCTTGTTCACGAATTCCTCGATCGGGAAAGTGTTGCGGGCAATTTCGCAAAATGAAGCACGTGTTCAGGCCTTGGGCTTTACCGTCCTTCATTATAAAGTGATTGCAAGTATTGTCGCCGGAATCATCGCCTCGTATAGCGGCGCCTTATATGCCATCACTTTACGGTTTGTTGATCCATCCGTTTTTTCAATCGAAATGACCCTGGATGCTTTGTTGATGACAATGATCGGCGGTGTCGGGACATTAATCGGTCCAATTTTAGGTAGTGGTGTCGTTGAATTTTTACAACATTACTTATCTCAACTCGGAAGCCAGTTCCCTATCTTTGAAAGATGGACGCTCTTTTTAGGTCTCCTCTATATCGTGGTCATTTTAGGGTTTCCGAAGGGGATTGTCGGGATGTTCCAGGAATTAAGTAAGCGTGATGTAAAAGAGAGCAAAAACTACAGGAAATCAGCATGAGTGTTGTGAGTAGTGGAAACTACTCGCATATTTTTTTGGCTATATTTCCTATTAATAGATTCCAAAAATAAGAAGATTTCATTCTTAAATCTTACCACTAAAGAGCGAACGATAGTCACTCTCCTTCTTGCAATTTGTAGTATCTAAGATTCGTTGTTGAATGTTTATGTGATGGCTTGAATAGGATAACATAAAGTCATATTTATAGGGGGGATATTTTGCAAATCTTGGTGACAGGCTGTACGGGCAGGCTCGGCACAGCATTATTACAGCATCTTCAGGAATCCGATTATAGGGTGAAAATCACTTCGCGCAGAAAGCCGGAATATGATGGAACATTTGCATGGGTTTATAGTGATTTGTTAACGGGTGAAGGGGTGGACGAGGCCGTACAGGATGTGGAAATCGTGATTCATGCGGCTACCAGTCCGAATCAATATACAAAAGAGATTGAGATTAATGGTTTTAGAAATCTTTTGAAGAAGCTGAACAAGGTTAAACATTTTATTTATCCATCTATTGTTGGTATTGATTATATTCCTATGAAATATTTTCAATATAAACTGGAAGCAGAGCAATTGCTTGAAAATAGTTCTATTCCCTACACGATTGTTCGGGCAACACAGTTTCACGATTATGTAGAAGCAATGTTTTTATCAAAAACTTATTTCAATCGGTATTTCATTCCCGGCAAGATCCCTTTTCAAAGTTGTGCTGTTGAAGACTATGCCAGGCATTTAATTGCGTTTCTAGACAAGGATCCTCAAGGGAGGGCAGATGATTTTGCCGGACCGGAAATCATGACATTAAAAGAAATGGCAGAATTGAAAATAAAGGTCTATCGAGAAAATAATAAAATTGTCAGTTTTGCCTTGCCAGGAAATCTATACAAAACATTCCGTGAAGGAAGAGGTACGAACCCCGAGCGGAAATTAGGGAAAATAACATTTGAGCAATATTTAAGAAAAAAGAAGGAATAAAAAAGTAGTAGATTTGGGTGAATGGGAAAGTTAAATTAAATTTTCTTAAATGAATTTGTGAAAAGTAGCTCATAACAAAAAAATAAAGGTGGTTTTATAATATTCAATAAGTTGAGGGAAATTCAATCCGGATATGGAGCATGAATAGGGCGCAACTTCTGAAAGAATTCGCGAAACGGAACTTGCTACTCGCGAAAGGTAGATCCCAATTGGCGAAAGGTAGAAGGGAAAATACGAATGTAAAACCTTCAAGCGCGAAACGATAAGTAAGTTTTGCGAGAAGTAATCCGAATGTCGCGAAAAGATAGCGGAAAAGCGCGAAAGTAAGCGATGTATTTTTTAATTAACTTTGCAACATATAAAGGGATTTTGTAATTGTTTTGTAAAGAAATTGAGCAAATGCGGAAATGAATCAAGTGAGAATTGACAGTTTATTCCTATATTTGTTATATTGAAAATAAGTAAATATTACGGTTGGAGAATGAAGAGAGACCAGGGTAATGCAACTTTCCAAAAAGGCGAATGCTGTAACCGGTCTCTCTTTTTGTTTTGAAGAATTTCGCTGTTACTAAGGGAAGGGGAGGCGATTTCCAGATGGCGAGTTTCCAGTTTTCCAGTAAATACAGGCAGAATATCCTGGAAACAATGGCGGATGAACAGCATGATGTGTTAATCATCGGCGGTGGTATAACCGGTGCCGGTATCGCCCTGGATGCGGTAACGCGCGGAATGAAAGTAGCCCTTGTGGACATGCAAGATTTTGCTGCCGGTACATCGAGCCGTTCGACAAAACTTGTTCACGGAGGATTGCGTTATTTAAAAAATTTCGAGTTTACGATTGTAAAAGAGACCGGAAGAGAGCGAGCCATTGTTTATGAAAATGGTCCTCACGTCACTACCCCGGAATGGATGCTGCTGCCCTTTTATAAAGATGGGACTTTTGGCTATTTCACGACTTCTATCGGATTATGGATGTATGACCATCTGGCCGGAGTGAAAAGGGAAGAACGCCGGGCCATGTTATCTGTCGAGGAAACGTTAAAAAAGGAGCCGCTATTAAAACGGGATGGTCTTTTGGGCGGTGGCTATTACGTGGAATATAAAACCGACGATGCTCGATTAACTATCGAAGTATTGAAAAAGGCCGTGGAAAAAGGAGCATTGGCGATTAACTATACGAAAGCGATTGCGTTCATTTATGATGAAAACCGAAAAATAATCGGTGCGAAAGTTCGGGATGTTTTCACCGACAAAGAATATGATATTGTTGCCCATAAAGTCGTCAATGCAACCGGTCCCTGGGTAGAGGAAGTAAGAGATCTCGATTATTCCACATACAACAAACGATTACAGCTTACAAAAGGGATTCATCTCGTATTTGATCAGTCGGTATTTCCTTTGCGCCAGGCGGTCTATTTTGATACCCCGGATGGGCGGATGGTTTTTGCCATTCCAAGGAGCGGAAAAACGTACGTAGGAACAACGGACACCGTGTATACAGAGGATAAAGCCCATCCGAAAATGACAGTTGCCGATCGGGATTACTTATTGCAGGCGATTCACTATATTTTTCCGGATGTAAAAATAACGAAAGAAGATGTAGAATCAAGCTGGGCCGGTATCCGCCCCTTAATTTACGAAGCAGGGAAAGACCCCTCGGAGATTTCCCGGAAGGATGAAATCTGGGTTGGCGAAAGCGGTCTTATCAATCTTGCGGGTGGAAAGCTGACCGGTTATCGCAAAATGGCAGAAGACGTTGTTGATCTTATCGCACAGCAATTCCAGGAAGAATCGAATCGAGCATTTCAAGCGTGTCAAACCAAACATTTACCGATTTCCGGCGGTGATATTGGTGGATCGAAAAATTTACAAAACTTTATTGACGAGAAATCCCGGGAAGCAACGCAGTACGGTTTAACAGAGGAAGAAGGCAGGCATCTTGCCCGGAAGTACGGAGCGAATGTCGAACAATTATTTCTTTATGCGAATGAAGCCAGAGTTGAGAATCACTACTTACCGCCTTTCGTTTATGCCCAGTACAAATATGCTCTAGAAGAGGAAATGATTGCAAAACCAGTGGATTTCTTTATTAGAAGAACGGGAGCCTTGTTTTTCGCCATTGAGTGGGTTCGACAATGGAAAGAACCGATTATCGAACAAATGGCTAAAGATTTAGGCTGGACGGAAGAAATAAAGGATGCGTATATGCAAGAGTTAGAAAAGGAATTACAGGATGCAACAACGCCCATCGATGAAGGAGTTCCTGTGTAACATAAAAAAGGAAAGCCATCTCAATTTATCTTGAGTTGCCGGCTTTCCTTTATTTCTTGCAAGATTATCGGTGTATGTTGTTAGTGATTTTCCTTTTGAAAAACTAGTTTTCTTTTATAATCGACATGAAGCAAAACAACGAGTGTCGTAAGCAGAAGTACCATGGTTAAAGGAATATGCCATAAAAAGTGGGTATGAACGAATGCGGAAATCACGAAGATAAGGACACTCATTATCGGGGCCAACAAGTAGTAGGCATTTGCCCGGTAAAGCCAGCCAAAGGGGAAAAAATGGGCCCCGGCAATGATGGCGAAGAAACTAACCATTTCCTCTGGACTGTTGAACAATGCCCAAAATATGAGTGGAAAATACATCACCTGGGCGAGATTCAGGTACAGGCCTAATGTTCCTAGCGGATTGTCTTTGCTTTTCCAATCAGCGTTGATGATTTTTGAGATGAAGACAGCTAGTGGAAATAACAATGCTGTAACCGAAAGCATGAATATATTTTGAAATTTTAATTCGATGGGAAGCACATAGATGATCGTAATGATTATCCAGACGACGATTCCTGAAAGGAGAAAAGCCAAACCATTTTTACTGCGCAATGAAAGATTCATTTGCAAATCAACTAAATTCATAAAATCCTCCTCTTTACAATCAATAATTGTACTTTGTGGTTCGCGATTTCGGACAGGTAATGAAGCGTATGCAAATCCATGCGTCAGAAAGATTGAAAAGAGAACGTTCATGGTTTTCATTTTATAATCTATTTCTACGTCACAAGTTAAAAGCCTTGTTTTTATTGTATGTTTCGTACCGGAGAATTTGTCACGATATATTCAATGATTTAAATTTTTATGCATTGTGATAATGATATAATTATTATGAACTTGTAAGCATTTAAACAAGGGGGAATTTCCTATTAGTAGAAAGGCTTTCATTTTATTCGTCACATTATTATTGTTAATCATACTTTTCTTCGGTCTTCTATATCCAAGACTCCTCCAAAATACTGGCGAGGAAGAAACGCCTCTTTCAGAGGAAGAGCAACAATTAGTAAATGAAGCAAGAGCTGTCGTAGAAAGATTTAATGGAATATATATTGCACAATCAGAAGAAGAATTTTCAAGGATTATTGAAGATACATGGCTTGATGCAGAGGATGTCCAGGAAAGTATGCGCGAAATTTTCCACAATGCGCAAGAATCGGGATATGTTGATCTGGAAATTAGCTTTGCTGATGAATCGATCGTGAGAGCGGACAATGAGGATGCCTTTATGTACAAGGCGACGATGTTTATAAAAATAACAAAAGAAGATGGTATGTATGACGAGTATAATCTAGAAGCCGAATACTATTTTAAAAAAGCGAATGACGGCTCTTATAAATTGGAAGAAATTAAAACGATTGACAATTCGACGATGCCCAAATAATGAAGGAAAGGTGCTTCTCGAAACGAGAAAGCACCTTTTTTAATGAGTGCGTTTAATATTCAAGGGCTTTTTTTATATGAGCAAGAAAATAATGGGTAGTGTTACTAGACAAAGGATTGTCGAGAGGGTTGTGGATTTTGCGGCAAACTCTTCATCGCCACCATATTCATGGGCGAGTAGTGTTGTATTCGCTGCAATCGGCATGGCGTTTAAAATGGCCAGTACTGAAATCATTAATTCATTTCCATTGAGAGGAAGAACTTTTAACAACATAATAAAGGCAATCGGTGCGACCAGGAGGCGGACAAAATTAATGGCATATTGCGTTCGATTCGTGAAAATGTCCCGCAGCGGAAATTCGCTTAAGGTGAGACCGATGATTAACATCGCTATAGGGGTCGTCATATCCCCGACCATGCCGGCTAAACCCCGGATAAATCCGGGAATCGGAATTTGGGTAAAGTAAACGAAGAGCCCGAGAAAAACCGCAATCATCACATTGTTAAGGAAAATATCACGCCATTTAATCGTCCCCCGCTTTTTACCCCTGGAAATCATCAAAATGCCGATAGAATAGAAGAGTAAATTAAAGGCAATGTTATTGAACGACGCCAAAAATAGACCTTTTTCCCCGTACATCGCCTGGATAACCGGAAATCCCATGAAACCAACATTGGAAAAAGTAGCGGCTACGAGCCAGACACCTTCATATTCCCGTTTAACTTTAAATACTTTCATAAATAAATAGCCAATCAGAAAACAAATGGCCATGCCGACAATCGTTAATAGAAAGGTAAGAACACCGATTTTCAGGAAGGCAGGCTGAAATGGTTGGGCAAGCGCGTGAAAAAGCATGGCCGGCAAAGTGACTTTTAATAATAGGAATGACAAATTATTCTTGAATTCCTCAGATACGTATTTCTTATAACCGATGATAAATCCAATGATAATGATGATTAAAAATATCAATAAATTTTCCAGAAGAACAAACAGTTGCTGCATGGAACAGATCCTCTCTTTTTATCATGAAGTTCGTTACGTTGATTCGTAAATTTTTTAACTCGACTGGAAATGGTGATGGCGAAGGTGAATCAGCGGCTCAATTGGAACGAGAAATAAGATTCGGCAAAATCGGATAACAAATATTAGTTTAGCTAAAAGTAGTGAGGATGCCAAATTTTTTTTACATAATGAGAGCTAACCAATCTTCTTTCGAACGAACCTTTCGAGAGTATAATCTTTAGCAATAATTGGAAAAATACTATAATGGCGGTCGAACATCTTGAAGGAAACATGGGAGGCAACGATTTTGCTGGAGCCGATACTGATTATTGTCATGCAATTCATCATTGTCCCGCTGACCACTTTACGGACGATTTTTGTTGTCAAAGGGCGGGTCAGCCTTGCTTCGATATTGGGCGGAATTGAAGCGTTAATTTATGTAATCAGCTTGAGTATTATTTTCTCCGATTTATCGAACTACGCGAATATGATTGCATATGCCCTTGGCTACGCGGGTGGTGTCATTTTAGGTGGGAAAGTAGAACAAAAATTAGCCATCGGTTATCGCACGGTAAACGTAAGTCTGATGAATAAAAACGACGGATTAATTGAAACGTTAAGAAATCACGGTTTCGGGGTTACTGTTTTTGAGGGGGAAGGAAGAGGAGGAGAAAAGCGGTATCGAATCGATATTTTAGTGAAACGGAATCGCGAACAGGAGCTGATGGAACTTCTGGAAAAGGAAGCACCGAAAGCTTTCGTTGTGGCGTACGAACCGACTAATTTAAAAGGTGGATACTTGGTAAAAAGTATGAAACGAAAAGCAAAACTCCTCCAAAATCAAAAAATGACTTAAAAACGAAATGATCGTAGCGGGAATTTCGAAACGATCCATGCTTCGTTGTGAAAGCAATGACAATCAAGTTTTCCATACATATTCTTATTCAAAGAAAATAATTGGTTAAAATTGTGAACAGAACAAAGAAATTTGTAGAAATATCGCCCGGAAAGCAGGTGTTTTTGAATAATAATCGAAATATAAAGAATTAAGGAATCAGCGTTTGTTTTTCTATCGGGGAGAGGCGGGAGACAATGAAAAAATTAGTGGATCGAATTATCCTGGGTATTATTTTGCTTATGGTGTTGATAATTGTCTTCAAGTTAGTGAACGGGGATATTTAGGAAGTTCTAACGGGAAAACGACAGACAATATTTGCAAAACTTATTTTCACAATTTTTCAACGGTATCTTCCTGGCGCATATTTCCAAAGTTAGCAACGAATAATAACAAAAATGCCTGCAATAACGATATGCGAGGGAAGATACATGCGTCGAATCCAGATGAAAAAGATCATTTACCTTTTCTACATGCTTATCTTAGTTTCCGTTATTTTTGTCCATATGGGACAGGCTAGTCTGGCAAACGGGGTATATGACCAAAATACGGCAATTCCTGTAGCGATCTTTCAGTCCGGTGAAGAACGAAGTGAAGGACGAGAGGATGAAACATTAGTTCGAGAAGTCGTTGCACGATTTGGGGAGCAATTACAAAAGGTCTCCTTGCTGGCACCGGATGATACGATTCGGGAAAGTATCCGGGAATACTATAGCGATTTGCTTACACCGACATTGCTGCAACAGTGGTTGGAGAATCCACGCAGTGCTCCTGGGAGATGGACGTCAAGCCCCTGGCCGAAACGCATTGATATAGAAAGTATGCAAAGAACGGATAAAGATGCGTTTGCGGTTCAGGGTAAAATCATCGAAGTGACGAGTGCCGATAAAAAATCAGGAGCTGTAGCGGCAAAAAGGGCCATCATGTTAAAAGTCATTCGGCTTGAGGGACGCTGGCTGATCGATCAAGTCAAGCTCGGCGATTATGAATAAGATTGCATTGTATAGAAAAATTCCCCACAATCTAGTCCCCTGAAAGTATTTTGGGGACTGGATTGTGGGGATTTTTTATGCAAGTTTTTCTAAAATACCTTTGATTAACCGAACAAATTGATCTTTTGCCTTATTGGCCACCTCAATAACTTCCTCATGGCTTAAAGGTGTTTCGAGAATACCGCTAGCCATGTTCGTTAAGCATGAGATGCCCAATACATTCATTCCGCCGTGGGAGGCGACAATAGTTTCCGGAACAGTGGACATTCCGCACGCATCTCCACCGAGGATACGAATCATGCGGACTTCTGCCGGCGTTTCATATGATGGTCCGGTCCACCAGGCATAAACACCCTGTTTGAGTGAAATATTTAAACTTTTCGCTACATCAAGGGCAAGATTTTGTAATTCCTTCGTATAAATCCGGGAAGAATCAGGGAAACGGGGGCCGAGTTCATCGTTATTCCGACCGATCAATGGGTTTCTCCCTGTTAAATTAATGTGATCGGTGATCAACATCAAATCTCCGGGTGAAAAATCCGTATTTACCGCACCGGCTGCGTTAGTAATAATAACGGTTTCAATCCCGAGTGCTTTCATCACCCGAATCGGGAAGGTTACTTCATCGAGGGTAAACCCTTCATAAAAATGAAAACGTCCTTTCATGGCGGCAACCGTCACGCCCGCTAATTTACCAATAACGAGTTCATTGGCATGACCGACCGCTGACGATTGGGCAAAGTGGGGAATTTCATGATAAGGAATCGCCACGGCATCTTCAATTTCCCCGGCCATGACACCAAGACCGGAGCCGAGAACGAGTCCGACGGTCGGTTTGTGATCGGTCTTTGACTGGATAAATTCTTTCGCTTCTAAAATATCTTTTGTTTGGTGCATGTTATTACCTCCTATGTTGTACAAGCCAATGTATCCACCGCTATTGTACGCGTTTTCTCCATGAAGTGCAATGACGAACTCGTGAACTATATAACATAAATCCCCAAAAAACGATTCTCCAGCAAAAAATTTAGAGAACATATTCGTTCGGCGTCTGGAGGTTGCTCCTGCTATTTTGTATACCGATTCGCATAGCAACTAGCTACAAACGCTTCCGGTTTGATCTTTGGCTCAACACCGATGGATTCCATCCGGGCAACCATTTCTTTAACGAACCGTCTCGTTTTATTTCTCCGGCCGGCACCGATATCAATATGTCCTTCAATTGTAAAGTTTGCTCCTTTATATATGTGGGGGAGAACGATATCGATTAATTGGTCCTTTCGTTCTTCTGTAAACAAGGAGACTACTTCTTCGGTTAAGGTCGTTTCATAAGAGATGCGCTCGTGGAGATTCGTCATTTTCCGGGGAACAATCGTTTTGCGAATACAGGCCCAGGCTCCCTTAGTTTCGCGTTGAATTACGATTCCGGTGATAAATTTCGTATAATTTTTATGGACCTGGGAATCGGTTCCGAACATGAGCCGGAAATTTCCGAGCGGATCTTTTTTCATAAACTGGATAATGTTATGAAACACCTGTTCAAAACTCATATTTTTTTGACTGAGATTTTGAAAATTTCCGGTGACTATTCTCGATTCATCCATGTTGCTCTTCCTTTTTCCACCTTTATTCGGAATTATTAACAGTATATTCAATTTGCAAATAATCAACCTTGTTTTTTTGTACAGTTTTTATTAGGAATCTTTCCGCAACCGTTAATATTGCAAAAATAAGGTGTTGATTCTAAACTGGAGATAGAATAGAAAAAGGGGTTGGGGAAATGTCTGTCATTGAAGCAATTAAAAAGCGCCGTTCCATCGGTGTGGTTAGTGATCAGGAAGTTTCCGATGCGTTGATTCAAAAACTTTTAGATGCGGCCATTTGGGCACCGACACATAAACGGACGGAACCGTGGCTGTTTCGCGTCGTAAAAGGCGATGCCCGTGTCAAACTCGGTGAAGAGATGGCGCGCATTATTGCGAAAAAAACGGCGGGTCTCGGTGAAGAGGAGGCGAAGAAAAAGGTCGAAAAGGTGCGCAGAGGTCCTCTCCGGGCACCGGTCGTCATTGTTGTAGCCTGCAGACCGACGGGCGTTGTTCCTGATATAGAAGAAATCGTTGCCTGTGGGTGCGCCTTGCAAAATATGCTTCTTGCAGCGGAAGATCTCGGCCTGGCAGCCATGGTCCGCACGGGAGAAATTGCGTTTGAGAAGGAATTAAATAAACATTTGCAACTGGAAGAGGACGATAAGATTATCGGTTTTGTTTATGTCGGATATTCGAAAAAGGAATTCAATATAAAAGGAATTCGTACGCCGGCAGAAGAAAAAACAGTCTGGCTTTAAGAAAAGAAGGCTAGTCCCTACCGTCATCGGGGATTAGCCCTCTTCTTTCGTTAATACGGCACGAATGGCCTGGTGAGTGATTCTTGCCAAATGTGAAATGGCTTCGTCTGGTAATCTGTCTTCATCCAGTTGAAAGTAGTGACAGTCTCCTTTTTGTAAATAGTGATAAATAATTTGTGCTTCATCGATGTCTTCTTTTCTGATTATTTTTGCCGTGGTTTTGGCTTTGTCTTTCGTCTGAAACGATAAAATCGTTTGGACGATCTCTTCTCCTATGTTTTTTCCGTGATCGAGAGAATATTTTTTCCGATAGAGCACTTGATTACCCTGAATAAGGAAAAACTTGAATGTCTTTTCCTGTAATCGTTCGAAGACAGCGATTTTTTTATCTCCTTTGATAAACTCGATAGCCCTTTCCTGTCGCAGCAAGGACCTGAGGGCATTTAAATAATCACGATACTTGGCTGCTTTTTCAAATTGAAATTCCTTTGCAAAACTTTCCATCGCTTGCTCCAGGTCATTGATCAGTGCTTCGTTTTTTCCCTGAAATAGTTTGATGATTTGCTTTACAATTTGCCGATATCGTTCATGATTTTTACCGATGCAAAGACCGATACATTGCCCGAGGGAAAATTTTAGGCAAGGTCCTTTTTGCTGCGGAAAATGGAGACAGTCAATTTTAAAATATTCCTTTAACCCCTGTAACGCCCGCTCCACAGTATGTTTATTGGAAAAGGGACCGAAGTTATGCTGATGAATTTCTTGCGAAAGCGTATGAACGACTTCGATGCGCGGCCATGTTTCTTTTTCATCGATTACAAGATAACAATATTTGTTCGGTTTTTTCATTAATGAATTGTACCGGGGTTTCAGCTGATGAATATACTGGCACTCGAGCAGGAGTGCTTCAAATTCTGTGTCGGTTTCGATATAGTCAATATCTTTTACATTGTACGTTAAATTTTCAATTTTTCGCGACACTTGCCGGGACGGTTGAAAATAGCTCTGGACGCGGGTGCGCAACTGTTTCGATTTGCCGACATAAATGATATTTCCAAGGGAGTCTTTCATTAAATAAATTCCGGGAGTTTGCGGTAACTGTATAATTTTTTTCTGTAAATTCATAATAACACCTTCACTAATGGAATCGTTCCTATCTATTATATAAAAAAACAGCAAGTCGGGTTGACCTGCTGTTTTTTACAGATTATATGGCATCGGCAATGCCTAACAACGCGATACCGAGCATGACGATCCCTATTACAAGATATTGCTCTTTTGATAATTTTTCTTTTAAAAAGATGCGTGAAAGGATGACAGAAAAAATACTGTATGATGCGACGAGGGGAGCGGTGATGATAGCTTTGCCAGCCATGGCATACACATAAAAGAATTGTCCCGTCGTTTCTAAAATGGCGGCAAGACCGCGATCTTTTTGCTGGAAAATCTTAAAGTCCTCTTTTTTAACAAATTTGATATAAATATAAGCAATAATTCCGACAATCAAAAAGGTGAATTCGTATGCCAGTAAGGCTGCATCTTCACTAATTAATTCTAATTCATCTAAATATATCCCGTCCAAGAATGTTCCTAGACTGTCAAAGAATGCATATAAAAGCGGGAATGTAATGGCCATTACACTGAGTTGATACTTTTTAGGGATGTTTGTTCGATTCAGACGCAAAGCTTCCACTTCTGCTTTTCTTTCTAAAATACCGAGACCGACTACACCAATCGTAACGAGGACAATACCGCTAATATCAAAAACGTTTAAATCTTGCTGGAAGAAAATCGCGAGCAAGATCGCGGTAATCGCACCGGAGGAATTTTGCACCGGTGAGGCGATCGATAGTTCCAAATACCGCAAGCCAATATAGCCGATCGTCATCGATAAAATATACATGCTGGATACCGGTATGTAACGGACCATATCGTATGGATCGAACTGAATTCCTTTAAGGATCATATAACTAAAAGCGTGAATGCCCATTACGAGCCCGACCATAACGACGATTTTCCAGTGACTGAGCTTATCTTCGCTGTCAGAGCCTTTTTTATAAAATAAATCAGCTCCACCCCAGGATAGAGCAGTAACAACTGCAAAAATAAACCACATAATTCTACTCCTCACATATAAAATTAAATTAGAAAAAACATATCCATTATACATAAAAATGCCAATCGATGCTATAACCTTTCCAGGCTGGCGGTAAAAATTTGGAACAAGGTTCAGAAGCGCATACTCTTTTTCTGGATGTGTTTATCCAACCATTGAGCATTACTTCACTATCATAAAATAAAGCGGTCCACCGGTTTTGATTGCAAATAATTGAAAAAATGATAATAATTCGATAATATAACATTTACTTATGGTTGATCCATTGCATGTATACGGATTGGGATGGTTAAAAAATGAGCAAAGCAATGATTAAAAAACATATGATTGTGTTTTAAAAAAGTAATTTCCTTCGGATTCCGAAAGAATTCTTCGTACATGTGAACGATTATTTTTTAAGTTTTCCGAGGAGCAGTAGGGGGATGAAAATTGTATGGTCACATCCTTTGCAGAGGCGAAACGACCGCCTTATTTGATTATCGCTATCTTGATGGTCGGAGCATTTATCACATTTTTAAATAATACGTTATTAAATATTGCGCTTCCCTCAATCATGCAGGAAATGAATGTGGGGCCGACCGCCGTTCAGTGGGTCACGACGGGATATATGTTAGTAAACGGGATCATGATCCCGACAACCGCCTTTTTAATTGAAAAATATTCGGTCAGGCGGCTTTTTTTAGTGGCTATCGGTGTCTTTAGCATCGGGACCATCATCGCAGCCTTCACCCCGTATTTTTTTCTGTTAATTATCGCCCGGATGGTGCAGGCCTCGGGTGGCTCTATCATGATGCCTCTTTTGATGAATGTGATACTGGTCAGTTTCCCAATTGAAAAACGGGGAATGGTAATGGGAATACTTGGTTTTATTTTGATGTTTGCTCCTGCCATCGGACCGACATTATCCGGTTTTATCATCGAGCAGTTCCACTGGCGGGCATTATTTTATTTAATTGCACCTATCACGATTTTCGTATTCATACTCGGTTTTATCTTTTTAAAAGATAAAAAGTACCGACCGGAATTGCGGCTTGATAAAGTTTCATTAATGTTATCGAGTATCGGTTTTGGCAGCTTGCTCTTTGGCTTCAGCGTTGCCGGTGAGCTGGGCTGGTTCAGTCCCTATGTATTCGTACCCATTCTCGTTGGCGGAGTGACCTTACTCGTATTTACTTTAAGGCAATTAAAATTAGACCGTCCGATGTTGAATTTTGGGGTTTTCCAGTATTCGATGTACAACTTATCGATATTCATCATTATGGTCGTTCAAATCGCGATGTTCAGTGGTGTCCTCCTTATCCCGATTTATGTGCAAACGGTTCTGGGGGTTCCACCGATGCAAGCGGGGCTGTTGCTGCTACCGGGAGCGGTCGTCAATGCCTGCATGTCCCCGATCACGGGGCGCCTATTTGATCGTTTCGGGGGGAGAATATTAGCGGTAACAGGTTTGACGGTGATTACGATATCCACTTTCTATTTCAGTCAATTAACCGTGGATAGCAATCCTATTGCCGTGATGATTTTACATGCGATTCGCATGTTCGGGATGTCCATGGTGATGATGCCGGTACAGACGAACGGGCTCAATCAGCTGCCCCGCAAACTTTATCCACACGGTACAGCGATGAACAATACATTAATGCAAGTAACGGCAGCTTTAGGAACGGGATTAATGATCACGATCATGACGATGAAAGAAAAAAGTGTCTTGAATTCTTTCAGCAAACAACTGGGGAATCTCACCAACCTTCCCGCCGAACAACAACAGAAACTAACGTTACAGGCCATGGTAGAAGGGATTAATACAGCCTTTTTTGTGTCCGCGCTTTTTGCGTTCATCGCCTTAATTTTTTCCTTCTTTATTAAACGGGCCTATCCTGATGAGTATAAGTTTTCGGGAGATTCTTCGCGATTGAAAAAGAAATGGGCAAGTAAATCCCTTCATTCATGAAGTTCAATATTTATTCCTTGTATTGTGACCTTATCTGGTCATAATATGAATATAGAAACTGTACGATTTGTGAAGGGAGCAATACTATGGCTGAAAAGGAAGCAAAGGCGAGAAAGAAAAAGGCGCAAGTCGGGGATACGATTCAGATTACAAAAGGTCTTGAAAAAGGGAAAAAAGGAACGGTCGTACTGGTGCGGGAAAATTCGGTCATTGTCGAATTGGGGATCAATAAGAAAACAGATGAGCCCATTAAAACAGTAGTAAACCACAAAAATTATAAAATTGTTAAAAAGTAGGAGACTCATTCGGGAGTCTCATTTTTATTTGCAAAAATTAAATGGAAATAGTACGCGGGTCAATTATTTTTTCGAATAAAATTTTTTATGAATTATTGTATATTATTTCACTATAATGTATACTAGAATTATCCATTATTTATATAAAATGTTATTTATAAAATATAAATAATTTGCGGGATGATGCTATTGGAATATCAAGAATTCAAGCAAATATTGTTCGATTTTACAAGGCAAATCGGTGAAAATACGAATGCCTATTTTAATGCCGTGGGAACGAGATATCAACTGACGATGATCCAAATTCGTATTTTAATGGAACTGTATCACAACGGATCCCATACGATGGGAAGTTTGGCAGAAAGCGTCCATATGGCCGATGCCAATATTTCAGCGATGTGCAAAAAAATGGAAAAAAGAGGTCTCGTGATCAGAAGGCGAGACGCCGATGACGAACGAATTGTTCGAATTGAACTGTCGGATTCGGGCAATTTAATAATGAAAGAAATCAATCGTTCCATCGACTTATCGATTGCACGGGCACTGGCAACTGAGTCAGAGGAAAGCCAGGAAACTATTGTTCAGGGATTGATTAAATTTAATCACTTGTTGGAAAAGATTGTGAAAGAATATGAAATCTTAATGCGTGGAGGACAACGATGAAAAAAATGAGAACACCGAAGAGACCTTGGGTTTTTAGCATTTTAATTGCCGTGATCGTATTATTATTCCTCAACACGTTAATTGTTCCTGCGATCATGCGTCAATTTGTAAAAGAAGTCGATTACGGAACTTTTATCGATATGTTAGAGGCAGGCGAGATTGAGGAAGTTCGTTTAGAAGATACGCAAATTACTTTTACCCCAAAAGAAGGCGGACCGATTCGTTCTTATAAAACCGGAATTATTCCTGACCAAAAATTAGTGGATCGGTTAGAAGAGGCGAATGTTAAATATGGAAGGGATATTCCGAAAGAATTTTCCCCGCTGCTCTACTTCTTGATTTCATGGATTCTCCCCTTCGTCATTTTTATCGCCATCGGTAATTATTTTGCTAAAAAATTAGGTGATAAACTCGGCGGCTCCAATGCGATGACCTTTGGAAGAAGCAAGGCGAAAGTGTATGTGGAGGCGCAAACGGGGATTTCCTTTAAAGATGTCGCCGGACAGGACGAGGCGAAGGAAGCGTTGCAAGAGATTGTCGATTACTTGCATGATCCGAATAAATATAAAGAAATCGGGGCGAAGATCCCGAAAGGAGCCCTGCTTGTTGGTCCTCCGGGAACCGGAAAAACATTATTGGCAAAAGCGGTTGCCGGTGAATCGAAAGTGCCATTTTTCTCCATTTCCGGTTCGGAATTTGTGGAAATGTTTGTCGGCATGGGCGCGGCAAGGGTTCGGGATTTATTTAAACAAGCCCAGGAAAAGGCACCGTGTATCGTTTTTATTGATGAAATTGATACAATCGGTAAAAGTAGAACTGGCGGTGGTTACGGTGGCAATGATGAACGTGAACAAACATTGAACCAGCTGCTTACAGAAATGGATGGTTTTGAAGCTGATAAAGGGGTCGTCATTTTAGCGGCTACGAACAGACCGGAAACGCTGGATAAAGCGCTTTTGCGTCCGGGACGGTTTGATCGGCAAATTCGCGTCGAGTTACCGGACTTACGCGGCCGGGAAGCGATCTTGCGCGTTCATGCGAAAAATGTAAAAATCTCGCCAACCGTAAATTTAAATACGATTGCAAGAGCAACTCCCGGGGCAAGTGGGGCGGATTTAGCCAATATTATTAATGAAGCCGCGTTGCGGGCGGTTCGCATGGGGCGGGATCAAGTGATTCAAGAGGATTTGGAAGAATCGGTAGAAGTTGTCATTGCCGGGCAACAGCGAAAAAATGCCGTGTTATCGAACAAAGATAAATTGCGGATTGCTTACCATGAAGTGGGGCATGCATTGGTGGCTGCGAAGCTGAAACATGCAGCTCCGGTGCATAAGATTACAATCATCCCGCGGACATCGGGCGCACTAGGTTACACCTTGCAAGTGGATGAATCCGAGCAAGTCTTGATGACGAAAGAACAGGGATTAGATAAAATTACGACATATATGGGAGGCCGGGCTGCGGAGGAAATCATTTTCAACTCAATTACTTCCGGTGCTTCCAATGATATTGAACAGGCGACAAAAATTGCCCGGGCGATGGTCACCCGTTTCGGGATGAGTGAGAAATTCGATATGATGGCTTTAGAAACAGTGAATAATCCGTACCTCGGTGGAGATACATCCTTGCTAGTTTCTTCGGAGACCGCTGCGGAAATTGATAAAGAGATACTAAAAATTATTAAATCGTGCCACCAAAAGGCGCTCGATATCTTAGAAGAAAATAAAGAGAAATTACATGAAATCACGAAATATCTGTATGAGCGGGAAACGATTACCGGTGAAGAGTTTATGGATATTTTGAATAAAAAAGTTGCGGAAGTTGCAGAAACTTCCAGTGATGCATAAAAAGGCGAGCCACCTGGCTCGTCTTTTTAATGCTTCTTTTCATCTCTTTTTTCAATTATTTCCAGCGGGCGCATCATTTCGTAATCTTCATGCTCTAAAATATGGCAGTGCCAGACGTATAGTCCGCTGTAGGGAGCAAACCGGGCAATCACCCTCGTAATCTGTCCGCCGGGAGCACGCACCGTATCTTTCCATCCCCGCTCATTCGGATCTGGCAAGGTGGCCGGCCCGGTAAAGACAATTTCACCGGTTTCTTCATAATGGTCCAGGTCGAAGGGACGGCGATCGAGCACCTGAAATTGAACGAGATGGATATGCATCGGGTGCGGGAAATTCGTTGTGTTGATAAACGACCAGATTTCCGTATCGCCGAGACGGGGTTTTTCCGTAATGGGATCCATCCATTTTTTATTGTTAAGTAATAGCAAAGGACGGCCAAATTGATCGTCGCCGCCAATGAGCTTTAACTGCCGTACACCCTGGATCGAGTTTTCTTTTAAATCGGTAA
Source organism: uncultured Bacillaceae bacterium (assembly GCA_937951955.1). Classification (GTDB taxonomy): domain Bacteria; phylum Bacillota; class Bacilli; order Bacillales; family Caldibacillaceae; genus CALGAD01. The sequence goes on from CALGAD010000139.1 coordinate 25,675, forward strand.
TTTTGGATAAAAAGCGCGGCAGGCGGCTTTTATCTTCGCCACTTAGCGGCTTGGTGACACGAATTTGCATGATATCGTCAGTTGGATCATCCGGATCGGCATTCGGTCCTAAATCATTTTTTAAAAGAAATGTTTCCCCCGCGAGTTCCGAAAAATCGACGATGACATCCATCCGCTCGGCCGGCATAACGGTCAGCCGTTTTAATGGGATGGTTTCTTGCAGTAGTCCACCATCACTTCCGATTTGATAAAAGGTCAAATCATTATCGAAAAACATATTGAAAGTCCGGGAGTTGGCCGCATTTAAGATACGGAACCGGTATTTCCTCGGTTCGACTTCTAAATGTGGCCAAATTTTACCATTCACGAGAATCGTGTCGCCTGTGAAAAAGGGGAGGACGGAAGGATTCGGTATGTTACTTGATGCATCATCGGGCTGTTCGGGATAAAAGAGAGACCCATCGGTATTAAAGGAACGGTCTAAAATGACCAGGGGAATTTCAAATTCACCGGCTGGAAGTCCTAGCGATTTTTCTTCCCTGTCCCGAATAATATAGAGGCCAACGAGACCGGCATAGACGTTGAGACGGGTGATAAACATGGCATGATCGTGGTACCAGAGGGTCGTCGCACGCTGATGGTTCGGATATTCATAGACTTCCCTTGTAAACTGGGGCCCCTTTTCTTTAAAGTCCCGGGTATACCAGGCATCGGGATACCCATCGCTATCTGCCTTCGTTTCACTCCCGTGTAGATGAACAACGGTTCTTACTTCGGGTAATTCCTCATCCATGAACGATGTATCAATCGGTAAAAAATGTTTTTCAGGTAATTTATTCAGCCATTTCACCTGGATTGGACGGTCCCGTTCCACATCGATGACCGGCCCTGGAAAGGTGCCGTTATATCCCCACAGTCGCGTTCGTGGCAAGTCCCGGTGTAATTTTTGATAAACTTCTTCCATTGAGATTTCATAATAATCTACATCTTTTTCTGTTCGTACTGGTTCGGCTCGTTCTAATATTGGTAAGGAATCAACAAATTTTCTTAATGGAGGTGTCATTTTCTCAACTCCTATCCCCATTTGTTACATTATCCTATGAAACAATTAAATGGATGCTTAGGCATTTGTTCACACTGTTCCTAATGAATTTCTATTTTTTCCCCTGGCAATTTTTCAGAGAAAACTTTTGCATACAAAAAAGGACTGGTTAAATCCAGCCCTTATCTTTGGCAATACGAATCGCTTCCACTTTATTTTTCGCCTGCAATTTTTGGAGAATTTCCGACATATAATTGCGCACAGTTCCAGCTGATAAAAATAAAGTGTGGGCAATTTCTTTATACGTATAACCTTGCGCTGAGTATCGTAAAATTTCCCGTTCTCTATCTGTCAGAGGGTTATCATCTTTAAATGATTTCAAAATGAGTTCGTGATCGAATTCTTTTTTACCTTTCACGATTTTGCGAATTGATTGTGCCAGTTCTTCAACGGACCGGTCTTTTAATAGATAACCAGCGACATCCGCTTCTAGAGCCCGTTCAAAATAGCCCGGTCGCGCGAACGTCGTTAAAATAATTACTTTACAGCGCGAGGTGCCTTCTTTTAACTTCCGGGCAACATCTAATCCGGTCATGCCCGGCATTTCAATATCGAGTAAACAGACATCGGGATCAAGCCTTTCGATCATTGCCATTGCTTCATCTCCATCTTCAGCCTGGCCGACGACTTCGATATCCTCTTCCAATTCCAAAAGCGTTCCTAACGCACCGCGCAGCATGCGTTGATCTTCGGCGATGACGACACGTATCATCCGGCGGTCACTTCTTTCTGCTGTTTTTGGATTATCGGTATTTTGAGCGTTACCGTTGTTCCTTGATGATTCGATGCAATGGACAGTACGCCGTCAATGATGGATAGTCTTTCTTTCATCCCTTGAATCCCATTACCATTAGTCTTGTTCATTTTCATACCAATCCCATCGTCCTCAATGGTGATGATGAGGGATTTGGCTGACTGCTGAAAAGTTAAATAACAATTTTTTGCCCGACTATGTTTGACGACATTCGTTATCGCTTCTCTTAGACACATACTGATAATATTCTGGTTGATAAGTGGAATCGTATCGAAATCTATTTTACCGGCATTATGGATGAAAAGGATCCCTGCTGCTGCGAGGGTTTTATCGATTTCCGGCAAGACTTCGGCAATTTTTAATTCCCGCATATCTGAAACGAGTTCGCGAACTTGCCGGAGGGCAGCCCGTGATGTATCCTCGATTTCTTTCGCGGTTTTCTTTGCCTGTTCCGGATTAGTTTGAATAAGTTTTTGCACTAATTGGGCTTGCAAGTTCAATGTTGATAATGTATGTCCTAACGTGTCATGTAAATCCCGTGAAATACGCAACCGCTCTTCCCGTTTAATTAAGGCTTTGATCTGTTGGTTCGCTTCTTTTAGTTTTTCTTCCAGTTCCATCTGACGGTTCATGGAGCGCATGGCGATGGGGGATATTAACATGATGATAAACAGAATGCTAATATTGATAAATTCCTGGATGCCATAGCTTGCATAAAAAATGACTAGTTCAGTCATTTTTACGAGAAAAAATATATTATATGCCCGTTTAAATAATTTATCGTTCATATACCAGCCTATGAAACTTGCGGAAAAGAAGCCGAGCAAAATATTATACGGATTGTACAATACGGTGAAAAGAAAAATAATGCCGATTTGAACACCTAGCCATAGATGATAATGGCGCATCCAATATAGCTCGCGATACGATATTAAAAAAAGAATTACGAGGACGATGCCGATCCAAAATTTCCAGCTCGAATCGGCACGGATAATATAGCTCAAAGGTCCGATTAAAAACAAAAGAAAAATATACGGATAAAAACCGAAGCGTTTTGGGAAGACGGGAAAATTTAGTATGTTCAATTCGCTCATCCCCGCTTTAAGAGATATATTCGACGTTAGAAAGAGATTTCTTTTTTCTTCTATAAGTTGATATTAGCATAAATATCAGGAAATAAGAGGTCAAAAATAATATGTTTTCCATTTCTGGAGCACCGCCCTGGACGACTTGCCAGGCACCGTTTCCATAATGGTAAGAAGGGAGCAGCTTGCCAATCTTTTGGATCGTTTCTGGCAAAAATTGCATCGGGGTCCACATCCCGCCGAGAATAGCGAGGGGAAAATAAAGTAAATTCGCAATCCCTGTTGCCGTATCGGCTTTTTTGATAGTGCCAATGATTGTTCCGAGGGCAAGAAATGGGAGCGTTCCTAGTAAGATCCAGACACCACAGGCGAACCATTGCGAAAGAGTAAGCTCAATGCCGTTGATAAAGAATCCGCCCAGAAACATGATGACGATAACGATCGCATGGACGATTGTTTGGCCGATAATTTTTGCCATAAATAGAGTGATTCCGGGAATCGGGACAATTTGTAAGAGCTTGCTCCAGCCTAACTGTCTTTCCGAGACAATTCGCACCCCAAATGCGATTATGGATCCTCCCATCATGCCGAACATGGTCATTGACATGAGGAAATACGCCTGCCACATTTTCGGATTGTCCACATCGGTAAGGAATACTTTTGTATATAGTATATAAAAGGCAAGTGGCGTTACTAGCGTCCAGAAAATATAAGCAAAATTCCGGAAAAGACGGATCGCTTCAATCATACTCTGGTAAAACAGGACCCTCATATTATATTTCCCTCCAATTCTTCTACATTGGTTAACTGCGAAAAAGCATCCTCGAGACGTCCTTTTTCAATTTGCAAATCTTTGATCCGGATATTTTTCGCAAACAGGGCCGCGATGGTTTCTTCAACATTATTCGTTTCAATCATAATCCGGTTTTCTTTTTCATAAATGTTTAAAACGTACGGGAGTTTTTTAAACGCTGGGAAAGGAAAAGGCGAGTGGGTGAGAAATGAGACGATTTGTCGAGAAACATTCCGTTTTATAGCTTCCGGGCTCCCGTCCTGGATTAAATGTCCCTGGTTCAGTAAGAGAATCCGATTGGCAAAATCGTCGGCTTCTTGTAAATAATGGGTGGTAAACACAACGGTCTTTCCTGCTTTAGCATACTGCTGGATGGTACGCCAGAACTTTTGCCTGCTCGCTATATCCATTCCAACGGTCGGCTCATCGAAAAACAATAGTTCAGGATTTCCCGCTAACGAGAGCGCGAAACTCACCCTTCTTTTTTGCCCGCCGGAAAGCTTTTCCGTACGCATTTTTAAATCAGTTTCGGAAAGATTGGTTAGTTGCTTTAACAACTGTAATGGCATGGGATTGGAGTAATAGGTTGTAAATAACTGCAAAAGCTCAATTACCTTTACACCATCCATCAGGCTCACGTCTTGCAGCATCGCGCCGATTTTATCACGCACCTTTCGCTTATGCGGCGGTTGATTGAATATGTTCACTTCCCCCGCTGAAGGTGACAGTAATCCGAGCATGATGTGCATTAGCGTTGTTTTCCCGGCACCATTCGGACCGAGGATGGCAACTACTTCTCCTTTGTTAATGGAAAAAGAAACGTTATTCAGTGCCAGCTTTTTTGGAAATTGTTTCGTAATTTGCTGTAATTCAATTACTCTTTCCATACGAACTCCTCCTTTTCTTCATTGTATTGCACGCGAAAATTAAGTTTTAGTAGCTTTTGTAATGAATCGAGATGACAAATGTCATATTGCGGATACGATCTTTAGGCAAAAAAAAGCGGTCCTCTTTACAAGGACCGGAGAATTGGTTTGTTTTATGCATTTTTTTCGAGATAACTCGTTGTCGCGTTGGGCTGTTCTGCTTTTTTTCCTTGATAGTTGATGATAAAAATACCGAGGGCGACGAGGACGATGGCACCCAGGATAAAAATATTTAATGTTTCGCCGGGGATGAACAGGACGGATAACAATGTACCTGATACCGGGATCACGAACTTATAAATGCTAATTTCCCCGGCTTTGTTATATTTTAACAACTGATACCAAAGCATGAAAGCGACGGCAGAAAGTAAGCTAGAGTATAGAAGTAAACCCGTACCGAGGGGCGTAAAGACCATGGCATTCTCTTCCAGTTGCGGTATCCCCGTGATTAGCATGAGGCTCGCACCGATTGTTAACTGCCAGCCGGTTAAGGCGAAAGGATGGATACCTGTAGCGAGTTCCTTGGCCATAATCGTACCTACAGCGCCGGCTAGTCCAGCAATAATCATAAACCCTTCACCAGTTAGAGAAAAGCTCAATTGTAATTCCTGTCCCCAATTCGCCACAATAATACCGAAGAAACCGGCAATTAACCCGAGCACTTTTTGCCAGTTGAGGCGGTCATTTTTATAAAAGAAATGGGCGATCAATACGGTGAAAAATGTACCGCTCGAGGAGAGAATTGCTCCTTGCATGCCGGTTACTTTCGCCAGACCATTATAAAAGAAAAAGTATTGAATCGACGTTTGCACGATTCCGAGCAAAATTAATATGCCGATTTTTTTACGGGAGATCAAGAGTTCTTTTCGATTCGTAAAAAATAAAAAAATCAAGACGATAAGTCCGGCCAGGAAAAAGCGCAGGCCTGCAAAGACCATCTTGGCAATCGGATCATCTGGAGACATTTGTAATTCAGGATAACTGATTTTTAATACTGGAAAGGCGCTTCCCCAGAGCAAGGAACAAAAGATAGCAATGGCGATGACGGCCCATTTTTTCTGATAAATAGATTGCAATCGATTCAACTCCTACACTTATTAAGTCTTGTACACTAGTTATCTATTTTAATCAAAAACGACTATCGGAGCAAATAGAGAAAATTTCCTTTTTATTTTGTCGCCCGGCTTTTGCTTATTTATTATATTGAAATATCAATCGGTTCAGAAAAGGAGTATTGAAAAATATATTTATTATTGAGATAATTAAATAAATTCCGTATATAGTAAGCGTATACATATTTTCGGATCTCAATTTGACACAAAACAGAGGAGTGGGAGACTTGAGTTTACGGGGAAAGGCTGCGATCACGGGAATAGGGGAAACACTATTTGTCAAAGAAGGAGAAAAAACGATTTACGAATTAGCGGCAGAAGCGGCACGCCTCGCTTTACAAGATGCGGGGTTGGTGCCCCGGGATATTGATGGATTAATCACATTAGGTGCATTATCCACAACAGCCCGGATGAACAATACGCTAGCCAGTTATCTCGGTATCAAACCGACTTATAGCGCGGAGGCTTCAGTTTACGGGGCAAGTGGCGGCATGGCCCTGAAATTAGCAGCAGAAGCGATAGCGAGCGGGACGGCCCGCAATATACTTGTCATCGGCGCCGATGTAAACTTTTTAAAACATCCGTCGAATGAAATGTGCGAACTCGCTGAAGCTTATCAAAAACCGTTCATCGGCGCGGGAATTAATCAACATTACGGACTTGTCGCCACCCTTTATGATCATCTGTATGGAGACTCGAGCGTGGAACGGGCGAAAATTGCCGTGATGCAGCGTTATAATGCAAGTTTTAATGAGAATTCTTTATTTGGTCATAAGCCGTTAACCGTTGACGATGTGTTATCGGCACCTGTCATCTGTTCACCGTTAACTCTGTTTGAAATCGTGGCTCCTTGTGATGGGGCACTGGCCTTCGTTGTGAGTAAGGGAGAAGATGCAAAAGCTATTACCGATACCCCCGTTTTTATTGATGGGGTCGGCTTTTATAGCAGTCATATGTTGCTGACGGATGCAGACTTGTGGCGCAGTGGTCTCGTTACTCCGATTCAACATTCTGCAAAAATTGCCTTCGAGATGGCCGGAATTACTCCTGATGATGTGGATGTTTGCGGCTTATATGACTGCTATACGATTGCGGTGATTTTAACCCTGGAAGATATGGGCTTTTGTAGAAAGGGAGAAGGAGTAAGGTTCGTCGCTGAACATGATTTAACTTTTAAAGGGGATTTGCCGGTCAATACGAATGGGGGCCAGCTTTCTGTCGGTCAGCCGGGAGATGCTGGGGGGATGGTCAATATTATCGAAGTTGTCCGGCAATTAATGGGAAAATGTGGTGAGCGCCAGGTGAAAGATGCCGAAATCGGTGTGACCAATTCCAATGGTGGCTTTTTCTCTAATGAATGTACGCTCGTGTTCAGGAGGGGAGCGTAATGGATTTTTTTAATGAGGCAACGAAACATTTTTTTGCCGCATGCGAAAAGCAAAAGTTATGGCTACAACATTGTCCCGTCTGTCAAAAACATATCTTCTATTTACGCGGTTTTTGTCCTGAATGCCTGGGACCACTGGAGCTAGTAGAAGCTACTGGAAAAGGAAAAATCATTTCTTATACGATCGTAGAAAAAAATCCGATGGATCCTTACTTCGCACAAATAACCCCGTATATCGCTGCCATTGTCGAATTGGCAGAAGGCGTGTTCATGTACACGAGAATAATAACGGATGAAACAAATGATATTACCATTGGCCAGGATGTAGAGGTTATTTTTGTTAAACAAAATGGAAAAACCGTCCCTGCTTTTCAACCGGTTTACCAAGCCAGATGAAAAAGGAGGATGTTGGATGAAAACATCGATTTGTGAAGAATATGGAATCGACGTGCCGATTTTTGCATTTTCCCATAGCCCGGAAGTTGTGATTGCCGTTATTAATGCGGGAGGAATGGGCGTATTAGGAGCTTCGGGCATGACACCCGAGGAACTGGAAGGTGCTCTACAGCGCATCACGGCGGCCTGTCCGGGGAAAGCATTTGGCATCGATTTAATCTTACCGAATGATTATGTCGGAAAAGAACAGGGCGGTCTTGCGGATGAGGAACTGGAAAAACAATTGCCAGAGGAGCATAAACAATTTGTCGAAAAACTGCTGGATGAATACGGGATAGGCGATACAGAAGTCGATCGCTCGCGGCAAATTGCTATCAATGCCGGCGCAAACGTGTCCTTAAAAGAAGCCCGAACGCTTGTTAATATTGCCTTTCGCTTTCCGATCAAGCTACTCGTCAATGCTCTTGGGGTTTTTCCCGAGGAATTTTTGAAGAAAGCACGGGAGAAAGGGATCAAAACAGGCGCGTTAGTCGGACAGGTGAAACATGCCATTAAACAAAAAGAAGCGGGCGTTGATTTAATCATTGCCCAGGGCTATGAAGCCGGGGGACATACAGGGGATATTGCTAATATGGTCCTCGTTCCGCAAGTGGTGGATGCCGTCAAGCCGACACCGGTATTAATGGCTGGCGGGGTCGCCGATGGGAGACAAATTGCTGCCGCCTTTGCTTTAGGGGCGCAAGGCGTGTGGTCAGGTTCGGTATGGTTAATGACGGAAGAAGCGGAAACCCATCCGGTCGTAAAGGAAAAGTTTAAAAAGGCAACATCTGCCGATACGTTGCGCTCCCGTTCGATTACAGGAAAATATGCCCGGCAATTAAAATCAGCCTGGACGGAAGCCTGGGAAGATCCGGATAGTCCCGAGCCGCTGCCAATGCCTTTACAGGGGAAACTTGTAAAAAAAGCAAAAGCGCGAATTGATGCAGAAGCGCTGCAAGGAAAGCCTGGTGCGGTTCAATTGATCAACTATTTCGTCGGTCAAAACGTCGGAATGCTAAAAGAGGAAAAACCAGCGGCAGAAGTACTTCGTGCACTCAATACGCAATTTGAAGATACGTTAGAAAAGTTAAGCCGCCTGCTTGAGTACAGAGGATCATGAAGATAAGAAGAAAAATATACACTAATCGTCAAAAAAAAGCTTTGTCCATATGTTAGGGCAAAGCTTTTTATGTGAGGATTTTTTGATTGGTCAATTACCACAGAGGAATAAACCTTTTGCTTGAAAAAAAGGAATTTCCTATTTAATTTAAAAACAAATTCACTCGATCAATGATTTTTTCATCACCAATGATCAGTAAAATATCCCCTAACTCAAATGTCGCATGGGGACCGGGGGAAAGGATGAGTTGACCTTTTCTTTTAATGGCGACAATCGTTCCTCCGGTATTTTCCCAAAACTTGACTTCGCCTACTGTTTTACCGATAAAACGGCATTTCTCCGTAATCTCCACTTCCACGGGAGAAAGGGGGTTCGTATTTCGTAATGCACCTGAATAGTGAAGAATTTTGGTAATGGTATCCGTAAGTTTTTTGTCAAGAGCGGCCCGTTCATTGATTAATGAGCGTGCTTCCTGTTCCAGCTCTTTCAGACTTTTAATATCAGAAAAACGTCTAATGAATTTTAAAGCGTTTTCCCGGGAGGAAATAATAACGCCACTTCCCTTTTCTGAACGAACGATCTGAACATCTTCTAAAATTTTGATCGACTTGCGAATCGTTTCTGGAGAAACGTTGTATTCACCGGCTAAGGTGGAGCGACCGTATATTTTCTCTCCCTCTTTAAATTCACCGTCATAAATGCGATTGGCTATATCAAGGGCGATAATTTGATAAATTGGCATTTGATTTTCCGTTTTCATCTATTGTCATCCTTTTAGACGATAATTTGTCCTATCTAATATATTATCATATATAATTTCATGTTCAGGGGAAAGCTATAATGAGATGACATGAGGCAGAGAAAATCGGTAATAATTTTATTTTGTTGAAAAAGTGCCAACTTGTATGATAGTATTGGGTTGTTGCTTAAAAATAAGAAAGGGGGAAGCCTATGATTAAATTCGAAAATATCGTAAAGAAATACGGTGACACAACTGTCATCGATGGATTTAATCTCGAAATCCAACCTGGTGAACTCGTTGTGTTCATTGGCCCGAGTGGCTGTGGAAAAACAACTCTATTAAAAATGGTGAACCGGCTCATTGAACCGACGAGCGGGAAAATATACGTAAACGGAAAAGACATTACGAAAGAAGATCCGATCGAGCTCAGAAGAAATATCGGCTATGTTATTCAAAATGTCGGTCTTTTCCCGCATATGTCCATTAAAGAAAATCTGGAAATTATCCCGAAAGTAAAGGGAGAAGATCCAGAGGCCATTGAAGAAAAAACGATCCGCTTACTAAATCTAGTCGGTCTAGACCCGGAACAATATATGTACCGTTTTCCAAGCGAGCTAAGTGGAGGACAACAACAAAGGGTTGGAGTTGCCCGTGCCTTTTCAACTGATTCGGACATTATTTTAATGGACGAACCCTTCAGCGCATTAGATCCCATTACAAGAAATTCCCTCCAAGAAGAACTATTCAATATGCAGCAAGAACTGCGTAAAACAATCATCTTTGTCACCCACGATATGGACGAAGCATACAAAATTGCTGATAAAATTTGCATCATGAATAAAGGGAAAATTATTCAATACGATACACCGGAAAACATCTTGAAAAATCCGGCTTCCGAATTCGTGGCGAACTTCATCGGAAAACGTCGCGTCTGGAACAATCCGGAAGTATTGAAAGCAGAAGATATTATGATTCAAAATCCGGTGAAAGTATCACCAAAACGAAATGTCTTGCAAGCTATTGAAATTATGTCAGAACAAAAAGTGGATAGCTTGCTCGTGACGAATAAAGAAGATGAATTAATCGGTCTTATTACTCTTAAACAAATCCAATTAGCCGATCGGAAAACATTAATTGAAGAATTAATGCAACGGGATGTCTTGACGGTGCAAGAAGATGACAGTCTCGTGAAAGTTTTAGGAATCATGAACCGGAATAAAATTGGCTATATGCCTGTAGTTGACACCTCCGGGAAGCTGGCGGGCTTGATTACACGCAGCAGCATTCTCGCAGCTTTGAGCAATCAACTCATTGATATGGAGGTGGAATTTTAATGGTTGATTTTATGAATTATCTTGCAGCGAACACCGACCGTATTCTTTCTTTACTCTGGCAGCATATTTACTTGACGGTATTTGCTGTCTTTATTGCCGCGGTAATCGGAGTTCCGCTTGGTATCTTAATTTCTCGAACGAAGCAACTTGCAAAACCGATCATCGGCTTTGCTAACGTTGTCCAGGCGATACCGAGTTTAGCGATGCTCGGTTTCTTAATTCCTTTACTTGGTATAGGTAGTAAACCGGCAATTGTGATGGTCGTACTTTATTCCTTATTGCCGATTGTTAAAAATACGTTTACGGGCTTGACAAATATTGATCGCGATATTATGGAAGCTGCCCGGGGAATCGGTTTGACGAATGGTCAAATCATGAGAAAAATTCAATTACCTCTGGCGATGCCGGTCATCATGGCAGGTATTCGGATCGCGGCCGTTACCGCTGTCGGTCTCATGACGATTGCCGCCTTTATCGGTGCTGGCGGTCTCGGTTTCCTTGTTTATTCCGGTGTGGCAACCGTTGATAACCATATGATTTTAGCCGGAGCGATTCCCGCATGTATTCTCGCCCTTTTAATTGATTATTTAGTTGGAATCATAGAGAAAAAAATCTCGTATACGAATAAGAAAAAACTCGATATGAGTGCTGCTGGCGTGATGCGCCGGAATAAGAGAAGAAAAGTATGGTTATCCGTTGCTGCTTTATTTGTAGTTGTTCTCATCGGTTACGGAATCTTTGCCTCTCTTGGTGAGAAAGAAGAAACGATTTCCGTAGGTTCGAAAAACTTTACGGAGCAATTGATTATCGGTAATATGGTGGCCGAATTGATCGAGGCCAATACGGACTTGCAAGTTAAACGGGATTTGAACCTCGGTGGAACGCAAGTTGCTTTCGAAGCATTAAAAGCCGGGGAAATTGACATGTACGTTGACTATACCGGTACATTATTAATCGACGTCCTGGATCAAGACGTGATGAATGATCCGGAGGAAGTTTATGAAGTGGTACATGATCAATTGCTTGAAAAATTCAACATTAAAACGCTGGCGAACTTAGGATTTAATAATACGTACACATTAGCGGTAAGACCGGATACGGCTGAAAAATACGGTTTAAAAACATTCTCTGATTTAGCAGAAGTCAGTGATGAATTAAGCATTGGTGCGACGATTGAATTTATGAACCGTGAGGACGGTCTCAAAGGATTAATGCGGACATATAACATGGAATTTGCCGGATCCGAAGCGGTCGATGGTGGTTTGCGCTATACCGCCCTGGAAAATGATGAAGTTCAAGTCATCAATGCTTTTGCAACGGATGGTTTACTGGAAGAATTTAATTTAATCGTATTAGAAGACGATCAATATTTCTTCCCGCCGTATCATGCCGTGCCGATTATCCGTGGCGAAATTGTTGAGAAGTATCCGCAAATTGCGGAGCTTATGGATCAGCTCGCCGCTGAATTGAGTGATGAAGTGATGCGTGAACTGAATTTCAAGGCGGATAGTTTGAATATCGCTCCGGAAAAAGTTGCTCGTGATTTCTTGTTAGAAGTAGGCTTAATCGAACAATAATGACGTATTGAAAGACGGTCTCTGCATTGGCAAAGACCGTCTTTTTCAATTGCTCTCGATTGAATATGTCTAGTAGTCAATCATTGATCTTTTCAACTTTAAAACGGAGAACGGTTTTTAACTTTTCCGGGCTAACACGCCGGGGATCGGATATGTATATTTCCCGATGTCGTTTATCAATTCTGCGCAGTCCTTGTTCTTCGCAAAATTTTTCCATGAGTGCGAAGGATGCTGGTTCATCGTCGTAGCTACCAATATGCATCATCTGCACCGTGAGTCCGTCGGCGAGACGTTCTAATTTAGCTTTTTCAATCTCGAGATCTTTCTTTTTTTCTTTCGTTATTTCAACTGCTTTTTGAAAGACTTCTTCCGTAACAAAATCCGGCTGGCGGATCATGATTTTATAAACGAGATGGTCTTTATCGAGATAATCGAGTTTTCTCCCTTCTTCATCTAAATCCCAAATTCCTTCCAGAGGGAAGACGGTGTATTCATAGTATCCTTCTGGAGTAATGCCCTTTTTTGGCATCATGCGTATAGCATAGGAAAGAGCATAAAGAATCTGGATATCCCGTTCAAAACCTGGCTTGTTTGGATTTCCTTTTCCTTCAACGGTTATGTATAGTTTTTCCTTATCTTCAAAAATTGTTGGTTTGGTTTTCGGCAGGTAAATCTCTTTATCCATTTTTCTCCATTCGTATTTCATCGCTTTATTACACTCCTTTATCTGGAAATTCGCATGCGCACATTTGCTTTATGGTTGTGATTGGCAGGATCGCCTCCCCGCTATTCTTATCATATCCTATTTATCTTCGTGCAGAGTTGATTTTTTGTAAAAAAAACGGACAGGAATCTGTCCGTTGCTCATGCGAAAAATTAATTCTTTACTCCGGTATAAATGTGAATGGCGTCCCGTAAAAATTCAGCAGCTCCTGGTTGAATATTATCGTAATAGGCTTTAAATCGTTCGTCTTCCACATACATCGTTGCCAAACCGGCATGTGCTTCTTTACTGTATTCGGTCCAGAAGAACAGAAGCCATTCTTTGTGTAAAGCAGCGGCTTTTTGGGCAACTTCACTGGCCGGGTCACCTGTTTCCATCGCTTTCTTCAATGTTTCATTTAACTTTTCAGTAAGTTGCGTATGCTCTTCATATTGTTCCCGGGTCATGTTCATGAATTTTGCATTGGATGCATCGACTGTTTCATCACCCCATCTTTCCCGGGCCTCTTTACCGTATTTTTCTTCGTTTTCTTCAATTAATTTCTTTTTAAAACCTGTAAATTTTTCTTGATCTGACATTTCTTTTCCTCCTTTTATGTGAGCCAATGTTTTCTCCACATTGGCAATTAATGTATCGATTTGTTTTCGCCGGGCAAGCAATTTTTCCCGGTGGCTCTTTAAAGCTTGTTCAGGGTCAAAATGGGGATTTGTGATGATTTCTTTAATTTCTGCCAACCCCACTCCTAATTCACGATAAAACATGATCTGCTGCAAAGTATTGACTTCCTTTTGTCCGTATATGCGGTATCCGGATGAATTAATTCTTGCTGGTTTGAGAAGACCAATTTCGCCATAATATCGGAGGGTTCTTGTACTTACTCCGGCTAATTTCGCGAGTTTTTGAATCGTATATTCCATAGCGGCACCTCCTTACGCTTTTAACGATACACCTTTACGTTACGTCAAGGTCAAGGGATTTTATAAAATTTTTTTGCATTTGGATGAATGAGGGGATTTTATACAATTTGGCATTTACTTTCGACGTTTATACATAGGTCAGGAAGGATGATCCAGTTGTCAGGCGAGACAAGGAAAGTATGTATAGGCTAAAAAATAGACTGGAAACTTGTTGCTATTTTCATATAAAAATAAATAGATGCCAAAACCGGTATCTTTTATAAGTTATATAATTCTTTAATGAGCCAGTCAGCACCGGTTTTCTGGAAAATCAGGACTAAATAACGGTCTTCTTGACCTGGCTTGTTATTTTCATCGAAATAGTTTAACCGGATCGTAATTTTCGCCACATCACCATTTTCATGTCATTCAATAGGGGGATATAAATAGGAATAAACGTCTCGTGTTTCCGTATTAATAGTTAATTTTATTTTTTCATGGGGTATCACAGCAAAAATTTCATTGTCCATCTTTTCAAACATAATTTCTAAAGTGGCAAGTTCATTCAGTTTCTCCATGTTCCCTTCTTTTAATCATCGAAAAAAACATTTTCATTAAGGAAAATCCAAGCTAATACCTCTTCTTTTAATTCGTAATGTTCAATTTGCTGGATTAATCCGGAAATCCCTTCTAGATATTCTGCCACTTCCTGTTCGAGACGGGTAACTTCTTTTTCTAATTTTTCCGTATTCGACGATTCCGCAGTATTACATCCTGTAAACGAAACGATCCTAATAAAGGAGAATAAAAATATGAGAAGTTTCATTGAACTTTCCTTTTATGAACTTGGAATTATTTAAAGATTATTATATACATCGTTCGATTTCAGAAAGTTGTATGGCCTAATTGTGAAAGTTGTAAGAGACGATTTACTTTTTTGGCGGAAAGTAAAAAAACGCCTGAATCAGCCGATTCAGGCGTTCGCACTTTATTCAACAGGAAAAATTTCATCAATCAGCCGGATTTCTTCGTCGCTTAAACGAACATCTAATGCTTGAATATTCGTGAGAACTTGTTCCGGTCGCTTAGCCCCCGGGATTATGGCAGTAATGTCGTCTCTTGTTAAATACCAGGCTAACACGACCTGGGCAACTTCTACATTTTTATCCGCGGCTATTTCTTTGATTTTCTCAACTTTTTCCAGGTTCTTCACATAATTCTCACCCTGGAAATAGGGAAGACGGGCGCGTAAATCATCAAAGGTCATATCCTTCGTATATTTACCGGCTAATATTCCTGATGCGAGTGGATAATAGGAGACAAAGGCGATGCCCTGCTCTTGTAAATACGGTAAAAACTCATTCTCTGCGCTCCGGTTTAGCAAATTGTATTCATCCTGAACAACATCGACGTAGCCGTCCTGATTCGCTTCTTTTATCTGATCCAAACTAAAATTGGAAAGGCCGATCGCGCGAATTTTTCCTTCATCTTTTAGTTCTTTTAAGACACCCACGGCCTCATATTTCGGTGTTGCTTCATCTGGATAGTGAATATAATACAAATCGATGTAGTCTGTTTTTAAGCGACGTAAACTATTTTCGACCTGTTCTCTTAAAAAGTCGGGTGAATTGTCAATGATTCTTTGTTCACCTACATAGCGGTGCGCTCCTTTTGTCGCGAGAACAATATCGTGCCGGACCCCCAACTCTGCAATAACTTCACCGATCAATTCTTCTGAACGGCCTTTCCCGTAGCTAAAGGCGGTGTCGATAAAATTCACTCCATGTTCAATGGCGGTGCGCACGACACTTTTTCCCATTTCTTCACTTAAATTGTGGAACAAATTGTGACCGCCGACTGAATTGGCCCCATACCCGACTGGATTCACATATAAGTCGGTTTTCCCGAGTGCTCTTTTTTCGCTCAATCATTATTCCCCTCCCATTTTTAAGCATATTGGTAACTCTATAATAGGATGTTTTGCCATTCGCTTCCAGTCCCTGTATGCTGATCAATTGTTTTAGAATGACCACTTTTAATAAATTCCCCTTGCGTTCGCTGAAACCGAGGGCAGAAAAGGACAGTTGCTTATCACAAATCATGACTGGATCAAAATGTTAAGTAAAAGGGAAAAAACTCATGAGAAATTTGCGGAGTTTTTCTTAGCAAAAACATGAATGATAATAGGAAGGTTATTGTTTAAATGCTATGATATCGATAAGAAGAAATTTTCGGGGGATTCTGATGGATGATAAATATATGGATGCTTTATTAAATATTAAAACGGGTGGGTTTAGTGAGTTTGCCCCAACCTTTCATTACTTTCGTTATGAAGCGACATCTTATCAAGTATTAAATGAGTTGTTGGAGCACTTTCCGTTTACGAAGAATGATCGCTTTGTCGATTTTGGTTGTGGTAAGGGGCGCACGTTATTTTTTATCCACCATTTTTTAAAACTGCCAGCCGTTGGTATTGAGATGGATGCGGTTTTATTCCGTCATCTAGAAGCAAATTATGAAAGCTATTTTCATAAACATAAAGGGAATCGTGAAGATGTTTCGCTATTTCACGGGTTCGCTGAAGAGTATCCGATTGATCGCCGGGAGACGATTTTTTATTTTTTTAATCCATTTTCAGTACAAATTTTTATTCAGGTTGTCCACAATATTTTAGATTCCTATTTAGAAAATAAACGGGATATTCATCTCATATTGTACTATCCTTCGCGGGATTATATTTACTTTTTAGAACGACAAACGCCTTTTCGCCTGGTGAAGGAAATTCCCGTCACTTCCCTGTATGAACAGAATGATAACGAACGATTATTAATATATCGTTTACAAAAATAAAACAGGGAATTTTCTAACAAGTTGGTGTATGAATGTTATTTGGTTAGCTTCCTTTTAAAGCATGCGATACGGAAGCTTTTTTTATTGTTCTGTAAGCTATCCAAAAGAGCGAATTGATTTCTTCTACTATCCAATTTGACTATACTATAGTATTGGGAATTAAAGATGAGATAGAGGGTTAGAAAATGTTAAGGAAAATAACTGAGCAAATTTGGAATTTACAAGTAGAAATTTTCAACGGTCGAGCAAATGTGAACTGTTATTTGTTACAGGGCGAAAAAGGATATACAGTCCTCGACACTGGTTTACCGACAGAAAGTATGAAACAAGCATGGCTTGAGGTCATCGAAAAGGGATTTTCTATTGAAAAAGTAGTGATCACCCACGTGCATCAAGATCATGTTGGTCTTGCGCGTTGGTTTCAAGAAAAACACGGTGTGCCTGTTTATGTGTCGAGAGAGAGTCTTGCGGAAATTGAAGAGTATGCGCGACCTGATTTTCCAGAGCGGTTTTTCCAACTGTTAAGGAAGTATGGAGCGGTACGAATTCCATCGCGCCTGGAATATCAGAATATATACGATTTTACACCTGATGGGGTATTCGATGAAGGTGATTTTATCCGGTTAGGAAATGAAGAGTATCAGGCCATTTGGACTCCAGGACATGCCCATGACCAGTACTGTTTCTATCAACCAGAAAGGAAAATCATGTTTACGGGCGATCATATTTTACAACATATCTCCCCGGTCATCGGGTTATGGTCAGCCTATGAGGTGGATGCTCTTTCTTTATATTTGCGTTCACTGGATAAGATCGAGAAATATGAAGTAGATCGGGCTTTCAGCGGGCACGGTGATGAAATTAAACATTTCCAGGGACGTATCAAGGATATCCGCTCCCGGCATCAACATCGCTTACAACAAGTTCTCACATCCATTGAGGGGACAGCGAAGTCTGCCCATGAAGTATGTGTGGAAATATACGGGAAGGAATACAATATCAGCCAATTTATGGCCATATTGACAAGATGTATTTATTTAGAAACGATAGGTAAGGTGGAGCGGATAGAACGGGAGGAACAAGTCGTTTTCAAAGTTACTAAAGATCAAAGTTTATCTCCCGGGAAAATTGTTACGGAAGAATATTAGTAAATCTTTTGTGTGAACAAATAACTAGCATGATACCGGATCCGCCGGGAATAGATTGTCTGTTCAAGGGAAAATTAAACGTATCAATCCTGTAAAAAAGCAGGAAATGGAAGAATTTTCAATCTTTTAAAATAGGTTTAATAAAATTTACAAAAACTTTACATTATATATTTACCATTAACAAACATTTCAATATATAATTTATCATGGTGCGCTATTCTCATTTTATAGTTTCAAAATAGGAGGAAATTGAATGTATAAAAAAGGAAGCATACTTCTTTCCTGCCTGTTACTCGGGATGGTGTTCTTAACCGCCTGCGGTCCAGAACACCTGGAAAATCATGATATCAATTATGACGGGGCAGAAGTAGGTTCATTAGAAGGAGAAATTATTGTTGACGGATCTTCCACCGTTTTTCCTATTATGGAAGCTGTCACTGAAGAATATGCAATGTTTCAACCGCATGTCCGCATTTCTGTCGGGGTGTCCGGTACCGGGGGTGGCTTTGAACGTTTTGTAAATGGAGAAACGGATATGAACAATGCCTCCCGCGCGATAGAGGATAATGAAATTTTAGCCCTGGAAGAAGCGGGGATAGACTTTACAGAGTTAGAAATTGCCTATGACGGTCTATCGGTAGCCGTTAATCCGGACAACGATTGGGTCGATTATTTAACGATCGATGAATTGAAGCAAATGTGGATTGAAGACGGAACGGTGAAAAAATGGTCCGATATCCGTCCGGAATGGCCTGATGAAGTGATCAAATTTTATTCCCCGGGATCCGATTCAGGAACCTTTGATTACTTCGATGAAGTTGTTTTAGAAGGGGAACAAATTGTGAAAGATGCAACTTTGTCTGAAGATGATAATATCCTTGTCACAGGGGTAAACGGCGATAAAAATGCCATCGGTTATTTTGGTTATGCCTATTACTCGGAAAATAAAGATAAACTAAAAATCGTTCCCATCGATGGTGGAAATGGACCGGTTGAACCGACTAAGGAAACGATTATCGACGGAACATACACGCCTTTATCCCGGTCACTGTATGTATACATAAAAAATGAGGCGGTCAAAAAGGAAGAAGTTTATGATTTTGTGAAATTCATGTTAAATGAAGTAGGTAATTTAGCCGAAGAAGTTGGCTATGTGGGTCTCCCGCAAGAAAAGTATGACGAACAGCTGGAGATGATGGAGCATTTGCATAAATAGATCGAATGTTTTTCTGATTTTGCCATGGATGAAAGGAGCTTGTCGAAATTATGCCCGATAAAAAAGAATCGCAATCAATTTCGGTGCAAAAATTGATTGCTGAAAAAAGGAAAAAGGGTTCTAAAAAACGGACCGAAAAGATTATACCGTTCATTTTATTATTAACTGCAATTGTTTCTGTTTTTACTACATTAGGAATTCTTTTCACGCTTTTAGTTGAAACGTTTACCTTTTTCAGTCACGTTTCACTAGTTGAATTTTTAACGAACAATACGTGGTATCCTTTTTCTGATCCGGGTGAATTCGGAATATGGCCACTTGTTTCTGGAACAATAAGGGTAACTGGCATTGCAATTCTTGTGGCAGTACCGATCGGATTGGCCGCTGCCATTTATTTAAGTGAATATGCATCGGATCGGGTAAAACGAATTATTAAACCGATTTTAGAAGTGCTCGCCGGTATTCCTACGATTGTTTATGGGTTTTTTGCTTTAACATTTGTCACTCCGGTCTTGCAAAAGTTGATTCCAGAATTAGAGATATTTAACGCGTTAAGTCCCGGTCTTGTCATGGGGATCATGATCACTCCCACGATTGCTTCACTGTCAGAAGATGCGATGTCTGCAGTGCCTGATAAAATTCGTCACGGTTCTTTAGGTCTTGGGGCAACGAAATTTGAAACAGCAATGAAAGTCGTACTACCTGCCGCTTCATCTGGGATCATCGCATCTATTGTCTTGGGGATTTCCCGGGCGATCGGGGAAACAATGATCGTTTCCATTGCCGGTGGGTCAACACCGAACTTAAGCTTCAGTGTCACCAGTTCAATCCAAACGATGACCGCTTATATAGTGCAAGTTGCCCAGGGGGATGCCGGTTATGGGACAACGATTTATTACAGTATTTATGCCGTCGGCTTCACTTTATTCCTGTTCACCCTGGTAATGAACTTACTGGCATCTTGGATTTCCCGCCGCATTAGAGAGGAGTATTAAGATGAAATTGATCGATGAGAAAAAAGTTACAAGCGGTATGAAGGGCAGGATCTTCCGAAATTCTTTGTTCAAAAATATTTTTCTATTGGCTACGTTATTATGTTTGTTATTTTTAATCGTTTTGTTCTGGCGTATCCTGTCCCAGGGGTTAGCATATCTGGACTGGCAATTTTTAAATAGTCTTCCGTCCCGTAAACCGGAAAAAGCGGGGATTTATACTGCACTGAACGGAACATTGTGGATGATGGCTGTTGTAGTTCCGGTTACGATGATCCTGGGAATCGGTACCGCAATTTATTTAGAAGAATATGCGAAGAAAAATAAATTCACTACTTTTATTCAAGTAAATATATCCAACTTAGCAGGTGTTCCATCGGTTGTTTACGGATTGTTAGGATTAACGATTTTTGTCCGTGCCCTCAATTTAGGTACGAGTGTTTTGGCCGCTGGACTTACCATGAGCTTATTAATTTTACCTGTAGTGATTGTTTCGGCACAGGAAGCGATTCGTGCCGTGCCAAATTCCCTGCGCGAAGCATCTTATGGGATGGGGGCAACAAAATGGCAGACGATTCTTAACGTTGTTTTACCTGCTGCATTGCCAGGTATTTTAACGGGGACGATCCTTGCATTATCCAGAGCAATCGGAGAAACAGCTCCCCTCGTTGTGCTCGGAATTCCTTTATACTTGGCATTTTTACCGACCTCTTTCTTAGATGAATTTACCGCACTGCCGATGCAAATTTATAACTGGACAAGTCGTCCGCAGGCAGAATTCCAGAACTTAGCAGCTGCCGGAATTATCGTATTACTGGCAATCCTGATTATCATGAATTCTGTTGCTATTCTGATTCGAAATAAGTTCCAGAAGAAGTATTAATAAAAACGCAAGCTCACGTTAGGAGGATTTTTTTATGGCAATGACAGCTAAAAAAGAACGGGAACGGGCTACTGATATTCAAGAGAAAAAAACCAAAAATATTGTGTATAAAACGAAAGAATTGAATCTCTGGTACGGTGAAAAACATGCTCTGAAAAATATCAATTTAGATATTGCGGAAAATGAAATTACGGCGATTATCGGTCCTTCTGGATGCGGGAAATCTACGTATATTAAAACATTGAACCGGATGGTTGATCTCGTACCGGGTGTAAAAACTTCCGGAGAAATTTTGTATCGCGGCCGGAATATTTTCGATAAAGATTATGAAGTGGAAGAATTAAGAACGAGAGTAGGAATGGTTTTCCAAAATCCGAACCCTTTCCCGAAATCGATTTATGACAATGTTGCTTACGGACCACGCATCCATGGAATTAGAGATAAAAAGATCCTGGATCAAATCGTAGAAAAAAGTCTCAGAGGTGCGGCGATTTGGGATGAGGTTAAAGACCGTTTACATGACAATGCTTATGGTCTATCCGGCGGTCAGCAACAGCGCTTATGTATTGCCCGTTGTTTAGCGATTGAACCGGACGTTATTTTGATGGACGAACCGACATCAGCACTTGACCCGATCTCTACCTTGAAAATTGAAGAATTAGTACAAGAATTGAAAAACGAATTTAGTATCATTATCGTCACGCACAACATGCAACAAGCAGCACGTATTTCAGACAAAACAGCCTTCTTCTTAAACGGCGAAGTCATTGAATTTGATGATACAGATAAAATCTTCTCTACACCGAGTGACCAGAGAACAGAAGATTATATCACCGGTCGCTTTGGATAATATGTATGGCCAATTCATTCATGAGTGTAAATGGTGACCCGAATTTTTTCTTTCATGATTAGCATATAAATGTGAGTTTCTAACTATTAGATTTTAGGGGGATTTACATGTCAGTCCGTGAAAAATTTGATGATGAGTTGCAACAATTGCAAAATAAGTTAGTCGATTTATGTAACCTGGCCCAGCAAGCCCTCGAAAAGTCGATCCGTGCTTTCGCAAATCGCGATTTGAATGCGTGTATCGAAATCATCGATGATGACAATGACGCGGATCTTTTATATGAAGAGATTAATGATGACTCTATCTTGTTAATCGCCAAGCAACAACCAGTCGCCCGGGATTTGCGGAAAATTGTTATGGGGCTCAAAATTGCAACAGAATATGAACGCGTGGCGGATTTTGCAGTTAATATTGCGAAATCCACCATCCGCCTCGAAAAGGCACCTGATATTTCCATGAAACATATCATTGATAATTTAATGAAGATGTATGATGTTTCGAATGAAATGTTAATGGAAGGCTTGAAAGCATATCGTACGGAAGATATCCATTTAGCCAAAAAAGTGGCGGATATGGACGATGAAGTCGACCGGTTATACAGTGAAACGATCAAAGAATTGTTCGTCATTAATCAAAATAATCCGGAAAGCTTTGACCTCGTAACGCAATTGCTTTTAATTTGCCGCTATCTCGAACGAACAGCTGACCACATTACAAACGTTGCGGAAAATGTGGTTTACCTGGTTAAAGGAAAACATTTCGATTTAAATCAATAGTTCTAGCAGAATTTGAAATGACAAGTAATGGATGTAAATCCGTTGTTTGTCATTTTTTTTGTCCAATTTTCCAGGATAAATTTCTTTATCGATCAAAGCATATGTAGAGTGATTTATTTTGATTGAGAGTAATTCCCCCTTAAAGATATCCTTGCGATTTACAAAGCATTAACAAAGGTTTACAATGCTTTACTTTTAATTAAAACGAGGTTAATTTTCGCCGTTTATTATTATAACTGTAAAGAAAATAATTAAAAATTTTAGGGGGAATTACTCATAATGGCAAGAATCAAAAAAGCATTTTTATCCATTTTCGTTTTATTTGCATTCGTAGCATTAGCTGCTTGCGGACCGCAAAATCAAGGGGATGAAGCTAACTCTGGCAATAATGAAACAGGTGCTGAAAATACAGCCGAAAGCGGAGAACAATTATCCGGAGAAGTACTAATTGACGGTTC
Source organism: uncultured Bacillaceae bacterium (assembly GCA_937951955.1). Lineage (GTDB taxonomy): Bacteria > Bacillota > Bacilli > Bacillales > Caldibacillaceae > CALGAD01. The sequence goes on from CALGAD010000139.1 coordinate 48,835, forward strand.
CTCCACTGTATTCCCGATCGCTGAAGCAGTTGTTGAAGAATACAACATGGAGCAACCAAAAGTAAAAGTTTCCGTCAGTGTTTCCGGTACAGGTGGCGGTTTTGAACGTTTCATTGCTGGAGAAACCGATATTTCCAACGCTTCCCGTCCGATTAAAGATGAAGAAAAACAAGGCCTCGCTGATGCAGGTGTTGAATATACAGAATTTGAAATTGCTTATGACGGTTTGTCCGTTGTTGTTAACAAAGAAAATGATTGGGTTGACCATATAACCATTGAGGAATTGAAGAAAATGTGGGTTGAAGATGGTTCTGTGAAAAAATGGTCCGATATCCGTCCGGAATGGCCGGATGAAGAAATCAAGTTTTACTCACCAGGACAAGATTCCGGTACGTTCGATTACTTCAATGAAGTGATTTTAGAAGATGAACAAATTGTCAAAAGTGCCCAACTTTCTGAAGATGACAACATTCTTGTACAAGGTGTTCAAGGTGATAAATACGCCATCGGTTATTTCGGATATTCCTACTATGCTGAAAACAAAGATACATTGAAAGTTGTTCCGATTGATGGTGGCGACGGTCCGGTAGAACCGACAAACGAAACTATTGAAAATGGCACATACACACCATTATCCCGTCCGTTATTCATCTATGTGAAAAACGAAGCGTTGCAAAGACCAGAAGTTTATAACTTTGTAGAATTCTTCCTAAATAATGCTGGCGATATGGCAGAAGAAGTTGGTTACGTAAGACTGCCGCAAGAAAAATATGAAGAAGCATTAAAAACTTTAGAAGGTTTAAAATAAATAGCTTGACCAATTGAATTCAGGGATGAGGAGCCTTATGCTTCTCATCCTGTCCTCATATTTGCCCCTCTTGTAGACAAATTGTTGATCATATCGGTGAATATTTATTGCATTTAGGGAAGGGAGTTATCTTAATGGCTTTGCCGGAGGAAAGAGAGTCCCATTCGGTACGAGATTTGATTGTATTAAAAAAGAACAATCGGAAGAAAAAAGCTATTGAAAAGCTTGTACCGAAATTATTGTTACTGACCGCGATTGTCTCCGTTTTAACGACGATCGGTATCTTGTTTACGCTGTTAATAGAGACATTTACGTTTTTTCAAAGAGTTTCTCTATTCGAATTTTTAACCGCCGATACGTGGTATCCCTTTTCTAACCCCGGGGAATATGGCATCTTACCGCTTATTTCAGGAACGTTACGGGTAACGGTTATCGCCATCCTTGTTGCTGTTCCTCTCGGAATTAGTGCTGCCATATATTTAAGCGACTATGCGTCCGATCGAACAAGAAGAATCATTAAACCGATTCTCGAAGTTTTAGCAGGGATCCCGACAATCGTGTACGGATTTTTTGCGTTAACATTTGTCACGCCCGTATTACGGACATTTATTCCATCCCTCGAAATTTTTAATGCATTAAGTCCCGGAATTGTCATGGGAATCATGATTACACCAACGATTGCCTCGCTTTCCGAAGATGCCATGTCTGCGGTGCCCTATTCAATTCGCGAAGGCGCGCTTGCCCTCGGGGCCACTCGTTTTGAGGTGACGATGAAAGTCGTCTTGCCCGCTGCGAGTTCCGGTATTATCGCATCGATTGTCCTCGGTATTTCCCGCGCTATCGGTGAAACGATGATTGTTTCCATAGCCGGTGGTTCGTCTCCTAACCTTGGATTTAATGTGACGGAATCGATCCAAACGATGACCGCCTATATCGTTCAAGTCGCGCAAGGTGATGCAGGCTACGGAACTACGATTTATTACAGTATTTATGCTGTCGGTTTCACGTTGTTTCTGTTTACATTAGCGATGAATCTTTTTGCTGCCTGGATTGCTCGCCGGATCAGGGAGGAATATTAAATGATAGTGATCGATCAGAAAAAAGTTCAGAGCAAAATGAAATCCCGCATTTATCGGAACCAATTTTTTAAGTATCTCTTTTTTTCCGGTACTTTAATCTGTCTTCTCGTTCTCGTCATTTTATTTACAAGGATACTCATTCAAGGCTTTCCGTATTTAGACTGGCAATTTTTAAATAGTTTGCCATCACGAAAACCAGAGGAAGCGGGAATTTATACTGCTCTCAACGGTACGATATGGATGATGGCTGTCGTGGCGCCGGTAACATTAATTTTAGGTGTCGGAACGGCTATTTATCTTGAAGAATATGCCAGAAAAAATAAATTTACCAGTTTTATTCAAGTCAATATCTCGAATTTAGCGGGAGTCCCTTCCGTAGTGTATGGATTGTTAGGATTAACGATCTTTGTACGGGCCCTTCATTTAGGAACGAGTGTCCTGGCTGCGGGGTTGACGATGAGTCTATTAATCTTACCGGTTGTAATCGTTTCTGCCCAGGAAGCGATTCGCGCAGTCCCGAATGCATTGCGTGAAGCGTCGTATGCTATGGGAGCGACGAAATGGCAAACGATTTTGCGCGTCGTCTTACCGGCTGCTTTACCGGGGATTTTAACCGGTTCGATCTTAGCTTTATCCCGGGCTATCGGGGAAACAGCTCCTCTCGTCGTTTTAGGGGTTCCGCTATTTTTGGCATTTTTACCCACTTCCATTTTTGACGAATTTACCGCCTTACCGATGCAAATTTATAACTGGACGAGTCGACCGCAGCATGAATTTCAATCATTGGCTGCCGCGGGGATTATCGTATTGTTAGGAATTTTGATTTTGATGAATTCAGTTGCGATTTTAATCCGGAATAAGTTTCAAAAACGATATTGATTAGAAACTCTTAAACTTTTAAGGAGGAATTTTATGTCCACTGCGATCCATATAAAAAGGGAAAAGCAGGCACGCGATTTTAAGGAGGAAATGAAAGGACATTCATTATCCGATAATAAAAAATTTGTGTATCAAACGAAAGAATTAAACTTATGGTACGGAGAAAAACATGCGTTAAAAAATGTTTCCCTCGATATTGTAGAAAATGAAATCACTGCAATCATCGGACCATCCGGTTGTGGAAAATCAACTTATATTAAAACATTAAATCGTATGGTCGAGCTCGTTCCAACGGTGAAGACGTCCGGGGAAATTTTTTACCGCGGTCGCAACATTTTCGATCCTGATTATGAAGTGGAACAATTGCGTACCCGGGTCGGAATGGTTTTTCAAAGTCCGAATCCTTTCCCGAAATCGATTTATGATAATATCGCTTACGGTCCGAGAATTCACGGAATCAAAGATAAAAAAATACTCGATGCGATCGTTGAGAAGAGTTTACGCGGAGCGGCCCTTTGGGATGAAGTAAAGGACCGGTTAAAGGAGAATGCGTACGGTCTGTCGGGAGGACAGCAACAGCGCCTCTGTATCGCCCGCTGCCTGGCCATTGAACCGGATGTCATCTTAATGGATGAACCAACGAGTGCTCTTGATCCGATTTCCACGTTGAAAATTGAAGAATTAATTCAAGAATTAAAAAAGGATTTTAGCATCATTATCGTTACCCACAATATGCAGCAGGCAGCACGTATTTCTGATAAAACAGCGTTCTTTTTAAACGGTGAGGTCATTGAATATAATGACACCGATATTATTTTTTCCACACCAAAAGATAAGCGGACTGAAGATTATATTACTGGACGATTTGGTTAAATCATAATATAATAATTTAATTAAATGATAAAATAATAATGAAAGGCTCATATTTTCGAATGATGATTTTAAAGGGGGATTCCCATGCCCGTACGTGAGCACTTTGAAAAAGATTTGAAAGCTTTACAAAACAAATTAGTGGAGCTTTGCAAATTTGCCCAGCGTGCTTTAGAACGGTCATTACAGGCCTTTGAACAACAAAATATGTTACTTGCTCAGGAAATTATAGATGGCGATCATGTTCCCGATTTATTGTATGAGGAAATTGTGGATGATGCTATTTGGGTCATTACCAAACAACAACCTGTAGCGAGTGATCTTCGGAAAATTGTCATGACAATTAAAATAGCAACCGATTATGAGCGGGTCGCTGATTTTGCCGTCAATATCGCCAAATCAACGATTCGTCTCAACCGGAAACCCGAACCTGTAATGAAAAAAACACTGGAAAATTTAAATCGCATGTACGAAGTGACAAATGAAATGGTCATCAATGGTTTGAAAGCTTTTATCGATGAGGATATCCAGTTGGCCAAAAAAGTGGCGGATATGGATGATGAAGTCGACCAATTATATGGAGAAACAATTAAAGAACTGTTTAAGGTCAATCGAAGCAATCCGGATAATATCGATTACGTTGCCCAGTTATTATTTATTTGTCGATATTTAGAAAGAACGGCCGACCATATTACAAATGTTGCGGAAAATGTCGTTTACCTGGTGAAGGGAAAACACTTTGACCTAAATGAATAATTTATGATTTACAGCTGTCAGAAAATTTCATGGCAGCTTTATCTTTTGTCCACGGCATTTCTTAATTTGATCCATCGTTTGAAAACAATCATTTGCAAAAAGAGACGATCAATAAAAATCTCCAGCATGCCCCTCTTCCCAAGTTTCGTTAGATATTTTATCCATTCTATCCTGCACCGATTTGCATGTGATGTTATAAACATATAAAATAGTAGGTGTTCCTTTTTCTGTGAAACAGTTATTTCATCCATGGTTGAAAGTCTGTGCTCTGGGATGTTTTTTTAGAATATATAAATCTAGTGTAGGACTTGCAAAAGGCCCGCGTACAAACTCCTTTCTCATCTATTTTCAATATTGAATTTTCCATTAAACTATTAAAAAGAATTGATTCAAATTGGAAAAAACTTTACAATGAGAATGTGTGCTTTATTTCGCAAACTCATTTTGTGAAAAATTATGTGAAACTTTATCCAATTTTTTCCGTATAGTTAATAAAAGGGAAATGGATATGTTTTTTTGCAAAACTAAAATTTATTTTACTCCATGGTTATTTTATCCATTCATTCATCCCGCACTATTGGGCAGATTGCCTATACCTCATATTCGCATTTACCCGTGGGCCAGGTTGGGGGAGGTACCGCTTTATCGATGCCAACCAGAAACAAGAAAGGTAATTTCTTGTGGGCGATAAAGATCTTCATAATTTTATTTTAAACAAATGGAATGAATTTCCCATTCTAAATAATAATCGATATATACTACTATTTCATCGATATGACGAAAATTATAGAATTATTTTTGTTAAATTTCGAGCATATTGCCATTCGAAAAGGAGGGGCGTGCATGGCACAAGAAGCAATTATCAAAGTAAAACAGGCCGAGGAAAAAGCTGAAAATATTATAGTAAATGCACGGAAATCTGCTCAGCAGATGATTAAGGAAGCAGAACAATTAGCAGAAGAAACATATCGAGAGATTATATCTCAAGCTAAAACGGAAGCACAGAATATATTTGATCAAGCGAAGGAAGAAGGCGAACAAACAGCTCGACCAATATTAGAACAGGGAAAAAAAGAAGCAGCAAATATTCGTCATATAGATGAAAAACAATTGCTGACTGCAGTTGAAAATATTGTGGAGAGGATTGTAAATACAGATGGCGATCGTTAAAATGAGTAAGTTTCATTTACTTACCTTTGGCGAGGAAAGAGAGCATCTTCTTCATGAACTGCAAAAATTCCAATATATTCATTTCCAAAATTTAAATAAAAACGAAGAGCTCCTGGATCTCGGTCTGGAAAAGGTTGAAGTTCCCGAACGTATTGTTTTCGTAAATGAAGAAATCAATAAAGTTAAGTTCGTTATCGACATATTATCTCGCTATAAAGAAAAGAAAAATGGTTTTCAGGCACTAAAAGAAGGACTGACGACTCTCGATTTTAATGAATTGGAAAAAAGAGCAGAAGCTTTAGACTATACCCCTATATATGAAAAGATTCGTCATCTAGTTTCACAAAAAGAGCAAGTTCTGAAACAAATTGAAAGTGTACATGACGAAATAGAAGATTTATTACCATGGAAACATCTGAAAGTTTCTTTTCAAGATTTATCTTCATTAAGACAATGCCAAGCGTTCATTGGTATTATTCCGAAGAAACGCTTGGAATTGTTTGAGGAAGATATGGATGCTTTGGACCTATCTTTTTATAAAATCGTTCATACCGACCAGGATAATGGCTATGTTTTAATTTTAACTCACAAAAGTTGTTTAGATGATACAACGGATGTATTAAAACGCCATAGCTTTACGAGGACAAGTTTTTCTTATAAGAGAAAACCTGAGGAAGAAATTGTATCATTACAATCTAAAGCTCAAGCTCTACAAAGGGAATATGAAGCAATTGAAGGTTCCATTAGAGAGCTTACAGATCATTTACATGACTTCGAAATCATATACGAATATCTCATGAATAAAAAAATTCGCATCGCTGCCCAAGAGAACTTTTTACGAACAGAACATATCGATGTGATTGAAGGTTATATACCGACGGATAAGGTGGATGAATTTACGACCCTTGTGAAAAAGGAACTGAAAAATATTTATTATTTAGAGGTAAAAGAAGTAGACAAAGATGATCCTGATGTTCCAATTTTGCTGGAAAACTCCAAGTTTTCCAATGCCTTTGAGTCTTTAACGGCAATGTATGCTTTACCGAAATACAATGAAATTGATCCGACACCGTTATACTCAACATTTTATTGTATCTTTTTTGGAATGATGGCAGCCGATTTTGGTTACGGGCTGTTATTATGGCTCGGGACATTTGCTATTTTAAAATTCTTTAAATTAGCAGAAGAACAGAAACAATTTATCCGATTTTTCTATTATGTTAGTTATGCAACAATGTTTTGGGGACTAGTTTTTGGTTCCTTCTTTGGCGGAGTGATCGAACTGCCAGCATTAATCAATCCATCGGAGGATTATATCCTGTTGCTAATTATTGCGATAGCCATTGGAATCGTGCATATTTTCTATTCCCTGGGGATTCAAGGCTATATAGCAATCCGGGATGGTCGACCTCTCGATGCATTGTTTGATGTCGGGCTATGGTATATGTTATTAGGCGGAGCCATTGTCTACATCGTCGGTATGTTTGTACCCCAGATTGCTCAATACCAAACAATTGCTGCTATCTTTATGGCGGTTGGCGCTATCGGTATCGTACTTACCGGTGGCCGGGACGCGAATAGTTTCGGCGGCAAGCTTGCTAGCGGATTGTATAGTTTATACGGTGTTTCGAGCTATGTTAGTGATTTCGTATCTTATTCCCGATTAATGGCACTGGGGCTTTCTGGTGGATATATTGCTTCGGCCATTAATTTGATGGTCCGGATGTTATTCGCCAGCGGTTTTCTTGGTGTCGTATTTGGCATAGTCGTCTTTATTGTTGGTCAAGCATTCAATATTTTCTTAAGTTGTTTAAGTGCCTACGTTCATTCAATTCGTTTAACTTATGTTGAGTTTTTTGGGAAATTTTACGAAGGTGGAGGAAAAGCCTTCCGCTTGTTTAGAAGTGAACCTAAATATATTCAGATAAAAAAATAGAAAAAATTGTAAAACTTTAGGAGGAATTTAAGTATGAGCTTTTCAGAACTATTAGTGAACTATGGTGGAGTAGTTTTCGGTGCATTAGGTGCCGCTTTAGCCGTATTATTATCCGGAATTGGATCTGCAATCGGTCTAGGAACCGTTGGGGAGGCAGCTTCTGGCCTTATGATAGAAGAACCGGAGAAATTTGGTAAATCCCTCGTACTTCAACTTCTCCCGGGAACACAAGGACTGTATGGTTTCGTTATCGGTCTGTTAGCATTAGGTCAATTAAGTGCAGGGATGTCTCTATCCCATGGATTATATATAACTATGGCCTGCTTACCAATTGCATTCGTTGGCTGGAGATCGGCAATTTACCAGGGGAAAGTTGCTGCTGCTGGGATTTCCATTCTGGCAAAAAATGAAGCGCAAACAACAAAAGGGATTATTTATTCCGTTATGGTTGAAACCTATGCGCTATTAGCTTTCGTTATTTCCTTGATTTTATTAAACTCGGTTAGCTTTTAATTACAATATTCAACAAATGATGCACTTCTTTTCGGCGATTCAGATAAATTTTATAAAGAATACAAGTGAAATATATAACAATTTAGACAGGCTTTAATGATATGAAAGCCTGTCTGTATTTCCAAAAACATAGGTTTCTCGCACATAAATGCAAGGATGTGACGTTATGACAAATTTGGAGAACCTGACGAAAAAAATAATTGATGATGCGAACCTCAAAGCAGAGCATATCATGCGCGAGGCAATGGACAAAAAACAACAGATCATCAAAGAAAAAGAAGAACTGGCTCTACAAGAAAAGAAGAAAATCATCGATAAGGCCGAGCAAAGAGCTCGTTTAGCTAAAGAACGGGTGATCTCCCGCGCCGAATTGCAGGCCCGGGATGAAAAATTAGCGGCAAAACAAGAAGTGATTGAAAAGGTCTTTGCTCTGGCAAAGGAAAAATTACGTCATTTAGACGAGAAACAATACATGGCCTTTCTAAAAAAACAATTGCAATCCATACAATGGAAAGGCACTGAAATTTTAATCGTACCAGAAAAATATGTGGAAAAAGTTCAAGAACTTGAACTACCAGTACAGGTCTCCCGTGAGGAATTTGTTGATTCAGGATTTTTGGTAAAAGACGGAAACATTGTATCGAATTACTCCTTTGAAGCACTCGTTGACTTTTACCGGGATGAAATTGAGCCTGTTATTGCAAAAGACCTTTTCGCAGGATTGGAGTGACCGATATTGGATCGAATGGCATATACCCAGGCAGTTGTTCGCATTCGCGTACTTGAGAAAAGGCTTCTGACAAAGGCTCAATTCAATCTATTAATTGAGGCGAAAGATTTAGAGGAAGTTTTTCGCCTCCTGGATGAAACGGAGTATAGTAAAAGTCTTTCCCAAATTTCGAGAAAAGAAGACTATGAAGAAGTTCTCGGGAAAGAATTGAAAAGCGTCTATGCGACAGCCAAAGAAATTTCTCCAAACCATGAAATTATCGATTTACTGGCTTTGAAATATGATTATCACAATTTAAAGGTGCTTCTGAAGGAAAAGTTTTTAAATAAAGATTTTTCTCATTTGTATGCGCCTGTAGGTTCACAGGATTATCAAAAAGTAAAAAAGGCATATCTCGAAGGCGATTTGCGCCGTTTACATTTTGACTTCTGGGAAGCTATCAGTAGTGCGCAAGAAGATTTCTTGCAGACGATGGATCCCCAGCGAATCGATATCATATTAGACCGCTTTTATATGAACCATCTGTATGAGATGGCAGAAAAAACCGGTATTGATATGTTTCTTGAATATGTAAAAGCATTGATCGATTTTACGAATATCCGCTCCATCCTCCGTTTACAAAAGATGGAAAAAGATATTCGTTTTTCTGAGGATGTTATCCTTCCAAATGGCAATATCGATAAAGATAAAATTGTATACTCCCTGCATGATTCAGTAGACAGTCTGATTGAATTATTCCGCAACGAAAATATTCACAAGTTTCTCATCAAAGGTCTCGAATCGTATCAAGAAACAAAACGCTTGACGGACTTCGAAAAATGTATGGATGATTACTTGCTTGATGTGTGCCGGAAAGCAAAATCAATCCATTTCGGTCCGGAACCCATATTTACTTACATTGTGGCCAAGGAAACGGAAATCAAAAATTTACGAATTATCATCGTGTCCAAGCTGAACAATATTTCTCCTGAAGCCACAAGGGAAAGGGTGCGTGATTTATATGCATAAAATTGCGGTAATCGGTGATAAAAATTCGGTTTTAGCCTTTAAAGCGCTCGGATTAGATGTGTTTACCGTAACGGATGATTTAGAAGCACGAAAAACGGTCAATCGTTTAGCGAAAAATCAATACGGTGTGATTTTTATCACCGAACAAATTGCTCAATTAATACCCGATACGATTTCTCGTTATGACGATCATGTTACTCCTGCAATTATTCTCATACCAAATAACCAGGGATCGCTCAATATCGGTATGAATCGGATTGATAAAAACGTAGAAAAAGCCGTTGGCTCAAATATTCTATAAGAAGGAGCAGACTCAACTTGAAAGTAGGAAGAGTAATTAAAGTATCTGGACCTTTAGTCATTGCTGAAGGAATGGATAATGCAAACGTATATGATGTCGTTCAAGTTTCAGATGAAAAATTAATCGGTGAAATTATAGAAATGCGGGGCGATCATGCCTCGATTCAAGTATATGAGGAAACGACAGGAATCGGGCCGGGAGATCCGGTGTATACAACGGGGGAACCGTTATCCGTTGAGCTCGGTCCCGGTCTTTTGCAGCAAATGTTTGATGGGATTCAGCGCCCCCTGCAAACACTGCAAGATTTGATCGGTGACTTTTTAGTAAGAGGTGCTGAAACACCGAGTCTTGACCGGACGAAAAAATGGTATTTCACGCCGACCGTTAAAGTCGGAGATGAGGTTTCTGAAGGAGATGTGATCGGAACTGTCCAAGAGACAGCGGTCATTCTTCATAAAATCATGGTGCCACCGGGAGTTTCCGGAACCGTAACGGAAATTAAAGAAGGGGAATTTACCGTTGTAGACGATATTTGTACCCTTGATAATGGAACGAAACTACAAATGATGCAAAAATGGCCGGTTCGACGCGGGCGCGGCTATAAGAAAAAATTAAATCCGACCGAACCGTTATTAACTGGACAAAGGGTAATCGATACCTTTTTCCCTGTTGCTAAAGGGGGAACGGCGGCAATTCCCGGTCCTTTCGGTTCAGGGAAAACGGTGATCCAGCATCAGTTAGCCAAATGGGCCGATGCGGAAATCGTGGTCTATGTCGGTTGCGGTGAACGCGGGAACGAGATGACCGACGTATTAAAAGAATTCCCGGAAATAATCGACCCGAATACGGGAGAATCGATCATGAAGCGGACCGTGCTCATTGCCAATACGTCGAATATGCCGGTGGCTGCCCGGGAAGCATCGATTTATACAGGAATCACCATTGCCGAATATTACCGGGATATGGGCTATTCCGTAGCGATCATGGCTGATTCCACATCCCGCTGGGCCGAAGCTTTACGGGAAATGTCCGGAAGGCTTGAAGAAATGCCGGGGGATGAAGGGTTCCCCGCCTATTTACAATCACGTATCGCCGAGTTTTATGAAAGAGCCGGTAAAGTCGTCTGTCACGGTAAAGATGGAAGGGAAGGTGCGGTGACGATAATCGGTGCTGTTTCCCCGCCAGGAGGAGACCTTTCCGAACCCGTAACCCAGGCGACACAGCGGATCGTTAAAGTGTTCTGGGGACTGGATTATGCGCTCTCTTATGCAAGACACTTCCCGGCAATTAACTGGCTGAATTCCTATACCTTGTATCAAACGAAAATGGACGAATGGATGGATACGCATATCGATCCAGAGTTTTCTGAAAACCGGCAATTGGCCATGACCCTTCTCCAGGATGAAGCGAACTTGCAAGAAATTGTTCGCCTCGTCGGTCGTGATTCTTTATCAGAAGTCGATCAATTGAAACTGGAAGCAGCCAAATCCATTCGGGAAGACTTTTTACAACAAAATGCTTTCCATGATGTTGATACTTTCTGTTCTTACGAAAAACAAAACAAAATGTTGAAAGTCGTTATGGATTTCTATCGTCATGGGAAACGGGCACTGGAAGCAAACGTGTATTTAAGTGAGATTGAAGCGCTGCCGGTACGGGAAAAAATTGCCCGGATGAAATTTATTCCCGAAGAGGAAATTCATCAGATTGACGAAATTCATCAGGAACTCCTGGATAGCATTGAGGAGTTAATCAGCGTGGGAGGTGTCGTTGATGCCGAAGGAGTATAAAACCGTTTCTGAAGTTGTCGGTCCATTGATGGTGGTTGAAGGTGTCGAAGGTGTGAAATATGAAGAACTCGTCGAAATTGAATTGCAGACGGGGGAAAAGCGGCGGGGACGTGTCCTTGAGGTTCATGAAGATAAGGCGATGATCCAGCTTTTCGAAGGTTCATCCGGTATTAATTTGAAAAATACGACCGTTCGCTTTCTCGGTAAACCGCTGGAACTCGGTGTTTCTCCGGATATGATCGGCCGCATTTTCGACGGATTGGGCCGTCCTATCGATGATGGTCCGAAAATTATCCCGGAAATGAAACTCGATATTAATGGGATTCCGATCAATCCCGTATCGCGGGACTATCCGAATGAGTTTATTCAAACCGGGATTTCCTGTATCGATGGATTAAATACATTAGTTCGCGGACAAAAACTGCCGATCTTTTCCGGTTCCGGGCTTCCCCATAATGAATTGGCGGCCCAAATCGCAAGACAAGCTACGGTTTTAGGTTCGGATGAAAAGTTCGCCGTTGTTTTCGCCGCCATGGGGATCACGTTTGAAGAGGCCCAATTTTTCATCGAGGACTTCACAAAAACCGGTGCGATTGACCGGGCCGTACTATTTATGAATCTGGCCAATGACCCGGCTATTGAACGGATTGCGACACCGAGGATGGCATTAACATGTGCAGAGTATTTAGCCTTTGAACAGGATATGCACGTACTCGTTATTATGACGGATATGACGAACTACGCCGAAGCTCTGCGTGAAACGTCCGCAGCTCGTAAAGAAGTACCCGGAAGAAGAGGCTATCCAGGTTATTTATATACGGACCTGGCTACCCTTTATGAACGGGCGGGACGCATTAAAGGAAGAAATGGCTCCATTACGCAAATTCCGATTTTAACGATGCCCGAAGATGACATTACCCATCCAATTCCTGACCTGACCGGCTACATTACAGAAGGACAGATTATTTTATCCCGGGATTTATATAAGAGGGGCATCAATCCGCCGATTAACCCCGTACCTTCTCTGTCGCGGCTCAAGGATAAGGGAATCGGTGATGGGAAAACCCGGGAGGACCATGCGGATACGATGAACCAGCTGTATGCCGCCTATACTTCGGGGATTCAGGCGCGCGAACTTTCGACCATTTTAGGGGAAACCGCCCTTTCCGAAGTCGACAAAGCTTTCTGGAAATTTGCAGAGGCCTTCGATACAAAATATATTAATCAAGGTTTTTATAACAATCGCACGATTGAAGAAACATTAAATCTCGGCTGGGAATTATTGAAGTTAATCCCGCGCACCGAATTGAAACGAATTCGCACAGAATATCTCGATAAATATTTGCCTCAAGATGAAACGGAAAAAGGGGCAATGTAGATGGCTATTTTAAATGTTAAACCGACCCGGATGGAGTTATCGAATTTAAAACGGAGACTGGCTACGGCCAAACGGGGACATAAATTGTTAAAGGATAAACAGGATGAATTAATGCGCCAGTTTATCGGGCTGATCAGAAAAAATAAAAGTTTACGTGAAGAAGTTGAAAAGGAACTGCAAGATGCCTTTAAAGACTTTTTGATTGCTAGTGCAGTTATGTCTCCGGAAATGCTGGAAGAGGCTGTTAGTTTTCCGAAAGAATCGATTTCTGTCGAAATCGAGCAGAAAAACGTTATGAGTGTGTATGTTCCGGTAATGAATTTTAAAAGAAAATTAGAAACCGATGCGGGAAGTATTTACCCGTACGGTTTCGTTCAAACTTCATCGGAACTGGACGATGCCATTAGCCGTCTTTACGATATTATGCCGAAACTATTACGGTTAGCTGAAGTGGAAAAGTCCTGCCAGCTCATGGCAGACGAAATAGAAAAAACGCGAAGACGGGTGAACGCGCTTGAACACCGGACGATTCCCGATTTAGAAGAAACGATTAAATTTATCCGGATGAAATTGGACGAAAATGAACGAGCGACAATCACCCGCCTGATGAAAGTGAAAGATCTTATTAATAAGTAGAATAAAAATCTATACGTCTTCTTCCCCTGCCGTGTAATTGCTGAACATCATTCAGTAATTGCACGGCTTTTTTGTCCTTCCTGTTTTTAATAATATTGGAAATAATGGTAACAATTTTTATGTAGTAATGTTACAAAATTTTACTATCTTCTTGATAATTTTGTAACAAAATTCCCGGTTATGACTCTCAAAATTTATTATTATATAAGTGTAATTATAATTCTATGCACTGGGGGGAGTTTCATGGATGCCGTGCTGTTAGCCCGCATTCAGTTTGCGGCTACCACAATTTTCCACTTTTTCTTCGTACCACTTTCAATAGGTCTTGCCTTTATTGTCGCACTAATGGAAACGCTTTCAGTCATCAAAAAGAATGAATTGTATGAGAAAATGGCGCGGTTTTGGGGGAAGTTTTTTCTCATTAACTTCGTTGTCGGTGTTGTGACCGGTATCATCCAGGAGTTTCAGTTTGGTATGAACTGGTCTGATTATTCCCGGTTTGTCGGTGATGTATTCGGACCACCACTGGCTATTGAAGCACTTCTAGCGTTCTTTATGGAATCAACATTTATCGGCATTTGGATCTTTGGTCGTAAACGGCTACCTCGCTGGGTCAATGTACTGTCGATCTGGTTAGTATCGATCGGAACAACTCTTTCCGCTTTTTGGATCATGGCTGCAAACTCCTTCATGCAAAATCCAGTCGGCTATGCCATCCAAAATGGTCGGGCGGAAATGAACTCCATTGGGGAAATCTTCTCCAATCCTAAATTACTCGTAGCTTATCCCCATACGATTTTTGCCAGCCTCGCAACAGGTGCCTTTTTAGTGATCGGTATTTCGGCCTGGAACTACTTGAAAAAGCGGGATTTAGATTTTTACAAACGCTCCATGAATATTGCTCTCATCATCGGAATTATTTCAACAATCGGTGTTGCTTTAACCGGACACTTACAATCTCAATATTTAGTTGAAGCTCAACCGATGAAAATGGCCGCTGCAGAAGGATTATGGGAAGATAGTGCGGATCCAGCACCATGGACCGTCATTGCCTCAATAGATGTCGAAAGTCAGGAAAATCGCTGGCAGGTCGATATTCCGTATTTATTAAGCTACCTTGCCTATGGTGAATTTGATGGTTCTGTAGAGGGTATGCTCTCATTGCAAGAAAAGTATGAGCAGCAGTTTGGTGAGGGATATAATTATATTCCGCCGGTGAAAACGACGTTCTGGAGCTTCCGCATCATGGTGGCTGCAGGCTTCTTAATGATTTTCTTAAGTTTACTCGGTTTAATCTACCAGAAGCGGGGTACTTTAGTCAAACGGACGAAGTTACTGAAGTTCATGATCGTGGCGATATTCTTCCCGTATATTTCCAACACTGCGGGATGGATTATGTCGGAAATCGGCCGGCAGCCATGGGTTGTAAACGGCTTGATGTTAACTGAAGCCGGTATTTCACCGACGGTTACATCCGGAGAAATCTTCTTCTCCTTAATTAGCTTTACGGTCGTCTATACGCTGTTGATGATCGCGATGATCTACTTGTTTGTCCGGGTTGCCAAACAAGGACCGCATGAGGTTGTCCAGCAAGATCCTACCGTCGATCCATTTTCTAAAGGTACTGAAGGGAGGGTCGTCTAATGCAATTAGCTGAGCTCTGGTTTATGATTATTGCTATTTGTTTTATCGCCTATGTATTTTTTGAAGGATTTGACTTTGGCGTAGGGATGGGGACGAAATTTTTAGCGATAGATGAACGGGAGAAACGGTTGTTAATCAGTATTATTGGACCGCACTGGGATGGGAATGAAGTCTGGTTATTAACCGCTGGCGGTGCCATGTTCGCGGCATTCCCGCACTGGTACGCTACCTTGTTTAGTGGATATTACATGGCCTTTGTGTTACTCCTGCTTGCCTTAATTGTTCGCGGTGTTTCCTTTGAATTCCGCAGTAAGGTAAATGATAATCGCTGGAAGGCAACGTGGGACTGGTCCATATTTCTTGGCAGCATCCTTCCGCCCTTTTTACTCGGGGCACTATTTGCCGGGTTAATTCAGGGACTGCCGATCGATGGGAATATGGAAATGCATGCCGCCTTTTTCGGGGATATTGTCAATCTATATACAATTCTGACGGGAATCACATTCGTGCTCATTACTTATATCCTCGGTCTCACCTTCATCGCCTTGAAAACGGACGGACCAATTCGGGAAAGAGCGCGGGAGCAGGCGAAGAAAATTTACTGGTGGGTTGGCGCAGCAATCATACTCTTCCTGGCATTAACGGCGATGGAAACAACGGTATTTGCGGATAAGGGAACTATTTTAATCCCGGTCTTTGCTGTGGCAGTTGTTCTTTATGCACTACTTTACGTATTTTTACGTAAAGACCGTGAAGGCTATAGCTTTGTACTATCCGCCCTGGTCGCTGTGTTGATTACCGCCTCGTTCTTTATCTACTTGTTCCCGAATGCGTTGATCGCAACCGATCCGACCAATAACATAACGATTTACGATGCAGCTTCCGGTGGTTATTCCTTGACGGTGATGACCATTGTGGCGGCAATTTTCGTCCCGATTGTGTTAGTGTATACCGCCTGGAGTTACTGGATTTTCAGAAGGCGGATGAAAACAAGCGATCATTTAGAATATTAACATCCCGCAATCTTTAAATCAGCTTGACTGCCCCTTCTTTCAAACTTTTACTTCGTACATGTTACCGGGAGAAGGGGCGGTTAATTGCTATAAGGGAGACGTTATATATGGATAAACATTTATTCCGATATCACGGAATTAAACCGGTGATGGCTGTAATTACGATACTTGTGTTGATTCAAGCGATCGCTATACTTGTACAAAGTGTATACCTGGCAAAAGCCATTGTTGGCATGTATGAAGGAAAAGGGTGGATGAGTGTCATCTTTGATTTCTGTATTTTTTTCCTGGCCCTCGGTATTCGACAAGCGGCACAGTGGTTGAAGACGAATATTTCCTATCGCTTTGCCGATAAAACGGCACGCTATTATCAAAATCTTCTGATTGAAAAAATGTTAGAACTGGGCCCGCGCATTTTGCGTAAAGAAGGTTCGGGAAATATGATTACCCTTTGCCTGGAAGGGGTACCGAATTTCCGTACGTATCTGGAATTATTTATTCCCCGGATGATCTCCTTTGTCATTATCCCGCTCGTCATTTTTCTTTACTGTTTGCGACTCGATCGCTTGTCCGCCTTTGTTTTATTCTTCGTTTTACCTGTTCTCATGTTATTTTTTGTGTTATTAGGGTGGGCGGCACAACGTGAAAAAAATCGCAAATGGACTTCTTACAAAATTCTTGCTAACCATTTTGTCGATTCATTACGGGGACTTGTGACATTGAAATATTTAGGTAGAAGTAAAAAGCACCGCCAGTCGATTCAAACAGTCAGTGACCAGTACCGTAAATCTACACTGCGTACACTACGTATCGCTTTCTTATCTACTTTTTCCTTAGACTTTTTTTCCACATTATCGGTAGCGATTATCGCCGTTTTTCTAGGTTTAAGATTAATTGACGGAGAAATGTCTTTCTTACCGGCATTAACCGTATTGATCCTGGCGCCGGAATATTTTAATCCGGTAAAAGACTTGAGTAATGATTACCATGCGACGATGGATGGATTGCATGCGGGAAAAAATATCCATAAGATATTAAACATGGCAAGTCCTGTCGATGAAAGTGAAGAGACTGAGATCAGTCGCTGGGATGAAAATAGCCAGTTAATCATTAAAGGATTGGCGAAAACATCGACTGAAGAAAACCGACCGCTTTTAAAAAATATCAATTTAACAATCACGGGATTTAAAAAAATCGGCATCATCGGTTTATCGGGTGCGGGAAAATCGACTTTGATCGATATTTTAGCTGGATTTGATCAGCCGACGAAAGGAAAAATCTCGGTAAACGGGGTTAACCTTTCCCATTTAACGCATCGCACATGGCAGGAGCAAATAAACTACATTCCCCAGCACCCTTATATTTTTTCCGGAACGGTAAAGGAAAACGTCCGATTTTATGCGCCACAGGCCACAGATAAACAAATAGAAGAGGCGATCCGCCTCGCCGGACTGGATAAGCTCGTTCGTGACTTGCCGCAAGGGTTGGCGGAAATAATCGGTCAGGGTGGAAGAGCAATTAGTGGTGGAGAAGAGCAACGCATTGCCCTGGCACGAGCATTACTGGACCCCCGTCCGATTTTAATACTGGACGAACCGACTGCCCATTTAGACATTGAAACGGAACACGATTTAAAAGAAAGAATGCTCCCTTTATTTGAACAGAAGCTTGTTATCCTCGCGACCCACCGGCTGCACTGGATGCGCAATATGGATGAGATTATCGTATTGGATCAGGGGCAGATTGTGGAAAGGGGAACCCACGACGAGTTATTGCGGCGAAAAGGTAAATACTGGGAACTCGTGCAAGCCCATCGGGGAGGTGCTGGGATTGATACTCTTTCAAAAGTACATTCTTCCGTATTTTAAACAATATAAAGGTTTGATGATGGCAACGCTTTTATTAGGGACTTTAACTTTTTTAGCCTCCTGTGGCTTAACATTCACTGCAGGATATTTAATTACAAGGTCGAGCGAAATGCCCTACAATGTTTTGATGGTTTACGTCCCGATCGTGCTCGTGCGCGCCTTCGGAATAGCCCGACCTGTTTCCCATTATTTAGAACGGTTAACTAGCCATAACACCGTATTAACGATTTTAGGAACGATGCGGGTAAAATTGTACGATGCTCTGGAGCAGCAAGCCCTGTTCGTTCGTTCTCGTTTTCAGGCAGGCGATGTTATCGGGACCTTATCCGATGATATCGAGCATTTGTTAGATGCATATGTCAGGACGATTTTCCCAACGGTGATCGCCCTGTTACTATTTCTATTCTCCGTCATTGCTTTAGCGATTTTTGACTGGAAATTTGCCCTCTGGATCGCCATTTGTTTAGCACTGATCGTTTTTATCTATCCCGTTTTGTCTTTATATTTGCTAAAAAAACGGCGCACGGATTTAAAGGAAAAACAGGGGAGCATGTACAGGATTTTGTCTGACTCTATTTTTGGCATTACGGACTGGATCATTAGTGGGAAGAAAAAGCGTTTTACAGAGGAGTTCACGAATATCCGTAATGGCGCTTTTAATCTCGAGAAAAAAATGGCCGCCTGGAATCAGCTGAGGACTTTTCAATTACAGGTTTTAACTGGAATCATTTTAGTTTTTGTCGGCGTGTGGGCGGGAATGGAGGCGCAAAGTGGAAATATTTTACCGACCTATATCGCCTCTTTTACCCTTGTCACTTTGCCATTACTGGAAGGATTAATTCCCACATCAGAAGCGATTGACCATGTGCCGAAATATCAGGAGTCGTTACAGCGGATTGATCATATTCAACAATATGTTTACGAACAAAAAGAATATGAGTCAACTGTTTCTTTACCTGAAAAACCGGATATCGAATTCAAGGAAGTCAATTTTACGTATAAAGAGGGGAAGAAACAGGCTTTAACCGATTTTTCCTTGCAGATTCCTTACGGGCAAAAAATTGCCATTCTAGGAAAAAGCGGTGCCGGTAAATCAACATTATTGCAACTTTTATTTGGCACTTATGTTCCGGATAGAGGAACGATTACGATTGGCGGTCATGCACCGGTTGAATATGGTGAACGAATTACCGATGTTCTCGGCATCTTGAATCAAAAGCCGTATTTATTTGCCACATCGGTCGAAAACAATATCCGGCTCGGGAAACAGGATGCAACGAAGGAAGAAATCGAAAAGGTGATTCAGGCTGTTAAGCTTGATGAGTATATCCATACCTTGCCGAATGGGCTCGAGACACAAATGGAAGAAACCGGCCAGCGTTTTTCCGGGGGTGAGCGCCAGCGCATTGCCCTGGCCCGGATATTGCTAAAAGATACACCGATCGTTATTTTAGATGAACCGACAATTGGTTTAGATCCTATTACAGAAAGGGAGTTGTTAGAAACGATCTTTGCTGTGTTACGAGACAAAACGGTGATCATGATTACCCACCATTTGATCGGTTTAGAAAATATGGATAACATCATTTTCCTCGATCAAGGGGAGGTTATGATGCAAGGAAGACACGAAGAGCTACTGGCCGAAAACTCCCGCTATAGACAGCTGTACCGTCTCGATTCGGGGGAAGATGTTCTTTGAAAAAAATCTACTGCTTTAGTGATTAATGATGAAAGGTACAATCCGGGCGATTGTACCTTTACTTGATATTTTTGCTACTTTATAATCATTCGCTTTTTATGAGGGGAAAGTTATTTAATGTAGTGTTGCTTTTTGGTAACTTTACTAGAAATTTTACCGGGCGGAGTTACTATGTGCTTTTGTAATCCGTTATCCGACATTTTTGCTAATAAAAGAATAATTCTTCATTAATTCTGAAACTTTGAACGAAATTTAAATAAAATTTTGCCATTCAATTTTTTTTCTTGGTAACTAGTGGTAAAATATTTTTGAAGAAATAGCGGCTGTCCATCCGCTAATTCGGAAAAAATAAATTGTCATGACCAATTTTGGAGGTGGGAACGTGAATAAGCAAAAAAGTATGTGGTCATTAAGACTATCAACGGCAGCTCTTGTTTTGATACCTGTGGCTATCGGTATTAACTATATCGGTAAAACAATTGCTTCGGCGTTGAAACTTCCATTATGGATTGATTCCCTCGGTACAATCTTAGCGAGCATGCTGGCAGGGCCGATTGTTGGTGGTTTAGCTGGAATCATTAATAATATTATTTATGGTTTTACCCAGGATCCGATCTCAACGGTTTATGCCATTACAAGTTTATTCATCGGGATTGTAGTCGGTGCACTCAGTTATACGGGCTGGTTGAAAAGTTTTGGTAAAGCCTGTATTTTAGGTCTTATCGTTGGCTTGGTAGCCGCTATCGTATCCACACCATTGAACATTATTTTTTGGGGTGGCCAAACAGGAAATGTTTGGGGTGATGCGCTGCTCGCCGTTATGTTAAAAGAAGGATACCCGGTTTGGCTGGCTTCGTTCTTCGATAGTGTTGTCGTGGACATTCCTGATAAATTTGTGAGCGTTTTGATTTGTTACTTTATTTTTAAAGGCTTGCCGAACAATGTGAAAAATTTATACCGGGGTGGACAAAAAATCGAAGAATTATAAGAGAAAAGCGGATTTATCCGCTTTTTCTCTATGCCGATACATTGTTGATATATGCTTTAATAGAGGTGCTTTTTTATGAAAATGACCTTATACGTAGCTAAAAATAGCATCGTTCACAAAAGTGATCCGATAACGAAATTAACATACTGTCTAGTTGCTGCGATTGTCCCATACATAATACCGAATCACTTGTTTGCCTTCGTCATCATGCTTTTAAGCATAAGTTTGTTACTGCTAGGTAAAGTTTTCCGGAAGATGATTCCGATTTATATTTTGAGTTTGTTTCTCCTGATAACTATCGTGATTATCCAGGGGATTTTCCATCCGGATAATGTAACTCCTCTTTTCATGCTCGGTCCTATTACTTTTTATCAAGAAGGCTTGCTTATTGCATCTTTACTGATTATAAGAATTATCAATATGCTCAGTGCCTTCGGTGTCGTGATCTTAACGACACAACCGGATGATTTAATCGAAGCATTAGTGAAAAAAGGAATGTCGCCCCGAATCGGGTATGTGATCGGCTCCGTTCTGCAAATTATCCCGCAAATGAGCTCGATGGTCGGGACAATTATGGATGCCCAGCGTTCGCGGGGGCTAGAAACAGAAGGGAAACTCTCGACACGAATTAAAGCGTTTATTCCTTTAATCGGACCGGTTATCATGAATTCGCTCATAGCAACCCGGGAGCGGTCGATCGCCTTAGAGATTCGCGGTTTCAATTCGAAGAGAAAGAAAACTTTTTTACGGGATGAAAAGGAATTCTTATTCGGAAAGCCTTACCAACTCTTACTAATTTTATGTTTTATAGGTGCAATCATATGGAGGATATTCCAATGAAGAAAATAATCGTTGATTCTTTAAAATATAAATATCCAGGAACGGATAACCTGGCATTAAATGATATTTCGTTTGAAGTGGAAGAAGGGGAGATTATCGGGATTGTCGGAAAAAACGGGAGCGGGAAAACGAGTTTGAGTCTCTCCTTAACAGGGCTCATTCCCCACTTTTTTGGTGGCGGTTACGGGGGTAAGGTCCTTGTTGATGGTCTCGAAGTCCGCAACAGCACGGTTACGGAAATTTCTGAGCGGGTTGGTTATGTGTTTGATAATCCGTTCTCGCAAATGACCGCTGCGAAATATACCGTTTATGAAGAAGTTGCTTTTGGATTGGAGAATATGGGCCTTCCCCGGGAGGAAATCAAAAAGCGGGTCGATTGGAGCCTGCAACTACTTGATTTAGAATCGATTAAAGAAAAATATCCGTTCGATTTATCCGGTGGGCAAATGCAGCGCGTGGCCATTGCCGGAGTGATTGCCATGAAACCGCAAATTTTAGTTCTAGATGAGCCGACATCCCAATTAGATCCGGAAGGTTCAGAAGAAGTGTTTCAAGTCATCCAGTCGCTAGCTCAAGAAGGGATTACGATTCTTATCGTTGAACACAAGTTAGAAAAAATCGCCAAGTTTTGCGATAAAATTTTATTATTGCACGAGGGACAATTGATTGATTTCAACCATCCCCAGGAAGTGTTTTCCCGGGATGATTTAAAAGATTATGGGATCATGCCGCCTGTTTTCACACGGGTGTGCCGTGCCCTGGATATTAAAAATCCGTTAACCGGTCATTATCCGGTTACCCTTGAAGAAGTCACACAGTTGGTGAAGAATCATGAATGAAATTAAAACGGAAAACGTCTCTTTTTCATATGATCAAAAAACGATTGTTTTAAAGGATATCAATCTAACCCTGGCCAACAAACCAACTGCAATCATCGGCCAGAATGGTGCCGGAAAATCGACCCTTGTCAAATTGTTTAAAGGATTATTAAAACCGACTGAAGGGGATATCTGGATCAATGGCAAGAATACGAAAGAGTTTACAGCTGCCCAGTTAGCCTCGCATATCGGGCTTGTTTTTCAAAACCCGGGGGACCAGATTTTTAAACATAAGGTTATCGATGAAGTGATGTTCGGTCCATTGAATATTGGTCAGAGCCGCGAAAAAGCCTATCAAAATAGCATCGAGGCCTTGAAAAAAGTCCACATGGAAAAGTATAAGGATGAAAATCCTTACGATTTAAATCTCTCCCAACAAAAACTTGTGACCATTGCTTCCATACTGGCGAT
This sequence comes from uncultured Bacillaceae bacterium, assembly GCA_937951955.1. Lineage (GTDB taxonomy): Bacteria > Bacillota > Bacilli > Bacillales > Caldibacillaceae > CALGAD01. Next base: position 72,030 of record CALGAD010000139.1, read on the forward strand.
GGATCCACCGATTATTATTTTTGACGAACCGACCATCGGTCAGGATGACTTTGGTAAGGAACTCTTAAAAAATTTGATAAGGGATTTAGCCGCGGAAGGCAAACTCGTATTAACGATCATTCACGATATGGATTTTGTTGCGGAAACGTTTGAGCGAACGATTGTCATGAATCAAGGGGAAGTGATTTTGGACGGACCGACCCGGGAAGTGTTTGCGAAAGAGGATATTATCAAACTTGCGAAGCTCGATCTTCCCCACGTGATGCAAATGGCGAAGGTTTTCGGGATAGAGGAAACCGTTTTAACGGTGGATGAATTGATTACGAGGTTACAAAGGATATGAACAATATGCTCATCGAAGGTACTGTGCTAAATGGTGACGATGCAATACTCATCAATACATAACAGATTGCTCCTTTCTCTGAAACGGTTATTGGTGGTTGTGCTATTAGAACAACGAAACATGCAGCAAGACATTCAATTTACGTGTAAGAAAGTTATGAAACGATCAAGGCTTTAGTAAATGGCGAAAAAGCAGATTAGTTTGGTTGCCAGTAAATAATAGAATAACGTTAAGAAAGGGGGCGTTGGAAAAGCCCCCCTTTGATAAAAAGAGAAATATTTTTTACAACTACTTTTTCTTTTTCCTCTTTTTAGCTCGTTTGCTAGCCGCTTCTGCCCGCATTTGTGCTTCACGGTCATCTAGATCGGCCAGTTCCTCGGCGTATTCAACATCGTGACCATCGCTTTTCTGATTTTTCGGAACTTGTGGCAGTTTTTGTTTATTTTTATCCCGTGCTTTTTGCTTGCGTGCCCTACCCATCATGATGCTCCTTTCAAAACTGTTGTTTTACTTTTCGCGGAAACCGCCGGCCCTGTCGGCCAGCTTAAAATCGCGTCCATAAAGGATTTCTTGTGCCCGTTTTAGCGTTCTTTTCCGTTTATTTTTCTTTTTTTTGTCCACCTTATCACCTCAAGCTTTCATATAAATTATCCCCGGAAGAGTTGAAGAACATGTATTTTTCGAGGCGGTCCACTGTCTTTCAAGCCTCTACTTGAGTGTTACTTCCATTATTATCCTTCGCTTTTATAATTTCCTATTTTTTGATAAAAATTCATTTTATTAATAAAGCTTTTTTTATCCACATTTGTAAATTTTATGTTACATTATTATTAATAAAAATTGGATTTACCGTTTGGGAGGTGTGATGAACCTGCCCGTTGTAAAAAAAATTATTGCAGATGGAAAAAAGCAAAAAGTTTATAAGTTAGTAGTGGAAGATCAGGGAGAAGAATGGAGCATTTCCATTAGCGAAGATGCCTTTGTCCGTTTCCATCCGTATAAAGGGATGGAAATTAGTCATGAAGAAATGGCGAAAATCACACATGAAGAGCGAATTCAACAGGCGATGAACACCGCGCTGAACTATTTATCCTATCGCAAGCGCAGCGAAAAAGAAGTGCGCGACTACTTAGAGGGAAAAGGATTTTCCACCGATCAAATAGATAAAACAGTAGAACGCCTTGAACAAAATCGGTATATTGATGATGTCGATTTTGCAGAAAGCTACATCAATACACAAGTGAAAACTTCCGATAAAGGGATTCTGCAAATTCAAAGGGAACTTGAAAACAAAGGAATTGCGGAAGATATTATTGTGGAAAAACTCTCCCTTTATCCCGAGGATGTGCAGCTGGAAAAAGCGATTCGTATAGCCGAAAAATACGCAAAGAGAAAAAGAAATGTATCCCTTAAACAGTTGCAAGCTCAAATCCAGATGACCCTGCAGCGGAAAGGTTATCCTTTTCCGGTTATTCAACAAGTCATTCACGAATTATTACAGGAAGTGGATGAGAAGCAGGATCAAGCAGCGATCCGTCAAGTTGGTCAGAAAGCACTGCGGAAGTATCAGCGATTGTCCGAACAGGAAAGAAATTTAAAAATTAAGCAATATTTGTACCGTCGTGGATTTACTCTTGATGATATCGATGATTATTTAAGTGAAATCAGAGAGGAAAGTTAAGAAATTAATGGGGGAAGAATGATGGAAAAACATTTTCGTGAAATGACGAAAGAGGAATTGCAACAAGAGATCACTAAACTCAGGGAAAAGGCTCGTAAAGCGGAACAAGCAGGAATGATCAACGAATATGAGGTCTATGAGCGAAAAGCGATCATGGCCGAAAGTTATTTACTCGATCCACGAGAATTTAAAACGTCCAAGCTTTACCGGTTGAAGACGGATCCGGATACGCTATTTCAAATCGATTATTTTAAAGGAGTTTTTGCCTGGGGCTATCGCTTAAATGGTGATGGAAGTAAGGAAGGAATTCCGCTTGCCTTACTGGAAGAAGTCAAAGAGCCTGTGCCCTATTATTAATCGGCATACCTATAAGTGGTCAAGGAAAATCCAGCAGTTAACGTACTGCTGGATTTTCCTGTTACCATTTTAAAAATGTTCCGGATGCTTTTATTGGTATTCTCTTTTATTTGAATTTGCCATCCGTTGTTGCGGTTTCGTTTGAATCGTGCCATCTGCTCGCTTTGAGGCAAATTCGGCGCGCGCCCGGGGCATGCCCTCAAATTTATTGTCCTCTAAATTAGGGAAACCTCTTTCTTTATTGCGAACGATCGCTATCCCTCCTTCCCGCTCAAACTTAGTATGCGGTTTTGGAAGAAAATCGTACGTCCATTTTTTGGTAATGAAGGAGGGCTAGTCTGGAAGTACTTGCAATTTTTTGCGTAACTTTTCCTTACTATAAATCCAGCCCGTATAGGAAGAGCGGATTTGTAATTGATGATCGAGATGAACGACAGCGACGAATGGATAATGCTCCCTGCTTCGGTAGCGCAGATCGGTAAACCGTACTTCGGTATAATCCGGCATTTCTATGATTTCCCAGCGATAGACGGGTGAAAAGGAAAGAAAGGCGGCGATATTTTTATCTTTTTGTGCAGCTTCCATGACCGCGTTTTTTGGAAGGGGCAGCCGGTTGTACTTATCCAATATCTTAATATGCTTCCGATATGCCCGTACGACAAAGTATTTGTTTTCAGTAATGACGGCTACTCGCCATTGAAAAAATCGATATGTGGGACAGATAATCACTTTTTCTGCTTCCGGGATTGCTTCTTTTACAAGTTGTAATACTTTTTTCCGTAACAGGTACCGATACAAATAATAGCCGGCAATGATGATAAACAGAACCGGAAAGATCACTGCTGGATTGTAGCCGATTATCCATAAGGCGATTGATACGAGATGAAGGAAAAAGATAAACGGATCAAAGGTGTTTATCCAGCCGAGTGCGATCCATTTTGAAGAAAAGGGCCGTAAAGCCTGGGTTCCGTATGCATTAAAAATATCGACAAATACGTGCAGGAAGACAGCGAGAAAACTCCAGAGCCAGAGACGGCCAAAATCAGCTTCTGGAAAAAACGGATAAAGCAAGGTTACAATTAAAGTTGGCCAGAGAAAGATTGCCGGTAAAGAATGAGTAATTCCCCGATGATTGCGAATATAGACGGCATTGTTCCGTAATTTCAATACGGTGTCGATATCGGGAATTTCCGAACCGATGACTGTTGCCAGCAATATTGCAGAACCCGTTACGGCGTGTGTGGAGACGGCCGGGTCGATCATAGCCAGGCCACCCAAAGCCACTCCCATGACAAAATGCGTTCCTGTATCCACGGAAAACCTCCATTTTTATCTTTTTACAAATTGGCATATGCATTTTATTTGTTTTAGAATAAGGAAAAAATCGTTTTTTGCCAAGGAATATGCCTGACGATTGTAAAAAATACATGTTCACCTAATCTCATTGTCTGTCTTTAGTAGCAGTATTGTTTAAAATTTCTTTTCTTTATACATATATAAGATGTCAAATGAAGCGCTGAAATACCAGAAAAATAATGGAAATTATGGAGGCGTCCTGTGAAACAAATCGTTGAAACTATCTTGAAAGATTTTTCTGTTAAGGATTTTCAAAAAGATTTAATTCAGTGGTATTTAGAGGAAAAAAGGGATCTCCCGTGGCGAAAAGATAAAGATCCCTACAAAGTATGGGTTTCGGAGGTCATGTTACAGCAAACGCGCGTGGATACGGTAATCCCCTATTTTAATCGTTTTATGGAAAAATACCCAACGCTGGAAAGTCTGGCGGCGGCGGAAGAACAGGAACTTTTAAAAATATGGGAAGGGCTCGGCTATTATTCCCGAATCCGCAATTTACATCAAGCAGTCCGGGAAGTGCAGGAGAAATATGACGGGGTTGTACCGAAAACGAGAAAAGAGCTTGAGCAATTAAAAGGGGTCGGTTCCTATACTGCAGGTGCTGTATTAAGTATCGCTTATGATCAACCCGAACCGGCGGTAGATGGGAATGTGATGCGGGTACTATCCCGGATTTTAAATATTGAAGATGATATCGCCAAAACGAAAACGAAGAAGATGTTCGAAAATATCGTTTCTGAAATCATATCCCGTGAAGATCCCTCTTCTTTTAATCAAGGATTAATGGAATTAGGGGCTCTCATTTGTACCCCGCGTTCTCCTTCTTGTTTATTGTGTCCTGTCCGGGAACATTGCCGGGCTTTTGCCCTGGGCAAAACGGAAGAATTGCCGGTGAAAAAGACGAAAAAGAGTTATAAGACGGTAAAACTACTGGCTGTCGTATTGCAGGATAAACATGGTAAGTTTATATTACGGCAACGACCGGAAGAAGGCTTGCTGGCAAATCTTTGGGAATTTCCGAATGAACCTGTCATGCGGGGACCAAAAAATCAATTGACCTATTTAGAAGAAGTTTTACAGGAAAAACACGGTTTCACCTCCCGCATTAAACAACCGTTATGTTCAATTTCTCACCAATTTTCCCATTTGAAATGGGAAATCGATGCGTTTGTCGGGGAAATCGAAGGAGAAATTGAAGAATCCGCGACGTTAAAGGCCGTATCGAAGGAGGAAATTGCCTCCCAGTATCCTTTGCCCGTACCCCATCAAAAAATTTGGGAGAAATACAATGAACAATGATTTTGAATAAATTAGAAAAAAACGGACAAAGTAAACCTGTGGAGGTGAAACATATGGCCAAGAAAAAAACTTCTAGCGGAACTAACGTATCCCATGTAAAACAGCAAAATGCCCAGGCCGCATCCGGTCAATACGGAACTGAGTTCGCAAGTGAAACGGATGCACAGCATGTAAAGCAACAAAATCAACAGGCTGAATCCAAAAAGCAGCAAAACTCATAAAAGAATTCCCCATGTGACTTTCCAAGGCGCTTCCTGATAACAGGAGCGTCTTATTTTTTTAAACGAACCACAATGCATTTCCTGGAAATGTTTGATGTAAAAAAGATAATAGAAGGAGTATAATTAAATTAAATCTTTTGCAAATTGGTGAAGGGCAATTTACCTCAAAGCTTTTTCGCAAGAGGCATGATTTTTAGTGAAACGAGAAAAAGGGAGTTAGTAAGATGTATAGAATACCTCGTTCCGGGGAGACGATAGAAATTCATAGTTTTAAACATAATGGACATATTCATCGTGTTTGGAAAGAAACGACCGTTTTAAAGTGTACGAGCCAAATTTTCATCGGTGCGAATGATCAAACCAAGGTCATCGAAGCTGATGGCAGAAGCTGGACAACACGTGAGCCGGCCATCTGTTATTTTCATTCCGAACACTGGTTTAATATTATCGGCATGTTGCGCAATGACGGAATTTATTATTACTGTAACTTAAGTTCGCCATTTATCGTGGATGAGGAAGCATTAAAATATATTGACTACGATTTGGATATTAAAGTATTTCCGGACATGACTTTTACTTTACTTGATGAGGACGAATACGAGGACCACCGCAGGAAAATGAATTATCCCGCTGAAATTGATGAGATTTTGAAGCGGAATATCGAGATTTTAACGCACTGGATTTATCAAAAAAAGGGGCCTTTTGCCCCCGAGTTTGTCGATAAGTGGTATGAACATTATTTGACATATCGTTAATCAGTAAAAAGATATCTTTTGCCAGTTATGAAACCATTCCAAGATCTATTCTCGTAATTCAGATTCATTTTTATGGAAAGTCTCTGCACTTGATATTAAAATTTCCAGATGTTCCAGCTGCTCGTTATATTCCATAATAGCCGCGATGTATTGTAATAATTGCGGTTCTTTTTCTGCAGTTGTCTCCGTGCCTTGTAAGGTTTTATAGATAAGGAGCATATCATTGCGAATGTTTTCGTATTCTTGCATTTCTAACCGGTGATTCTGTACAGCTTGTTCAATGTAGCGGAGAAGTAAATGTTCATGGTTACCGATGAGATGGTTGATTTTTTCTTGCAATTGTCGAACCGTTTCCTTCGGTAATTTTTGTAAAAAATAATCGTAACGATTGTGCATTTTTAAGATTTTTAAAGCACTATTGGCTGTGTGGATCATTTGCCGGTAAAGGACGAGTTTCCGTAATTTATTGTATTGTTTCTTCTTAGAAAGGCTCCTTTCTTCCTTGAAAAACAAATAGAACTGGTCAAGTTTAATCAAGCGGTCTTTAATGGCTTCAATCGTTTCCTTCAATTTTTGTTGATCGGCAGCTTTCTGGCTAGATACACGAATCCATTTTAAAATATCATTTGTAATATCGGAAATCATCGTGTACAATCGTTTTTCGTATTTCGGCGGATAGAAACTGACATTGACGATAAATGCCGCCAATACCCCTAACATGATCGTCAGGAAACGCAATAAGGAAAAGGGAAAAAAGTCGGTACTCGGTGTTTCCATCAAAACGATTAAGGTTGATAAAGATAAGGGAATCGATGTATCTATTTTTAATTGGATATGAATCACGATTAAGATGATTGCGGCCAGGCCGATAACGAGCACATCGTTTCCAAGGGTCAAGGCGAAGGCAATGGCAAGGATAGCACCGATGATATTGCCTTGAATTTGCTCAAGCAGTGTCAAATAGGAACGATAAATGGAAGGCTGGACAGCCAGGGCAGCGGACGTTCCGGCAAATACAGGTGAGGGAAGGTTTAGTAATCTGGCCAGTAATAAAGCCATTACTACTGCTAAACCAGTTTTAAAGGTTCTGGCACCGATTTTCATATTAATTGCTCCTTAAGAATTCGATTTTCATCTCTATACATAATTCTATCTTAGGTTGGTCAAAAATTTAATAAAAATTGCACGTTTATCGCTCCCGTTCCCTGCGAATATCGATGACGGTGCGGACAACGAATGCCGCGGGGATGGTGTAGCCGATTAATCCTTGAATAACGGCAATCATCCGGCCAATACCGCTCGGAGTCACGTCCCCATAACCGATGGAAAATAGGGTAACACCACTAAAATAAAAACTTGTAAAAAATGTCGTTTGTAAATCTTTATTGATTTCCACACCGTTGTCAAAAAGGGTCATCAATTCTGCTCGAATTAATATAACATAAATGAGACTGAAGCCAATTACAATCGTTGTAAAAACCATCAGTAAATAAATAAAACTCTGCCAGGATATATATTTTTCTTGCAATGCCGTGGGAAAAAGGAGAGTTCGTAAACTCATTCCGATAATCAGAATGACTAACAGGATAATGATGATAGCGATCATTTTTCACCTCAAAGGCCAATATTGTGAGTGAGGTTGGAAAAGCTTCCTTTCACCCCATTTATATGCCTAACCAATCATTTAAATGTATTTTTAAAAGGACCGGAAATAGCCCAATGATTACGTGCATTCCATTAAGCGTAGCGGGAAAGAAATGAGTATTGTTTTTGTTTTTTCAATCCGTATCCGGTATGGTAAGTGTAGAGAAGAGAGGGAGGGATTGTAATGACAGTAAAGGTTGGCGATATGGCCCCGGATTTCGAGGCTCTAGCCAGTAACGGGGAACGAATCAAATTATCCGATTACCGGGGAAAGTATGTCGTATTATATTTTTATCCGAAAGATATGACTCCCGGATGTACGACAGAAGCATGTGACTTTCGGGATCATCATGATGAATTTGCTGAATTGGATGCGGTTATACTCGGGGTTAGTGCTGACCCGCTGGATCGTCACCAAAAATTTGTGGAAAAGCACGGTTTACCTTTCTTGTTATTAGTTGATGAGGACCATACGATTTCGGAACAGTATGGAGTCTGGAAATTAAAGAAAAACTTTGGCAAAGAATATATGGGCATTGAACGATCGACATTTATCATTGATAAAGAAGGAAAAATTATGAAAGAATGGCGCAAAGTTAGAGTAAAAGGACATGTTGAGGAGGCTTTGGCATTTATAAAGGAATTGAGTGCAACTAGTTAAAAGCCTGTTTTACGCGATGACGGCGAATAACCATTCGGAAAAGAAGGAGTCGCATATCGTATAGTAGGGCATACCTCCTCAAATTCTTCACTCATTTTTACAAGCCAGCGTCGTTCTGGCTTGTTTTTTTATTTTAGGCAGAGATAAATTTGCCAAATTCACAATTTATTTTAAACAAATGAAGTGCTATGATGGAAATAAATGCGAAAAAATTCTCCGCTTGTTTGGGATTGATTTGATTTTGGAATTCGTATGATCGCCTAATAATTGTGAGAGGAATCGAATACATTGGTAGCGAAATTTTAAAAAAGTGGAATAGTTTCAAGCTAAAAAGCAGTTCATTATGGAGGGGGAGTTCCGTTGTTTATCGTAGCTGCGATGAACGCTGATGCGGAATTACAAAATCGGCTGAAAACCATGTTTCCGATGGTAGAGTTTGCCTTTTTTGAAAGTTTAAAAGACGTGGGAGATGCTATTGCCAAAGCCGAAGTATTAGTCACATATGGCGGAAACTTAACGGAAGAATTACTTGCACAGGCTAAAAAATTGAAGTGGATTATGGTTTTAGCGGCAGGTTTGGATAAATTACCTCTACGAGCTATTAAAGAGCGAGGGATTATCTTGACAAATGCCCGGGGAATCCATAAAATTCCCATCGGTGAATTCGTTCTCGCTTTCATGCTTCAATACGTCAAGAAATTTCCGTTTTTCCATCAGGAAAAGGAAAAACATCACTGGAGCCGTGACGTACACATTGAAGAATTAAATGGACAAACTCTCCTCGTTGTTGGCGCCGGTTCGATTGGCAGTCATATTGCTAAGCTGGCGAAGGCATTTGGGATGCGGACGTTAGGAATCAAGCGGAGTAAGACAGAAGATGCAAATTTTGACGAAATCCATACTTTAGACAAGTTACATGATGTTTTACCGGAAGCTGATTTTGTTGTTTCCGTATTACCGAGTACAAGGGAAACAAAAAATGTTTTTACGAAACAGCAGTTTACATTAATGAAAAAAAGCAGCGTTTTTATCAACGTAGGTCGGGGCGATGTGGTCAACGAGGGAGATTTGCTGCAGGCTCTAAATGAACGAGTCATTGCCCATGCTTATCTCGATGTCTTTCAGGAAGAACCTTTGCCAGAGGACCATCCTTTTTGGACATGCGAATATATAACGATCACTCCTCATATTACAGGAGTAACCCGTCCATATTTGGAGCGGGCGATGGAAATCTTTGTTAAAAATTTACACATTTATTTAAATGGAAACGGTCGTATGATAAATATAGTCGATCTCGATCGGGGGTACTAAATTGGCACGAATTTATACACGTTCTGGCGACAAAGGGACAACTTCTTTACTTTACGGAGTCCGTGTTCCGAAAAATGATTTGCGTGTGGAAGCCTACGGTACTTGCGACGAAGCCAATTCAATGATTGGTTTAGCGACGAGCTTCTTAAAAACGCAAAACTTTCCTGAAAAGGAACAACTTCTTCCAGTTTTTCATAAGATTCAAACGAATTTATTTCACGTAGGTTCCTATCTTTCCACACCTGCAGGTAAAGAGGTGTTCTGGCAACTTGAGGATCACGATGTGGAGGAGCTTGAGCGGGAAATTGACCGGCTACAAGAAAAATTACCGGAGTTGAAAAATTTCATTTTACCCGGGGGACATCCAGCAGGTGCTGCTTTACATGTTGCCCGAACAGTTGTGAGACGAACAGAACGATTGACGGTTGCGATTAAGGATGTTGATCCTCTCGTATTGAAGTACCTCAATCGCTTATCGGATTATTTATTCGTTGCAGCTCGCTTTGTTAATCAGTGCTTGCAAGAGGAGGAAAAATCACTGCACGAATAGAATTGATTAAGAACGGAATAGTGACTTGCGTTCTTTTGTACGAACAGATAACCGGTCAATTATTCTGTTTACGAAATCTTTTCCCAAGATTCTCCAGCTATTGTGAATTTTTTATGAAATATTTCACAATGTTGTGTCATACCGTTCAACTTTATTGACAAAATGAGACTTTAGTTAGTAAACTAATTATAAGAATTATTATATAATAATCTATTTCAATGAGAAGAGGTGCATGACGGTGTCAAACCATCAACTGAAAGAAGCCCTGGATACATTAAAAGAATCAGGTGTTCGGATTACACCGCAGCGTCATGCGATACTTGAATATTTGATTAATTGTATGAGTCACCCAACAGCTGATGAAATTTATAAAGCGTTAGAAAGTAAATTTCCAAATATGAGTGTCGCGACGGTATATAACAATTTACGTGTATTTCGTGATGTAGGTCTCGTAAAAGAATTGACCTATGGAGACCAATCGAGCAGGTTCGACTTCACCACAACAGACCATTATCATGCTATTTGCGAAAATTGCGGAAAGATTGTTGATTTCCAATACCCGGGTCTGGATGAAGTTGAACAATTTGCTGAACATGTATCCGGCTTCAACGTAAGCCATCATCGTCTGGAAGTGTATGGCTTATGTCCTGACTGTACAAAAGAAGATGCTCATTAATATTAATAATAAAACAATTTGAATAGAGCTAAATCAGCTCTATTTTTATTACCATAATTAGGCTGAAAGAGTTTTAAATGAATGGACAAATTTAAAACTCTTTTTGTATTTCTAATCTTCTATATATCGTTACAAGTTGTTTCTTCTTCATCTACTACTTTGAAGTATAGCCAGAAGTAATTTTTGTGACTGTTAATGAATAGGTCTTAAGAATAGTGACGAAAATGGCTGGCAATTAAGATCAATACTTATATTTCTCTCCTCTTACGATTATAAGCTTTGTCAAATTCAACCCCCTCTAAACTCTTGTCAAGAGTTAATGCCTCGTTACAATACATACAAATATCGACCCGCCCTAACATTTTTGTCTCCCTGTTACAAGTAGGACAGATGACTTTGACTGCTTTAACAGATAGCATTCCGATTAAAAAGTAAATGATGGCACTGGCAATACAGGAAAGCAGGCCGAGCATCATAAAGATCGTCATGATGAGCGGATGATTTCTAAATAATAGACCGATGTACATGATAATAAAACCAATAAACACTAAAAGAAGGGCAAAAGTCCGGATTTTATTAATTTTGCTTTTTGGTTTGGCCATGAAATCACCTCTATTCAACTATACCACAAACATTCCGATAAATTAAAAGAAAGTCATTATTCCAATAATAAAAAATATAACGTAACTATCCACAAAGTTGTTAAAAAAATAACTTTAACATGGCAGGATATAGTGAGCTATTGTCGAATTGAGAATTGAACATGGATCTTGGAGGAAATTAAATGGATCAATATATAAAGATACTGTCCGAAAAGTGGGCGAATAAAGATATCACTAGAGGTATTATGTTAATTGAAAATCGCAATCTGAATACACCGCATACCGATATTTTCGACCGGGCTTTGCTGATTTTTATAAAAAATCCAAAAAGGACCTGGTTCGTAGAATCTTATCAATATGAAAAGGAAAAAGTATCAGTCTATATTATAACGACTTTACAATTAGAAGAATGGGTGTTGAATGGAGTAAACAAGAAAATTTTCACCTGGTTATTTAATGGGGAAATTTTGTATGACAGAAACAACTATTTGCAACAATACATTCAAGAATTAGCGGATTTTCCTTTTCATGAACGGAAAGTGAAATTAGGGCTGGAATTTGCGAAATTACTCCGCTGTTATTTAGACGGTAAATCTTTTTATGAACAGAAACAATATTTAGATGCCTATACCCATATCATTCATTCACTACATCATCTGGGAAGATTAGCCGTAATTGAAAAGGGATATCATCCAGAAACCACTGTCTGGAATCAAGTAAAACAAATTGAGCCAGAGATTTATAAAATGTATGAGGAGTTAATCAATAATCAAGAAGAATTATCCAAACGTTTGAAACTTTTGTTTCTGGCAAGCGAATTTTTCATTCATCAAAAAACTGAATTGGGATCAGCCCATCTTCTAGAAGTGTTACAAGAAAAAGAACGCTGGTCTTTACAAGAGATTCTCCAGCATCCAGAATTAAGCATTTATTCCCTGGATCTTATGATTATTATTGAGTACTTGGTGGATAAAAATTATCTAGATGTTCAGGTGGATTCAATCGATGGAGACATGAAAATGCGATATTTTACTAACGGTAAATAGCTATTTTGAAAAAATTAAAGGTTGTTGACATAATTAAAAAATGCTGGTATATTAATAATCGCTGTGGGAATACAAAGTGAAAACAACCGAAAAAATAAAAAAGGCGTTGACTTTCACTTAAGCAGTATGATATTATAACAAAGTCGCTTTTGCGACATGGATTGAACCTTGAAAACTGAACAAGACAAAGCGAACCAAGTCAGTTTAATTTTGAGCTATCAAACTTTTTTTGGAGAGTTTGATCCTGGC
>CALGAD010000140.1 GCA_937951955.1 uncultured Bacillaceae bacterium
AATTAAATTAGGTAATTTAAATAAAATTAGATATAATAAACAAAGTGATTTTGAATCGGTTAGGAGAGATTGAACATGATTTTCAAAGTGTATTACCAAGAACTCGCAGATGAAGTTCCTGTGCGGGAGAGGACGAAAGCTTTTTACATCGAAGCGGAATCCGAGCGGGAAGTCCGGGAAAAATTGGAAGAAAGTAAAACCCCCTATTTGATCGAGCATATTCAACCGTTGAGTGAAGCAACTCTTGAATATGAAAAAACACATAACGAAGATTTTAAAATAATGGAGCTTTAAGCCGATGAAATTTGTAAAAAATGATCAAACAGCCGTTTTCGCCCTTGGGGGTTTAGGTGAAATCGGTAAAAATACGTACGGTGTCCAGTATCAAGATGAAATTATTTTAATCGATGCCGGAATTCAATTTCCGGAAGATGAATTGCTCGGAATTGATTATGTCATACCTGATTACACGTATCTCATCAAAAATCAGGACAAGATTAAAGGGCTTTTCATTACCCACGGTCACGAAGACCATATCGGTGGCATTCCGTATTTATTGCGGGAGATTAACATTCCGATTTACGGTGGAAAATTAGCCATCGGATTAATCCGCAATAAACTGGAAGAACACCGGCTCCTGAGAAAAGCCAAATTAATTGAAATAAAAGAAGACGATATTATTAAATTCCGTAAAACTTCTGTGACTTTCTTCCGGACAACCCATAGCATACCGGATTCTTACGGAGTCGTTGTCAAAACTCCCCCCGGTAATGTAGTGTATACGGGTGATTTCAAATTCGATTTCACACCGGTTGGGGAGCCAGCGAACCTGGCTAAAATGGCCGAAATCGGAAAAGAAGGTGTCTTATGCCTCCTCTCCGACAGTACGAACAGTGAAATACCAGAATTCACTTTATCCGAAAGAAAAGTTGGCGAGAGTATTCACGACATTTTCCGTAAAGTTGATGGACGGATTATCTTCGCTACGTTTGCTTCCAACATTTATCGCCTGCAACAGGTGACAGAGGCAGCTATTCAAAGCGGTCGGAAAATTGCTGTATTCGGTAGAAGCATGGAAGCAGCCATCGAATTAGGGCAGGAACTCGGTTATATTCAAGCGAATAAAGATTTGTTTGTCGATAGTCACCAAATCAACCGCCTGCCTGCCAATGAAGTTTGCATACTCTGTACCGGTACGCAAGGGGAACCAATGGCCGCCCTTTCCCGGATCGCCAATGGAACCCATCGACAAATTCAAATTATCCCCGGAGATACGGTCGTCTTTTCATCATCACCGATTCCGGGAAATACGACGAGCATCAATCGCATCATTAACATGCTCTACCGTTCCGGTGCAGATGTTATTTACGGTTCCTTAAATAATGTGCATACGTCAGGACACGGCGGTCAGGAAGAACAAAAACTGATGCTGCGCCTGATGAATCCGAAGTTTTTCGTACCGGTCCACGGGGAATACCGCATGCAAATCACCCATGCAAAACTTGCCCAGGAATGCGGCGTTCCGAAAGAAAATTGTTTTATTATGGACAATGGCGATGTTCTCGCTTTAAGCAAAGACACAGCGCAAATTGCCGGTAAAATCCCTTCCGGATCCATCTATATCGACGGAAGTGGTATCGGTGATATCGGAAATATTGTCCTCCGCGATCGAAAGATCCTTTCCGAAGAAGGCCTCGTCATCGTTGTCGTGAGCATCAATATGAAGGAGTTTAAGATCGCTGCAGGACCGGATATTATCTCCCGTGGCTTTGTTTACATGCGGGAATCGGAAGATTTAATTAAGGAAGCGCAACAGCTAATCGCCAAACATCTGGAAAAAATTATGGACCGGAAAATGAGTCAATGGTCAGAAATAAAAAATGAAATATCCGATATTTTAGGACCGTTCTTGTACGAACGAACAAAACGAAAACCGATGATTTTACCTATTATTATGGAAGTGTAAATGGAATATCGAGAAAAATTTTAGGCCAGGGTGGGAAAAGCGAATGCTTTTCTCCCCCTGGCCTTTTCATTTGCTTTGATAGTTTGCTATTCATTATTGGAAATATTTGCGTTCAAAGCGGTTGATATCCTCATCCGAACCGATTGCAATTAAGATATCTCCCCATTGCAATACTTCCTCAGCAGCATTTTTAATAATAATATCATCATTTCGCTTGATCGCCACGATATTAATACCGTAACGGGCACGAATATTTAATTCAATCAGGGAACGACCAACCAGCGGTTCGCTCACTTGCATTTCAACAATACTGTATTTATCCGACAGGGCTAAATAATCGAGCACACTGGAAGAAATTAAATTATGAGCGATTCTTCTACCCATATCCCGCTCCGGATGGACGACATGATCTGCACCAATTTTCCGCAAAACTTTAGCGTGTAAATCTGTTAAAGCTTTGGCAGTAACCCGCTTAACGCCCAGTTCTTTTAACATAATTGTGATCAAAATACTTGATTGAATATCGTTCCCGATGGCGACGATGACATGATCAAAATTGCGAATTCCTAAATCCCGTAACACCTGCTCATCTTTTGCGTCCGCCACAACTGCCTGGGTGACAATATTGGAATAATCTTCTACAATATCTTCGTCTTTATCAATGGCTAAAACATCCATGCCCATTTTGGCGAGTTCTTTACAAATGCTGCCGCCAAAAGTTCCTAAGCCGATAACCGCAAAATCTTTTTTCAACATCCATTCCTCCAAATGATTGCTACTCTTCCAACATTC
>CALGAD010000141.1 GCA_937951955.1 uncultured Bacillaceae bacterium
CTCAACAACAGATAAATAAAATATGGTGCGCCGATTAACGAGACCATAATTCCAGCTGGGATGCCATCTGGTTCAACTAGATTCCGTCCGACTGTATCAGCAAATAGCAATAGCCATCCACCAATCAAGATTGCTACTGGGATGAACAACTGATTTCGTGGTCCAACAAGTACTTTGGCAATATGAGGAGCCATTAACCCGATAAAAGCAATACCACCCGTTACTGAAACTGCAGCTGCGGCAAGTGCGACAGCGACAGCCAACAATATCATGCGTTCTCGTTCGATCGACAAGCCTACCCCAATCGCTACCGGATCACTCAAACCGAGGATATTTAATCGATTCGCCGCATATAATGCGTACGGTACTAAAATAATTAACCATGGCAGGATTGCCCAAACGAACGGCCAATCAGTTCCCCAAATATTCCCGGCAAGCCATTTTGCAATAAAATCAACCTTTGTCCGTTCTGCTGATGAAATTAAAACGACCATCAATCCAGAAAAGGCTAATGCAAATCCAACTCCGACTAACACGAACCGGACCGGTTGTAACCCAATTTTTTTATCATAAGAAAAGATATAAATGAAAACCATCGTTATAAATGCGCCTATAAACCCTGCAAATGGAATCAAATATGCAAAGGAAGCCGCATCAATAGGGAAAAACAAAAAGAAGATTGCAATCGCAACACCTGCTCCAGCATTAATTCCAATAATTCCTGGGTCAGCTAAATCATTTCGTGTGATACTTTGTAACATCGATCCAGATAATGCGAGCGCCATCCCTGCTAATAAGGTAATCGTAATTCGTGGCAAACGGACCGAATACAAAATAAATTCTTCCTTAAACGTTCCTTGCCCAAACAATGTCTGAAAAATTCGCTCATAAGTTAAAGACGAATATCCGATTCGAATACTGACCAACGTCGTTACAACAATCAAAACGAACAAAATGATTATAATTATTCGCTGTTTCCTAATTAATGATGCGTCAATCATGAGAAGGCATTGCCTCCCTTCCGAACGATAAACAGGAAGAAAGGTAATCCTAAAATAGCCAACACCGCAATGATCGGAGTTTCATATGGTGCATGAATAGTACGTGCAACAGTATCAGCAAACAACATAAATGTCGCTCCAACTAAAACGGACATTGGGATAATAAACCGATAATCGGTTCCAACAATTGCCCGGGTAATGTGTGGGATCATTAATCCGATAAACACAAGATTCCCAGCTAGTGCAACTGCTGTACCAGCCAAAATAATAACGATGACAAATAAAATTGTTTTGACAATCATAATTTTTTGCCCCAAACCGATTGCTACTTCTTCATTTAAACTTAGAACTGTTAATTGTCTGGAAAACATGATAGCGAATAAAATTCCAACAACAATAAAAGGGATAATCATCTTGAGTTGTGCCCACGATGTACCGATTAAGCCACCTGCCGTCCACATGGTCACGTCTTTTGAAACTTTAAAGTAAAGGCTAATCCCTTGTTCTAATGCGATTAAAAAAGTAGAGACAGCTGCTCCAGCTAAAACAATCCGAAAGGGAGATAACCCGCCTTTTCTCGCAGAACCTATTCCGAATACGAGTGCTGCACCAAGTAGCGCTCCGATAAAACAAAAAAAGATCGACCCGAAATATGATACGGACGGGAAAAATGCAAATTTGATTGCCAGCATCGCATTGGCACCTGCTGTTAATCCTAGTAATCCTGGATCAGCTAACGGATTACGTGTTATTCCTTGCATAATCGCACCAGCTGTCGCTAATGCAGCACCAACAAAAATGGCAGCAATTTCACGGGGTAGACGAATATCTCGAATTGCAGATATTGCATCACTTGTATTACTTCCCGTAATTGCATGCCATAAATCCTTCATGGTTGTATCGGCTGCTCCAAACAATATAGCGACAAAAAACATTGCGACAAATAGAACAACTGCAACAATAAATGAATATGTTTTATGAAAAGTTTTTGGCCTCTTCATGTTGCTCCAACTTTCTTAATAAATTGTGCATTTACTAGCAGGACCGGGGCTTACTTTCTTTCACCGTTCCTAAATAAAAGGGGGTGATGATGAAGGACATTAATCTCACAATCACCCTACCAAGCAAATATTTTTCCTTACCAATTCGACAATTACTCTCCTAAAAACTTCTCCTCAAAAAATTCAAGTTGATACTCTAATGTCAATGCATCGTTAAAGTAGAAGGAACGCTGGTCTACTTCAAATACACGACCATTTTTTACTGCTGGTATATTTTTATAAATATCAGACTCTAAATATTCATCA
Organism: uncultured Bacillaceae bacterium; assembly: GCA_937951955.1. Lineage (GTDB taxonomy): Bacteria > Bacillota > Bacilli > Bacillales > Caldibacillaceae > CALGAD01. The sequence continues at coordinate 2,309 of CALGAD010000141.1, forward strand.
TCCGCACCGGCACTTCTGCTAAAGATGACATAGTCTCCAGCATATTCTGGTAACACTTCTAATGAGATCGCATAATACCCATCAGTTAAAGCCATCTCTTCCACTTTCTCAGGCATTTTTAAGCCCATTGCTTGATATAAAATCTCTGTTCCGCGGCCCCAATTATCTCCGAACACATACAATTGTTTATCAAAATCTTCAATCACAGAAACTGTCGCATCTTCACCAATTTTTTCTTTAATTTTTTCGCCAACTTCTTTCGCACGTTTCTCGAAATCTTCTACCCAAGCACGTGCTTCTTCTTCTTTGTTTAATAGTTTTCCAATTTCAATATGTTGTTGTAAATAATCCACGTTGCCATACGTAAACGTAACGGTCGGTGCAATTTCATTTAATTTATCGACATTTTTAATCGTAGAAAGCCCAATGATTAAATCCGGCTCTAACTCAATAATTTTTTCTAAACTTTCATCAGAAACTTCTACTGCATCTTTTAACCCTTCAGCAAAATTCGGATTATCCATCGACCATGAATCTGCTCCAACGATATTGACACCTAATTTGATGACATCCCCTGCAAACGAAGATAAAACTACGACTCGCTCTGGATTTGCCGGAACTTCAACAGGACCGTTTTCTGATTCATAAATAATCGTATCTCTATTTTCACTTGTTTCTTCCGTTGTGCCTTCTGATTCATTGGACTCGCTATTACTACATGCTCCCATAATTACTAACAAGAGCAGGATAATCGAAATGAGATATTTCTTCATCTTTCTCTTCCCCTTTTAATAAATTGTAAGTAATACATATTGGTTTTTTCGTACGCGGGTCTTCTCCAATCACCGCATCAATATGGAAAACTTCTCGCAACACTTCACGATTTATCACTTCTTTACTAGTCCCGGTTTTGACAATTTTTCCATCTTTCATTGCGATAATATAATCAGCAAAACGGGCTGCCTGGTTTAAATCGTGAAGTACCATGACAATCGTTCGTTCTTGTTCTTTATTTAATTTCTGTAAAAGTTCCAACACTTCTAACTGATGTGCCATATCTAAATAGGTCGTCGGCTCATCCAGAAAAATGATGTCCGTTTCTTGGGCGAGCGCCATCGCAATCCAGACACGTTGACGCTGTCCACCAGATAGTGCATCAACTGGGTGATGTTTATACTCTGCAGTCGATGTTACCTCCAACGCCCAGTCAATTACTTCGATATCTTTTTTCGTTAGACGACCGAAACCCTTTTGATAAGGAAAACGACCATACGAAACGAGCTCTCCCACCGTCAGTCCTTTCGTTCCTTCAGGTGTTTGCGGTAAAATTGCCATCTTTCTCGCCAACTGTTTCGTATTTTCTTGTAATATATCTTTTCCATCCAGAACGATCGAACCTGAACGGTGAGTGATTATTCTAGTGATCGCCTTTAACAGCGTTGATTTTCCACAACCATTTGCGCCAATGATGGTCGTAATCTTTTTATCAGGAATGGTTAAACTTAAATCCTCTATAATGAACCGATCCCCGTAACTAATATGTACGTTTTTCGCTTGTAGACGGGTCATCGTGAGCCTCCTTTAAAAAAATTTTACCAAAACAGTTGAGAACGATTATCAATTTCATTATAATACATAATGTAAACTCCCTTTCTTATCTTGTCAAGACGTTTTGGAAAATTTCCAAAGCGTTCATTAACACTCTAGGAGTTGATGGTATTGAAGAACAACGATCTATATGATGTGACTATTATCGGCGGTGGTCCCGCTGGTCTATACGCTGCATTTTATAGTGGACTTCGCGAAATGAAAACGAAAATAATTGAATATCAGCCGGAGTTAGGTGGAAAGCTTCACGTGTACCCCGAAAAAATGATCTGGGACGTTGGCGGAATACCACCAGTTCCTGGAGCCAAACTAATTGATCAATTAGTAGAACAAGGTTTAACGTTTAATCCGACTGTCGTCTTAAATGAAAAAGTTGAAAAAATTGACCGGAATCGTCAAGGAATTTTTACGTTACATACTTCTTCGGGGCAAGTCCACTATTCAAAAACTGTGATCGTCGCTGTTGGAAGTGGAATTTTACATCCGAAAAAATTGAACGTTGATGGAGCCGAAAAATTTGAAGGAAAAAATTTAAATTATACTGTCAAGTCCCTGAAACATTTTCAAGACAAAACAGTCATCATTTCAGGTGGTGGAAATTCCGCAATCGATTGGGCGAACGAACTGATGCCAATTGCCAAGCAAGTATATATCGTCTGTCGTAGCGATGGCCTCAAGTGCCATGAATCACAAGCAACACAAATACAGAAAAGTTCTGTCGTTTGCATTTTTAATTCAACGATTACGAAATTGATTGGTACGGAAAAAATCGAAGAAGTGGAATTAACAAATCGTCTGTCAGGTGTCGTTTCACGTCTAAAAGTGGATGAAGTCATCGTCAATCATGGATATGAACGAGATACTTCCCTTTTAGAAAATAGTCCATTAAAAATTGAACGAGCGGATGACTATTTTATTGCAGGTAGCGTAAATAGCGAATCGTCCATTCCTGGATTATATGCTGCTGGGGATATATTGATGCATGAGGGGAAATTGAATTTAATTGCCGGTGCTTTTCAAGATGCTGCAAATGCTGTGAACAAAGCGAAACTATATTTAAAGCCTGATGCTGAAAAAGTCGCAATGGTATCTTCGCATCATGAAATGTTGAAAGAACG
>CALGAD010000142.1 GCA_937951955.1 uncultured Bacillaceae bacterium
TTGATTCCGCAATTTTTCTCATTTAAGACTGGTTTTGTCCCAGCCTCTTTTTGTTCCCTCTTATACCAATCAAAGCTAGACGTATTAAAAGCGGAAGCGATTTTGCAGTTGCATCTTTCAAATAACAAGGAGGAATTATAATGTCCCATTTTGAATTTAAAAAACCAGAAACTACTTTATTACATGCAGGTCAAGAAACTCCGGACCCGGCTACAGGTTCCCGTGCGGTACCAATCTATCAAACCACTTCCTATGTTTTTCGTGATACAGAACATGCACAAAATCTGTTTGGACTGGCTGAATCCGGAAATGTTTACACCCGAATAATGAATCCGACGGTTGCAGCATTTGAAGAACGTATTGCACAACTGGAAGATGGAGTGGCTGCTGTTGCAGTATCTTCCGGAATGACTGCCATTACCTTTTCCATCTTAAATATCGCCGAAGCCGGTGATGAAATTATTACAGACAGTAACTTATACGGCGGTACATACAATTTATTCGCAAACACACTACCGAAGTATGGAATTCATGTGAAATTTGTAGATGGAACAGATTTACAGGCCATTGAAGATGCGATTACCGAAAAGACGAAAGCCATTTTTGCAGAAACGATTACAAACCCGAGCCTAAATGTGTTTGATATCGAAGGTGCAGCAAACATTGCCCATAAACATGGCATCCCTTTAATTATCGATAACACGTTCGCTCCATATATTGCAAGACCATTACATTTTGGTGCGGATATCGTCGTACATTCTGCAACCAAATGGATTGGCGGACATGGTACGTCCATTGGCGGAGTTGTCGTTGACGGAGGAAAATTTGACTGGACAAACGGCAAATTCCCTGGTTTTACCACACCAGATGAAAGCTATCATGGCTTGCGCTTTGCCGATGTAGGAGACGCAGCTTATGCAACAAAATTCCGGGTGCAGCTTCTAAGGGATGTGGGACCTTCTTTAAGCCCGTTCCATGCATTTTTATATCTTCAAGGCTTAGAGTCCTTACACTTGCGTATGGAACGTCACAGCAAAAATGCAGAAATCGTAGCTGACTATTTGCAAAACCACCCGCAAGTGGAGTGGGTAAACTACCCTGGAAAAGAAGGAACGAAATCATACGAATTAGCAAAAAAATATTTTAGAACCGGCTTTGGATCCATTATTACATTCGGTATAAAAGGCGGCCGGGAAGCAGGAAGAAAGCTAATCGACAATATTAAGCTTTGGTCCCATGTAGCAAATGTCGGGGATTCCAAGTCATTGATTATTCATCCGGCTTCCACTACCCACCAGCAATTAAGCGATGAAGATTTAAAAGCCAGCGGCGTTTCAGAAGAACTTGTCCGCCTGTCTGTCGGTTTGGAAGCTCCAGAAGATATTATTGCTGAATTGGACAAAGCACTTGCTATTGCCACCGAATCAAAAACAACTTATGGAAATGAAGAAGAAAGAGCTATCGAATGGCTGCTTTCTACACTATATGAACAGACAGAATCTGGTGCAAGACGCAAATCTATTGCAACAGTCCATGTGGAAGATGAAGAAGTACGCAAGTTGAAACAGCTCGGGTATATCACCGTAGCGCTGGATGAAGCAGAGACCGTTGACGCTGTTTGGGTAAAAGGTGAAGTTCCTGCGAATACGATTGAACAACTCGTTAACAAGCAAGCCAAAATTTTATTTATCGACAACGAACATGCTGCAGCAGAAAATGCCAAAGCTGCTGGGGTGACAGTTATTGTCGGCACAAACCCCGCAGAAGAAGCTGTTCGCTTACGTGAGGCCCGGATATAAATTTTCTTTTATCGTTCATTTAAGAAAGAAGTCATTCCCAATCAAAAGGGATTGACTTCTTTTTTTAGATGTTTTGATTTTAATTTTTTCAAAAATGGGAAATAATAAAATAATCACTAGCAAATAGTCCGCTTTTTTAACCATTGCCATATAATATAGGATTCAGCCGCTTCGATAAGTCATGCGAAAAACTCATTGACGAACCGGCTTAAATCAAGTAAGCTAGCGATAACCACAGCAGGGCACATATGAATTTGACCCTGCTCTTTATTTTTGAAAAACATTGGAGGACTTTATATAGATGCTTACGGTTACAGATGTTAGTTTACGTTATGGCGATAAAAAGCTATTTGAAGATGTGCATTTAAAATTTACCCCCGGTAACTGTTATGGGGTGATCGGAGCAAACGGTGCCGGCAAATCTACGTTCTTAAAAATTTTAGCAGGAGAAATGGAGCCGCAAACCGGAAATGTTTCCATCAAACCGGGACAGCGTATTGCCATGTTAAAACAAGATCACTTTGCTTACGAAGAATATCCGGTGATCGAAACCGTATTAATGGGACATGAAAAATTGTATGATATTCGCCAGGAAAAAGATGCTATCTATATGAAAGCAGATTTTTCGGAAGAAGACGGTATCCGGGCTGCTGAGCTGGAAGCTGAGTTTGCAGAGATGAATGGCTGGGAAGCGGAATCTGATGCAGCGGTTTTGCTGAAAGGGCTGGGGATCGACGAACATTTGCATGACCTAAAGATGGCAGAGCTGACAGCAGATCAAAAAGTAAAAGTACTGCTTGCCCAAAGCTTATTCGGCAATCCAGATATTTTATTGTTGGATGAACCGACAAACGGTCTTGATATTCAAGCCATCCAATGGCTGGAGGAATTTCTGATTAACTTCGAAAACACCGTCATTGTCGTTTCCCATGATCGTCATTTTTTAAATAAAGTGTGCACACATATTGCCGATGTTGATTTTGGAAAGATTGAAATTTATGTTGGAAACTATGATTTCTGGTATGAATCCAGTCAATTGGCTGCGAAAATGGCTCAAGAAGCGAACAAAAAGAAAGAAGAAAAAATGAAGGAATTGCAAAACTTTATCGCAAGATTCAGTGCCAATGCGTCTAAATCGAAACAGGCCACATCCCGTAAAAAGCTGCTGGAAAGCATCACGCTGGATGATATTAAACCGTCTTCCAGAAAGTATCCATATATTGCTTTTACACCGGATCGCGAAATCGGAAATGACTTGCTGACGGTAGAAGGATTGACGAAAACGATTGACGGCCGAAAAGTACTGGACAATGTCAGTTTTACAATGCGGAAAGACGATAAGATTGCTTTCATCGGAAAAGATGATATTGCCAAGACGACGCTTTTTAAAATACTCATGGGAGAAATGGAACCGGATAGCGGCTCTTTTAAATGGGGCGTGACAACATCGCAATCGTATTTTCCTAAAGATAACAACTCCTATTTTGAAAACAACGATTTAACACTTGTAGAATGGTTGCGTCAGTTTTCGCCGGAAGATGAGACCGAAACATTTCTGCGTGGCTTCCTTGGCAGAATGTTATTTTCTGGTGATCAAGCGTTGAAAAAAGCAAATGTTCTTTCAGGAGGAGAAAAGGTGCGCTGCATGCTTGCAAAAATGATGCTCTCGCAAGCTACGGATTTGTCATGACAAACCCAAAAACAAGTTTTCGTCTTGTTAGGATTAAATCCTAAAACCTTTAATGTCGCTTCGCTCGAATTTTAAAGAATATTAGACTCCATTTATCATCATAAAATCAAAATTAAGGCTATTTGAGAAGTTTTTTTAAATCACTTAAGTAAATGTTATTATTTAAAAATAAAAAATCCGTTAACGGCTTCTAAAATTGCTTTAAGCAAATCTGATATTTTAAAAAGTCATAAAGTTTCGTAAAGCTGGTATTCGAATTGTCTATCGTATCGTTGAAGACAAAGCGGAAGTTGCAGAAATAATAATTATTGGGAAAAGAGAAGATAATGAAGTTTATCAAGAAGCATATAAACGACTTCAAGAATAGAAAAGAGACCCCTATTTTTACTCAGGAATCTCTTTTTTGTAATTTTAAGTTAGACAAACCCACAGAGCTCAGTCCAAAATACACTTATCATCGGTTATTACGTTTATTACGAGGTGTAGTAGTCCAAAAAGACTGAATGAACCAAACATGCAGGCGTGATGATTAAAACTTTAATATGAACACTGATTTAGCCACGAATAGTACATATTTTAATTAGTTATTGAATCCTACTTAATAAGTATCTATATATAAGTATGCCCACTATTCCTAGTATAAATATAAAAATAGAAATTATAATTGGAGGAAATATTGCACTTAACGCAACAGTTATTGAAGCAATTAACATCGCTAAATTCCCTTTTAGACCGTTAAATGCCATATAGGAACTTCGATGTTTTTCTGAAGTCATGTTAGCAATATAAGTTTGTTCCAATGGTCCATATATAACTTCTCCAATCGTTGCAATTAACATCATTATCAATAAAATATAAAAGTTAACTGTATATGACATTACACTATACCCTAAAATAAATATTAAAGAACTTACTACTAACGTTTTCCTTGTATTATATTTAAATGCTATTTTATTAACAAATAACATTAAAATTAGAACTAAGATGGTATTTTCACTCTTTAATATTCCTAACGTTTGTATTCCATCAATACTTATTCCAAATATACGTTGTTCTGGCATAACCTCCGATAAACGTATTGCAATGTAATTCGACAATTGAAACTCCACTGAGTATATTAATATACTTGCTGTTATAAACAGAATAAATTTTTTGTCGTTCAAAACAAATCGGTAATTTGTTAATATTCCTTTAATATGTGACTTAATCGGAATACTATCATTATTTGGGTAATAACTTTCCCGTATAAAAAGGAAAACTATAACTACAACGAGAAATGATAGGAAGGAAAGTATTATAAATAACTCAAATAAATAATCCTCAAAAAGGAATGCCCCTAATACTCCCCCTATAGCTACTGATAAATTTCCACTCCAGTACATTATCGAATAAATTAACTTACGTTGTTTTTCCGTACTTACATCTACTAACATAGCATCATTTGCTGGTAAAGTTAGACCAGTGCAAAAAGAATTGACGAGCATCATGGCATAGGTCAATAATGGTAGAGTATATAAAGGTGAATTACAAATAGCCATAACTACAAAGGAAATAAACCTTATGGTTTCAGAAATTACTATAATTTTTCTTCTACCGTAATAATCAGAAAAATATCCACTTAAAAAATTTATACTTACTCCAATTATTACATTAAACAACAATAAAAATCCTGCTATTGTAGCATTGAAATGAATGGTAAGATAGATAGCCATAAATGGTAATATCATACTTCCAATAAATCGACTAAGAAAGTTTTCTATAATTCTTATTTTGACATTAATATGTAAGTCTCGAACCTTTGTCATAACTTTATCACCTTAATCTACCATATAAATATGTATATAGTAAAAAGGTATATATCAATGGTGTCATGAGAGTGTAAAATATTTTGTGTAAATAGAAATACACTAAATAATGTTCATAGAAAAAGGAAGACCCTTTCTGTAGAATAAAGTTAGC
>CALGAD010000143.1 GCA_937951955.1 uncultured Bacillaceae bacterium
AAAAAATAAAAAAGTACCTGTTTTCCATTCAGGTACTTTCTTAAATGATTGTACTGGATTGACTACTCCTGTTCGTTATCTTTTCCCATCCTGGCGACCTGTTTTCGAACCGATTCAATTAGATCCATTTTGTTTTTCCAGCAAGCATAGCTCAAATCCACTGGATATTCGGAAGGATTTAATAGCCGCTTATAATTGTCCCAGAGTAAGTCCAGGTTTTCTTCATGGTATTTTCTGATTTCATGGACAGATGGTGGATCATAGACTAATTCACCATCAACAAAAATGTCGCGATGCAATTCTCTCGCTTCAAAGTTCGTTACAAATTTACTGATGAATGTATAGACAGGATGAAACATCTTCAATGGACTTTCCTCTTGTGGATTTTCCCATTCGAGGGCAACATAGTCACCTTCGGATTTGCCATTTTCCTTATTAATAATTCGATATACTTTCTTTAATCCCGGTGTGCTCACCTTTTCCGGATTGCTCGTAATTTTCAATGTATCAACCATATTGCCATGATCATCTTCGATGGCAACGAGTTTATAAACTGCACCCAATGCTGGCTTATCGTAGGCAGTAATTAATTTTGTGCCAACTCCCCAGGAATCGATTTTTGCCCCCTGGGTTTTCAAGTTCATGATCGTTTCTTCATCTAAATCATTGGAAGCAAAAATTTTCGCGTCTGGGAAGCCTGCTTCATCTAGCATTTTTCTTGCTTGCTTGGACAGGTAAGCTAGATCGCCGCTATCAATTCGGATACCGACAAAATTAATTTCATCGCCTAACTCTTTTGCCACCCGGATTGCATTCGGAACACCGGACCGGAGTGTGTCATAGGTGTCTACCAGGAATACACAATCTTTATGACGACGCGCATACTTTTTAAACGCCGTATATTCATCTTGATACGCCTGTACCATCGCATGGGAATGGGTTCCTGCAACAGGAATGCCGAAAAGTTTTCCGGCCCGGACACAGGATGTGGCATCAAATCCGCCAATATAAGCGGCACGAGCTCCCCAAACTGCCGCATCCATTTCTTGCGCACGGCGGGAACCAAATTCCAATGCAGAACCAGCATCACCGATAACCTGTTTAATTCGTGATGCTTTCGTCGCAATCAATGTTTGAAAATTAACAATATTTAAAATGGCGGTTTCAATTAATTGAGCTTCTGCTAGCGGAGCCTCAATCCGCATTAACGGTTCATTACCAAAACATAGTTCCCCTTCTACCATCGAACGGACCGTTCCTGTAAAGCGAAGGGTTTTCAAATAGTTCAAAAAATCCTCCTGATAACCACACTCTTCACGAAGATAGGCAATATCGCTCTCGCTGAAACGGAAATTTTGTAAATACTCGATGACTTTTTCTAAACCAGCAAAGACGGCATAGCCGTTTCCAAAAGGCATGTCCCGGAAATATACTTCAAACACAGCTCGTTTATTGTGAACCCCGTCTTCCCAGTACGTTTCTGCCATGTTAATTTGATACAAATCTGTATGCAATGTCCAAGAATCGTCTGGATAATTTGTTTTCAATGATTGTACCTCCATTAAATGATCTTCATATTTATTATAACGGAGGATAAATGGATTGTTAAATATTCCTCACCTTTTTCTCATTAGCCTGTCCCGATGAAAACAATTTATTTTATTAATCATTGCCTATTTTTGTCATCTCAAGGAATGCGGTTACTACCAGGCGATTGTAAGAATAAACAACTTACAGAAACGGATTGTAAAAGCGACTTCCATCCATAAACGTAATCACCATGGATGCAACAAAAATAATCATCATTAGAACGATCGAGACATAATCGATTTTTTTAAGCGGCCGGAAGCTATACCACGTCCGTTTTTTCCGTTTGCCAAATCCCCGTAATTCCATCGCATTACTGATCGTCTCAATTTTTTCCATACTGGACAGGATGAGAGGAAAAATGATAGCCGCAGCATTTTTAACCCGGCGAATCAGTTTTTCATTATTCGATAAATCTACACCGCGGGCTTGTTGAGATTTGGAAATGAGTTGGAATTCGCGCTGGATATCCGGGATATATCTTAACGCTAAAGAAATGGAAAAACTGATCCGATAACTGATCCCGATTTTATTCAATGAAGCCGCAAACTCGCTCGGATCGGTCGTCACTAAAAAGAGCAAGGCGACAGGAATAACCGTCAAATATTTTAATGTGATATTCATTTGATAAAATATTTGTTCCCATGTCACATTATAGCGACCGACAATTTCAAAAAGGACATGGCTCGTGCCGTAAATTTTAACTCCTTCCTGGGGAGAAAATATGTAAATGGCCACATTGTTTAATAATAAGAAAATCAAGATCAATATCAGGACGAGGGAAATTTCCCGCAGCTTAATCTTAGAAAGCTTAAATATGAAAAAACTAAAGATAAACAGAAAGAGTAACACCCGTGTATCGTATGTTAACATGGCTGCGAAGGACCAGAGTAAAAAACAAATCAGCTTCGTAACACCACTCAATTGATGAATAACAGATTTTCGCTCGATATAACCTAGTAATGCAGCCACTTTTTCTTTTCCTCCTTATCAAAGGCTATGAATCTGGCAACAAATTCTCGTTTCTCCTCGATGCCAAGCCGTTCGGCTAATGTAAATAGAGACGTTTCTTTTAAATTTGCTTTCTGCACGATGTCTGGATCACTCAATATATTGATTGCCGAGTCATCAGCAAGCACCTGTCCATGATCGATAACGATCGCCCGCGGGGTGTATTCGAGCATGAGATGCATATCGTGCGTAACCATGATAATCGTTTTCCCCCGTTGATTTAAGGAAAGGAGAAATTCCATAATTTCGGTATAATGCAGTAAATCCTGACCGGCAGTCGGCTCGTCTAAAATGATAACCTCTGGTTCCAATACTAAAATCGCTGCAATCGCCACCCGCTTCTTTTGCCCGAAACTCAAAGCGGAAATCGGCCAGTTCCGGTACGGGTATAAACCGCAAATTCGCAATGTGTCATGCACCCGCTCCATTCTTTCTTTTTCTGGCACTCCTCGCAGTTCAAGACCGAAGGCAACTTCCTCGAAAATGGTATGTTTGGATAACATATGATTCGGGTTTTGCAAAACCATTCCGACGCGCAAGGACCGCTCGGCGATCGAATCCCCTGTTACATCGTTTCCCCCGTAAAAAATCTTTCCAGATTGCGGTCGTTCAAAGCCACACATCAATTTGGAAAGTGTTGATTTTCCGGCACCGTTTTGGCCGACGATACTGACCATTTCTCCTTTTTTAAACGAAAGGGAGATATTTTTCAGTGAAAACTTATTCGGTTCATAGTAAAAGGAAATATTGTCTAATTCCAAAATCGGCTCATCTTCCCTGGGAGGTGGAGGTAACTCGGCATGATGAAACCAGCTGATCAATGGTTCCTTACAGGCTTCCACCTGAAAGGTGTCGATATGGGCGGGACGCATTTCCCTTTGAATCTTGCAATTTGCATATTTAGCAGCCTTTAAATAAAGAGGTTCCCGAATATGGACACGTTCGAGAATATCGGTCGCCAGCAGCTCATCCGGTTCCATGTCCGCGACAACTTCTCCATCGTCAAGGACGATGATACGATCGACCGGATAACTGAGCACATCCTCCAGACGGTGTTCAATGATAACGACCGTTTTATTCATTTTCTTTTGCAACTCGGCAATTAATTGGACGACATGTTCACCAGTTGCTGGATCGAGACTGGCGAGCGGTTCGTCAAATAATAAAATGTCAACATCATTGACAAGCACACCAGCAATCGCTACTCTTTGCATTTGACCGCCGGATAGGTGGTGAACGGATTGTTGCAAATAATGTTCCATAGCGACTAAACTTGATACTTCTTTAACAATTTGTTTCATTTCATCCTGGGGAACACAATCATTCTCGAGAGCAAAGGCAATATCCTCACCAACGGTCAAAGAAATGAATTGCCCATCCGTATCCTGCAGGACTGTTCCGACCATTTTTGCACGGTCAAATAAATTTAATCGCTCCGCATCTTTCCCCATAATCTTCAAAGTTCCAGAAATATCCCCTTTATATGAGTAAGGGACCAGCCCGTTGATGCAATGACCGATCGTACTTTTTCCTGATCCGGAAGGGCCGCAAATGAGGACTTTTTCCCCTTCATGTATGGTTAGATTGATATTTTTTAATGTTGGTTCCGCCTGACTGTGGTACTGGAAGCTAAAGTTTTGAAATTCGATAACTGGCTTCTTCATTTTCTTCTCCTGCCCTGTAGTTTGTTTAGTGTAAAAACGAATGATCCCGCCACAATTCAGGGTGGCGGGATTGGATCCATTAATCCTCTACGTGAAGACTGCCCTTTTTCGTACGGGTTTTGGCATAGGCAATTAAGAACAATGTGCCTAATACGCCAACACCAACGATATTAATCAATGCGGCGGTAAATCCCTGAACAAAAACTTTATTGGCCGGTTCTGAATATATGAGGATATCGAGAACCGGTGCTAATAAACACCACCCGATGACTTGCGCACCAATTTGATATAGATTGAATGTAATGATTTCTTTTGTACCGAACTCGCCAGATTCAATGTTAAGTTTTCTAGCACATAAGCCGAAGCCGACACCGACAAATCCGGAAACGATGACCCAGCTCCACCAGATGGAACCGTACATTAATAAATCTTTTAATGCATGACCGATTAAACCGATCAAGCCACCGGCAACCGGACCGAAAATCACCGACATTAAAGCTAAAAATGGATAAGTCACTTCAACGTTCGTGTTCGGAATCCATAAAGGAATCGCAGCAAACCTTCCCAGTACAACAAATACAGCAGCGCCAATTCCAATGGCCACAATCGTTTTTACAGATAAACCTTTATTCATACTACCCTCTCCCTTATTTATTTTTTATAATAATTCACTACTTTGCGAATCGTAATTTTCCAGTTGATTCCTGCTTTAATATGGTAAGCACTGGCAAAAGACCCTTGATTGATCGCTACACCGATATTACCTAAAGAGTTAATATATAAAAGGGGCTCACCGAGATGACTATCCGCAAAAGAACGACCGAATGTCATCATGTTTTTATACACCTGACGTGTTTCATTTTCAATAATGACTTCGAAGGTGTCCCCGTAATTTCCGCCATATTGTTTGAAAATTCGTCCGGGAATATTGGTCCATAAATTGCCAAAACGGACATCGAGAATATCGATACAGCCAACAATACTGTGATTGTTAATTTCCGCTTCTTTTACGGGTAATTCCACTATCGCTTCAACAGCTAACGCCGGCCCGATTTCAGCGATATCAATCTGTCCGGCTGCTAAACGGGCACCCGTGTAGGCGAAAATGTCCCGTCCGTGGAAAGTATCCGATTCAACGGAATGGGGCAAGCGATTTTTCGATTCATCGATGATATAAACTGCGTCGATTCCGATTTCCCGTTTAATATGGGTTAATGTACCGTTATCTGGTGTAATAATCGTATGGCCACTGGTTGTTTGTACGACTACCCCCCGCCGACTCGTTCCGACCCCGGGATCAACAACGGATACAAAAACCGTTTCTTTTGGCCAGTATGTGATCGTTTGATAGAGCCGGTAGGACGCCTCCCAAATATTGTATTGGGGGATATCATGCGTTAAATCGAATATTCGCAAATTTTCATCGACACTGAAAGCAACGCCGTACATGGCGCTAACCGCTCCATCGGATAGACCAAAGTCCGTTTGATAGACGAGGAACTTGCTCACCTATTTTCCCTCCCTTTATATATAAATAAAAAATCCACGTCCTTAGAGTTATATACTATAAGGACGTGGATGTATTCGCACGTGGTACCACCTTACTTCGCTGCATGTTCACACAATGCAGCCTCTGCCAGTACATGGAGAGCGTCTCTCCGATATACTGCGGTACAAATAACGGTTACCTGCCGTCGGAACCTACTAGTACTGGTTAACCAATACGTTCAGCACGAGACTCAGAGGCCATTTTCAGATTCGCATTTTTCGCTTCTTCTCACCTGCCGAAGCTCTCTGTGGAAAAATGACTGAATCCTACTTTCCCTCATCATCGTCTTTACCATTTTATTCAATCTCGCAAATGTTAATAAGAATCATATCAAGATTTTTTTAAAAAATCAATAAAAAAGTTATATAAAAAATTTTACACGTACTTATTTTTACAAAAAAGTGTGTACATTTTTACGATTTCCCCCTCGCCCATAAGATAATATCGTAATACTGGTTGCATATATCCAAATCGATTATGACGATTGTTCCATCTTTTTAACTATACTTCGGGCAAACAGATAACCTAACCGTTTACATTCTGCTAATTGTTCAGGAGACGGACGCAGTTCAACTTTATAGCCATTATGGAAAATCTCAGCGCCGCGTTCTTGCAGTTTTTCGATCATGATGTCAACGGCGATACCATTATCACCGTACGATGAATCAAAGGAACCAAATACGAGCGCTTTTTTTCCCGATAAAACAACTGCATCCAATTCCTCATAAAAATCAAGAAAATCGTCGGGAAGTTCGCCGCCACCCCATGTATATGTACCGATTAAAAACCCGTCACAATCATCTAAAAAAGACGGATCGGCTTCGAAAGCATCAAGCATCTCTACAGCATAACCAGCTTCACGTATGCCAGCTGCTATTGCCTCAGCCATGGCCTTCGTGTTTCCTGTCATACTCGTATAAATCATCATAAAACTAGCCAAAGGTCCAACCCCCTTTGTCCTATTATAGTGCATTTCCCCCGGCTTGCCACACCGGATGCTTTACGCTTCTTGCAACAATCATCGCTAAAGAACAAGCTCCCTAGCGTACACACAATATGAGTGTTATTGGATTCCATATGCACAGTAAAAAAGGCAATAAAAAATGCCTCCTTATCTTTTTCCTGCCAAAATAGTCTGTCAAGATTCGATAAAGGAAGCATATTCATGATTGATGCTGATTTACATCTTTCTATTCAACAATGATCGGTTCAAACGAGCCAGTTCATTTTTATAGTCTCCATCAGGGAGTTTAGCTAACTCTGCCATGGCTTTATCGGTATACTTTCGCATCAGTTTTTCTGCCTTTTCGACACCACGGTGTTCCTCGATTAAAGACATGATCTTATTTAAATCGTTATCTGTTAGCCGGTCTTTTTTCTCTAATAAAGGAATGAGCGATTTTTCGGCCGAAGCCATCGTATAAATTAACGGTAATGTATAAATGCCGTTTTTAATATCACTTAAAACAGGCTTACCAACGGCCTCCGCATCTCCTTTATAGTCCAGGATATCGTCCATGATTTGAAAAGCCATCCCGATATAATGGCCCATGTTCCAGGCAATGTTGGCATGTTTCTCCGATGCTCCCCCTGCCAGAGCTCCACAATAACAACCAATCGCAAAGAGCTGTGCCGTTTTTCCGCTGATTCGGGAAAGATAATCCTTGACGGAAACGGACGTGGAATAAGCAGAGTGTAATTGCTGCAATTCGCCGATTAATATTTTTCCGATTTTCCTCGTCTTTCGTGTTGAAATCCGTGCTTGTGTTAAGAAAGAGGCGTGCTTGGATATTAATGTGAAAGCAAGACTAAATAAATAATCGCCGGTATAAATCGCAAATTTATTTCCGTACCGGGTATGGATTGTCGGTTGATGACGTCGCATGTCTGCTTGATCGATGACATCATCGTGGACGAGCGTGGCTAAATGAAGATATTCAATGGCACACGCAATATCAATGACTCGCTTTTTATCGTGTTTGTCACCAATATGGGAGCATAGCACAGTATAAGCCGGTCGCAGACGTTTTCCCCCGGAATGGATCAGGTTCATCACGATTTCACGAATTGCCGCATCTTTAATACGGACGCTTTTTTCCATCGTCTTCATAACTTCCGTCAATTGTTTTTTCACATACGGATAATCATCCCAAATTGGATGCATGTTCATCTCTTCCCCCCTTTGCCTCCGGTTGTTTTCTCAATTCTTGCAAGTGTAAATAATAGTTGAGTTTTTCAACATGGTTCAACAAATAGTTCGCCATAATTCCGGTAGCGATCCCGGCTAATAAACCGATAAAAGACAAGACCGGTAAATAAAGGAAAACGGTCCACGTTTTAGCAATCCATGAAGCAACCGTTAGTTGACCGATATTATGAAAAATGGCGCCGGTTGCACTGACACCGATTAAACTAATCTGTTTATTACCTATAGTTTTCACAAAATACATGCTGATAAAACTAAAAATAGCCCCCAGTGCACTGTACATGAAGGTGGATATCGTTCCCCCGAACAAAGTGCCTAAAATCAAACGGAGGATAACCACCTTGAATGTATCTTTGACAGGCAGTGTATACAGGGCCATCAATGTAATGATGTTCGCTAAACCGAGTTTCGCTCCTGGTGCAAAAGCAAAAGGAAAGGGAATTGCCCTTTCAAAAAGACCAATAATCACCGCTTGTGCAGAGAGAAGCGCTATATAAGCAATCCGCTGATTATTTGTCATGGCAAATTCCCTTCTTTTATTTCTTAAATATTGAAAACTCACGTATACAATTTGTTTACTTTCTGGATCAGGAGCTGATGATCAAATCATCAGCCTGAGTGTTTTGGGCGACAATTTCAATAACAAACTTGTGGGGTAAACAGATAATCATTTCCCCGGGCTGCGAAATTTCGCCCTGTTTAACATCGATTTGATCGGGGCAATTCGCATAAATCACTCGTATTTTATCTTGTTTGACTTCCACTCGATTTATACCGCCATCTTCGCTGGTGATATCAAACACTTCCGTTCCTTCGGTTTTCGATAAATTGATTCGTTTAACTTCCTCATTATCGACCGTGATAACGGCATACAAATCCGTATCCTCACCCCTGGCCTGTGTTTGATTCCAGCTGAAAATAATTGTTGGTACAAACGAGAGAAAAACAAGACCGAGTACGATAATGATATCCAGTGGTTTAATCATTTTGAAAAAGGATCTCATATATTATCCCCTCATCAAATCGTGATTACCCGTCTTAGGGGTATATCGATTTTTCCTCACCGTACCAGAGACGACCTAATTTCTTGCCAAGCCATGGCAATACCCAGTAATCGAGACCGAGTCCACGACCGGCACCATTCATTAAAGCAATGGAAGCTGGTAGTGCCCAGAATTTATCCCAACCGAGCATAGCTGAGAAGATGAAGACACCTAAGAATGCTGTACTTCCTGCACTGGCAAGCCATGTGAATAAACCGAACAAAATAGCTAAACCGATTGCCAATTCAATGAAGACAACCATTTTTTGCATGAAGATAGCCATTTCAGGAGTTGGCAACATGATTTGCATGATCCATTCAAACCATCCAGGCATTTTGCTCAAAATTGGTTCAGCATATGTTGCCGCCTCAGCTGCTTGACTGGCTGCTGTAGTTGCAGACGTGCTGGCAGCCGTATTTGCTACTTGTAACCATTCAAATGGCATTTTCACAGATTCGTCTACAAGCCAAGAATCTTCGCCAAGTCCTTTGAATAAAAGACCGAGATTTTTGATGCTGGAAGTTGCTTCATCCCAGACAGATGCACCCCATAATTTCGAACCTGCTTCACCAATCCAGAATAAACCGAGCCAGATTCGTAACGGGAAGCTCCAAAGTACGTTTCCATAACGAGTTGTGATATCGCGGAAAATATTCCGTTTATCCTTCGTTTGGAAAAATTCATGTTTGATGTATTCAACCATATAATACCCGCTGCGTAGACCGAAGAAATAGTACAGGTTTACAAGGTGTTTTACCAGGTTCGCCCAGAAGCCACTTAAGCGGATGCCCATCAAGTTAGCAACGCCATAGCGGGCACCGATGGAACACATGAAACCGTGGTATTTTCCTTCGTAAGCTACTTTTTCGCCACCGCGGATGTCAGCGATAATATTTTTGGCTGCTGTAGCACCTGTTTGCTCGGCAGCTTCAACAATTTGTGGTGTAGGCTTACCTTCAGCTTCTTCATAGTAAGCAAGGTCACCAACAACGTAAACATCTTTCATGCCTTCTGCTTGCATGTATTCATTTACTTTAATCCGACCGGCCCGGGCTGTTTCCAAACCATAATCGGCTGTGTCCGAATTGGCTTTAATACCCGCCGTCCAGATTAATGTATGGGTAGGTAATTCCTCTCCGGATTTTAAGACGACCCGGTCTTCTTTTACTTCAACTATCGGGGAACTCTTTAATATTTTTACCCCGTTTTTCACCATATATTTTTCTGCTTTTGCAGCATCTTTATCGTCAAAAATATTTAAAATAGTTGGTGCTGCTTCAACGAGATAGAGGGAAATTTCTTCTGGCTTAATCTTATTGTCGATGGCCAGACGCTCTTTCCACTCAATTAATTCACCGATCATTTCAACACCGGTAAATCCAGAACCACAAACTACAAATGTAAGCATTGCTTTACGAACAGCTTCATCACGAACTAATGCAGCTTTCGCAACGGTCTTTTCGATATGTTCGCGTAAACGAACCGCATCTTCAAAAGACCAGAGAGTAAAGGCATGTTCCTTAACTCCAGGTGTACCGTAGTCGTTCGGTTCACTACCGAGACCGAGAATTAAGTAATCGTATGGATAAGAACCGTGTTCTGTTTCCACAACTTTCTTATCTGTATCAACATTGGTAACATTATCCGTCACTAAATTGACGTTTTTCAAACGGCAGAAGAGTTTCTGTAAATCAAATTGAATCGCTTCTGGCTCCACGCGATGGGCGGCTACTTCGTGAAGTTCCGTCATCATCGTATGGTAAGAATGCCGGTCAATTAACGTAATTTTGACGGACGGATCTTTTTTGAATTTTTTCGCCAGTCGTTTCGTCGCATGAACACCGGCATAACCTGCTCCGACAACAACAATATTTTTGTCAGACATTTGTTTCTCCCCTTTCGATTAAATATACGAACTAATATTGTGAATGATTGCACAAAATAGATCAAAAATTTAAATATGTGAATATATGAACAAATACATGCTTATTTTACAACGTTACACGAAAAATGTCCATAGTTTTTTTATCAGTTTTTTACTATGAATAACTTAAAAACCTTAAACTCTAACAATTCCATTATAATTGTTTCTATATTTTTAAAATAGAAATATTTTATTTTTCCCCTAGACACATAGTAAAAATCGTGTTATTA
>CALGAD010000144.1 GCA_937951955.1 uncultured Bacillaceae bacterium
TAACACGCAAGATTCCGGTTCTTGTACTGGGGGTTCGATTCCTCCCGAGGGCGTACTTATTTTTGAAACGAATATAACAAAAATATAAATCTTTAGAAACGATTGCATTTGCAGTCGTTTTTCTTTTTATTGAATTACTGAAAACGATGATTTTTTGTCAAATTTTGCGATGATTTTACAAATGAAAATGGACCAACCAATCTCTGTTCAATATTATTTAATAAAAAAGGATTTTGTCTCATCTTGTCGTAATAGGTATTTAGTACTTATATTTGATCCTAAATTTTTTGTTTAGGAGGGATTCTTTGAGTACTAATATTAACAAAAATTTAAAGTGGTATGAAAGAAGATGGCTTTTGATTTTTCTAATACTTGCCAGTATCGGGAGTTTAATATCATTGTTTGATGAGAAAAACATATCTTATTTATTTTCGTTTATAATTTACTCAGGATTGGCCATAGTCGTTTATTCGCGTCGGAAAAAATCTATAGAAAGTATTAATAAAAAAATTAAGCAAGAAACACAGAAAAAAAAAATTACACAACCGATCCAAACAGTAACATACGTAGAACCAAAGCAAAAATATGTAGAAGATAATTTAAAAATAGACAAAGATCAAGCATTAAAATATTCAAGAGTTCGCAAGTTATTACCGGATTTTACAGTCATTGATTTTGAAACTACTGGATTATCTGCTGATAGAGACAAAATTATACAAGTTGCCGCTGTAAAATATAAAGATTTTGAAAAAGTTAATGAATACGTTACATACGTTAATCCTCAAATTAAAATACCTCCATATATTACGAAAATTAATGGCATTAGTGATAAAGATGTAAAAAATGCACCTACAATAAAAGAAGTACTTCCTGATTTATTAGAATTTTTAGGAGATAGCCTTGTTGTTGCCCATAATGCATCATTTGATATGAAATTTTTATTAACGAACATGTACAATCATGGCTTTGAATACAAAAGATTTAGAGTAATTGACACTTTGTCTTTGGCCAGAAAATATATTGATTCAACAAGAAACTATAAGCTAGAGACCTTAAAAGAATTTTTACACATGGAACATTTGTCTTCACATGATGCCCTACACGACTGCTATGTTACTGCTGAATTGTATAAATATTGTTATAATCAATCATTAATAATCGCAAAAAACATGTAATTATTTTCTCTGATTACAAACAAATAGTCTTTTTCTGTGAAAATGATTTTAATTCATCGTTGTGAGCCAATGATCATGGATGTTTCAATAACCAATTGATTCCTCCTAAATCAGTGAACACTCTACAATCTCTCTAAAATTTGTTGATCAATTTTCACCCATATAATTTTTTATATTTGCTTGTAGGGTTGGGATACAATATGGACGTTAGAAAAGCAACTGAAAAAGAAGTTGAAAAAATATTAGCCCTTTCTCCCGAGGCGATTTATGAGGGTACATTAGGTGAAGTCAAACCGACGATAGAAAAGGCAAAACAGCTGGTAGAACCCCTTTTACAGAAAGGAAGCTATTATTTAATTGCTACTGAAAACGACGAACTAACAGGCTGGGTTCTCATTGGAGGCAGCAAAGACAGCTTTACAGGTGAGAAGATCGGATTTATTTATGAATTATTTGTCCTTGAGGAGTACAGAGGGAAAGGTATTGGCAAACAATTGATTCAAACAGGTATTAAACATTTGCAACAAGAAGGTTACTCCGAAATTCGGTTAAGCGTATTTGATGGAAATCCGGCAATTAAACTGTACGAAAGTCTCGGTTTTAAAAACAGGACGATCACAATGAGTTTGTCGTAATAAACTAGCTTTTTCTACATTAATATTGCAACACGAAACAGAACTTCCGCTATTGTGAAAGTTCTGTTTTTTTATTCACAAGCCCCTGTATAATTAGTTATAATATTTATATTTATTCAAGAACGATTATTGACTATAAGGAGGAAACGATGAAACCGATCATTCCGAAAGAAATTAAAGCCCCCGCTCTCAATCAACGCCAAATAGAAGAATTAACAAATATCGTATTTTTACCAGAAATGGAGCCGGTCCCTTGTGATGCCATCTTTATTTTTGGCGGAACCCATCCAGGACACTGGGAAAAAGCAATCGAAGCCTATAAAAAAGGGTATGGCCAAAAGATTATTATCACGGGCGGCGTTAGCCCCACCGGAGTAAAACATCCTGACTGGAACGATCAAAATGAACCTGAGGCCAATGTCATTGTTTCTAAACTAACGGAAAATGGTATTAAACAGGATGATATTGTCTTTGAAAACCAGTCGCAAAACACATTAGAAAATGTACTTTTTGCAAAAGAAGTTTTCGATTTTTCTACCATTGAAAGTTTATTATTCGTGGGCAAAAATCATGCCGCCGGCAGACAATATCGCACATTGGCACAGCACTTACCGAAAAACTTACAGTTTGTCCCCTTCGGATTTGATGCCCATTTTCACGGATACACCATTTCCAGAAACAACTGGATGTACAGTGAAACTGGAAGAGCGAGAGTATTAGGCGAATATTTACGGATTATTCATTACGGGAAAATGGGACATCTATTACCACTGGAAAAAGAAGTTGAGGATCTCGAAGTTTTATCCAATCAATGTTAGATTTCTGAGCAAACTTTGAGTGATTTTATCAAACATCAAACGTTTAAGATATATTAAGATCTTGTTGCGAAACAGAACTTCCGTATCATTCGGAAGTTTTTTTCTTCACCAAAACAAATGTCCATTTGCCCTTTCCCACTATTATTTTCCTTTTAGATTGATTACAAAGAAATCATCATAACCTTCCACCACATTTTTTAAAATTGCTTTTCTTTCTACTGACACCCTCTTTTCCGGATTAAATCGAAAAGAAAATAATCAGCCTTTCCAAGAAATCCAAATCGCACAATAGAGCATAATTATAAAAAAATCACACGGATAACGAAAAATAAATTAATTTTTCCAAAAAATAATTTTCCAGAAAACTTTTTTCCCTTCTCCCGGGTATATAGGGTGAAAAAGAAATAAGGAGGGGCGCAGATGCATAAAGGTATGATTCGAAAGTTGAAAAAGGGCGATCGTGATGCGTTCCGTATGTTTTATGAGGAAACGAGTGATCGAGCATTCCGAATTGCCCGCAGTATATTGCAAAACGATTCGCTCGCCGATGATGCCGTTCAGGAAAGTTATATTCGTGTTTATCGGTTTCGTCGCACGATTGATGATACAAAGTCTCTCGAGGCCTGGTTAAATCGAATTGTTATCAACGAGTGTTACCGCCTATTGGAACGGAAAAAGCGTGAGTTTCCCACCGAGCATTTCCAAATACAAAGCGGTGATGCCGATTACAAGGATTTATGGGAAGCGGTCGCCAATCTCGATGAAATTCATCGCACGCCAATCATTCTGAAATACGTTGAGGGATATACCATACAGGAAATTTCCCGCATGCTAGCGGTGAATGAAAACACGATAAAAACTCGTTTGGCTACTGGCAGAAGATACTTGCGGCGCTTCTTAGAACATAATGAGGAGGGAATCCAATGAATATGTGGAATGATGTAAAAAATCGACTTAACCCATCAAATCAGCGGAAAGAAAAAGTTTGGCAAGCAATTGAACAGGAAATCAAAAGAGAAGAGCGACGGAAAAAAGTTCGTCTGATCCCCCTAATTGCGGCGGCAGTCATCTTCATATTAGCCGCTGGTGCTTTTACCCCTCCCGGTCAAGCGGCTATTAGTAAAATTCAGTCCCTGTTTGAACCGGAAAAGAAGGTTGATTTTGAAGTTGAAGGGGATACGGAACAGATCGAAAGTAAATTACATGATGGAACTCAGGGAGAAGCCGAACTGGCCGATTATGCCATTTACTATGATGAAAGTCGCTATACGTTCGAAAAACATACAAATTACGATATGCTGACAGTGCCGGACTTGCCGCAAACCTATCCGGATGTTTGGATGAAGATTTACCAGCTGAAAGATACTTCTGTTGAAAAAGCTATACAGGAAAAAACTGCAGAAATGGAAGAAGTTTTCGGTAATGTAACGACTGAAGAAGTCACTTCACCACTTCAGGCAACAAAATTGCACGGGATTGCCGGAAGTTCTGCGGACAGTCCTGTCGGCGATGCCTATATCTTCTCAAACGGAAAAGATGGGGTATTCATTATTGAAACCCGTTATTTCCTTGAAGCAGCAGAAGGACACGGTGCTCGTTTCCACGCCATGCTAGAAACCTTTACAATCGTTGAATAATTTAAAGAGGACTTCATGTCCTCCTTTTTTATTTGTCAGGATTTAGACTGTCACGGATTTGTAAAGATTTTTACGGATTTTTACTTAAAACAGTCATAAAAAATTGTACAATTCCCCCGCTTAGAATATGATTAAATTATTAAATGAAACTTGCAGCAATATTTCCAGAAAGGACATTTATTTTGTTTGACCTTTCTTGACCTTTAATGTACAATATTGTTACAGTAAAAGTTTCTCGTAATTGCCGGTCCATTCAGGACCTTTAATTTAGAAAAGGAGGAAAATTGAATATGCCGTTAATACCTACAGTTATTGAACAAACAAACCGCGGTGAAAGAGCCTATGATATTTACTCACGCTTACTTAAAGACCGGATTATTATTTTAGGTGGTCCGATCGATGACCATATTGCAAACTCCATTGTTGCTCAATTATTATTCTTAGATGCGGAAAACCCGGAAAAGGACATTTCCTTATACATCAACAGCCCTGGTGGCAGCGTGACGGCTGGAATGGCTATTTATGACACGATGAATTTCGTCAAAGCTGACGTGCAAACAATCTGTATCGGTATGGCCGCATCTATGGGAGCATTTCTCTTATCAGCAGGAACAAAAGGCAAGCGGTTCGCTTTACCGAATGCAGAGGTCATGATTCACCAGCCCCTCGGTGGCGTCCGTGGTCAGGCTACAGAAATCGAGATTCACGCCAAACATATCTTACGCACCCGGGATAAAATTAACAGAATCTTATCCAAAAATACCGGTCAACCGATCGAAGTCATTGAAAGAGATACTGACCGCGATAATTTCATGACCGCTCAAGAAGCATTAGAATACGGTTTAATTGACAAAATCATCGAGCGGAATTAATAGAATCATTGAACAGTCTGTCAATGTTTGACAGACTGTTTTTTCTTTGTATGGAAATCCCGAGAACCTGTTCAACATTCACCAAACGTTTTTGTTTACAGAAACATTTTATGATAAAAATTGGAGTATCAACCCCATGGTTTGATACTCCATAAAACGATCGTTATTCTTCTTTCTCAACAAAAGCAGCTAATGCCTCGACTG
>CALGAD010000145.1 GCA_937951955.1 uncultured Bacillaceae bacterium
TCAGCGCCGATGGTAGTGAGGGGATTCCCCTTGCGAGAGTAGGACGTCGCCGGGCCATCCTATAAATTTAAATATTTTTTATTACCGCGGGGTGGAGCAACGAGCATTACATCCCTGAATAAACAACGAGTTGTACCGATTTCGCAAACAACTTGAATAAGCTTACCGAAATCGGGACAGCTGGAAACTTGGAGCATGGAGAAATTTTTATTATTTTAATATTACCGCGGGGTGGAGCAGCCAGGTAGCTCGTCGGGCTCATAACCCGAAGGTCGTAGGTTCAAATCCTACCCCCGCAATTTGGTCCGGTAGTTCAGTTGGTTAGAATGCCTGCCTGTCACGCAGGAGGTCGCGGGTTCGAGTCCCGTCCGGACCGTTTTTATTTGCCTCGATACGGTGATTTGACCTTAGGATAAACTCCTAAGGTTTTTTGTTGTTTTTGAACTATGTTTGTTTAGATTGTTACGCAATATGGATTAAAGATCGTATTTGAAAACTTTCAGAAGTATCTCTTACAAATTTTTTATAAAATGTTTTCGCGATACGGTGCTCGAAGTTCACGAAAGAACCGGATAAAATCGCGAAACCAGTTGCAGAAAATACGAAAAGTAGCATTGAAAATGCGAAACATCTATTAGCAATCACGAAACACTTTAGAGATTTCGCGAAAGTTAATGAAATGATTCACAAAAAATGTGTTATTCACCAGCGAAAAAGCATTTTTGCGTTGTAATTCGACTTCAAATGACTCTTTTTTTCTTTATATAGAAGAAAAAATCATTTCGCATGATGAAATAATAACGAGTAAACAGTACAATAAAAAAGCATAGTTGTCTATCACTGTTGCTATTTTGATGAGATTTCGATACATTAAGTGGGAGAAGAATGTAAAGTGGTGACCATATGAAACGATATGAAATAGTTGTTCATGATGAAAACGAAATGTTGGCCTTTGCGGAGCGTCTCAGCCACTTTTTACAAGCTGGTGATGTTCTGGCATTAGAAGGAGATCTTGGGGCTGGCAAGACGTCTTTTACAAAAGGCATTGCTAAAGGCCTAGGTATCAAGCGTACGGTCAATAGCCCGACCTTTACGATTATAAAAGAATATCACGGCAAACTGCCGTTATATCATATGGATGTATATCGTTTAGAAGGATCTGATGAAGATTTAGGCTTTGACGAATATTTTTATGGAGAAGGAATCACCGTCGTGGAATGGGCTCATTTTATCGAAGACCAGATGCCAGAAGACCGTTTAACGATCGAGATTACTGTAAAAGAAGATACATCGAGAAATTTACGCTTCATTCCCGCAGGTGAACGCTACGAACAATTATGCGAGGAGTTTTTCAATGAACATTTTAGCAATTGATACGTCAACGAATGTCTTGGGGGTTGGCCTGGCTAACGAAGAAAAGATCATCGGTGAATACATAACGAATATCAAGCGCAATCATTCAACCCGTGTCCTGCCGGCAATCGACTTTTTACTCCGTGATGTAGGGTATGAAATGCAGGATATTGATAAAATTGTCGTGGCGGAAGGACCCGGTTCTTATACAGGTCTCAGGATCGGAGTGACAATCGGGAAAACCCTCGCCTGGACGTTACAAATCCCGATCGCCGGGGTATCTAGTTTAAAAGCAATGGCAGCAAATGCCCGATATTTCACAGGCTATATTGCACCAATTATGGATGCACGCCGGGGCAATATTTTTACCGGCCTTTATCAGTATGTTGATGACCAACTTGTCCAAAAGATTGAAGATCAGCATACTTCTGCAGAAGAATGGGCGCAAAACTTAAAAGAAATGGACAGGCCGATCCTATTCATCGGGAATGATTTACCGTTACATAAAGAAACATTTCAAGCGATTTTGCAGGAAAATGTCAGATTTGCTTCGGTCCCGATAAATAATCAACGTCCGGGTGAACTCGCCCTTTTAGGCAAAGATGAACCGGAGCACGATGTGCATTCCTTTGTACCGAATTACCTCCGTTTAGCGGAAGCAGAGGCGAAATGGCGGGAAAGAAATCAGGTTCAAGAATGAAAGGGAATTTCGATGCAGATACAACCGAATTTTCGCAAGTTAACGATCGAAGACCTGGAGGATATTTACTATATCGAACGGGCCTCATTTACCTCACCATGGACGAAGGATGCGTTTATCCATGAACTGACAGAAAACCCGTATGCCACGTATATCGGTCTTGAAGTGGACGGGAAACTCGTTGCTTATGGCGGCTATTGGCTAATTATTGATGAAGCGCATATTACGAATATCGCCGTGCTGCCGGAATACCGGGGTAAAAAATTAGGCGAAAAATTGTTACGAAAAATGCTCGATGAAATTGTGGAACATGGTGGAATCCGGGTTAGTCTAGAAGTACGGGTATCCAATACGGTTGCACAAAACCTGTACCGGAAATTTGGCTTCGTTACAGGTGGTATTCGCAAAGGATATTATTCAGATAATTACGAGGATGCAATAGTGATGTGGGTGAATTTACATGAGTGAACAATTTATATTAGGAATCGAAACGAGTTGTGATGAAACGGCAGCTTCTGTCGTGAAAAATGGCCGGGAGGTTATCAGCAATGTCGTCGCCTCCCAGATCGATATTCATAAGCGGTATGGCGGGGTCGTTCCGGAGATTGCATCCCGGCAGCACGTCGGTAATATGACGATCGTCATTGAAGAAGCGATGCGCCAGGCCGGCTTAGATTTTAAAGATTTAACAGCCATTGCGGTTACACAAGGACCGGGACTTGTCGGAGCGTTATTAATCGGTGTGGAGGCGGCAAAAGCTCTCGCCTATGCCCATTCCCTTCCCCTTATTCCTGTCCATCATATTGCCGGTCATATTTATGCGAACCGCTTTGTCGCCGAGATGAAGTTTCCTTTGATAGCGTTAGTCGTTTCAGGGGGACATACGGAACTAATTTACATGAAAGAACACGGTCATTTTGAGGTAATCGGCGAGACCCGAGACGATGCGGCAGGGGAAGCGTATGATAAGGTCGCCCGGACATTAAATCTCCCGTATCCAGGCGGTCCCCATATCGACCGGCTCGCACAAGATGGAGAGCCTACGATTGATTTTCCCCGTGCCTGGCTGGAGGACGGCTCGTATGACTTCAGTTTCAGCGGTTTGAAGTCGGCGGTCATTAATATGCAACATAACGCAAAACAGCGCGGTGAAGAAGTCAATCCTGCCGAAATTGCCGCCAGTTTTCAGGAAAGCGTGATCGATGTTCTCGTTACGAAAACGATACGGGCTGCAAAAGAATATGAAGCGAAACAAATTCTCGTTGCCGGCGGTGTCGCGGCGAACCGTGGTTTACGCAATCGTCTCAATGAAAAGATCGCGGAACTCAGAGGTGTGGAGCTTGTGATTCCGCCGTTGAAATATTGTACGGACAATGCAGCAATGATTGCCGCAGCCGGTAGTGTGTTTTATGAAAAAGGAATTCGGGCGGATTTATCGTTAAATGCCAATCCCGGTCTAGATTTGATGTTATTCAGTCGTTAAAGGGTTGCTCACGTTGGTGGGCAATCCTTTTTTTATATCGTGAATAAGTTGTGGATAGCTATGTGAAAAAGTTACTAAGTAGCGATAGAAAAAGTTATTATGACAGTATTCGACAAATTGTGCACAAAAACTGTGGATAAAGTCGACTGAATCTGTGGACTTTGTGGAAAAACCTTAAAAACATGATGATAACAACTGTGTGTAATGTGGATAAATCTGTGGATAGTGTTGAAAGTTTAGTCGGTTTTTTTCGAACAAAGAAAAAGGGAAGGACGGTTGTTCCTTCCCTGAAACGTCTGTCTATATCATAAATTTACACGACAACTAGTCGTCACGAAATTCTTCCTTCTCGAGTAATTCTTCTAGTTCGGCCCATTGTTCCAATAATGCATCGATTTCTTGTTTTGCCTCGTCAATACTGGCACTGATCTTTCCTGCCTGTTCATAATCCATATAGACATCCGGCTGCAGCAATTTTTCTTCTTCATTATTGACAAAGTTTTCCAGTTCTTCAATCCGTTGTTGAATCTCTTCGATCTGCCGCTGATAGCGCCGTTTCAAGCGGGCGATCTCTTTACTTTGCTCGTAACTCGATTTTTCTTTGCCACCTGCACGATCTCTAGCCTGTTGCTCCCGGGCTTCTTTTTCTTGCTGAATTTCCAGCATTTCCTGTTTCTTTTCTACATAGTAATCGTAATCCCCGAGGTATTCCGTCACTCCATCTGTGGACAACTCGAGTACCTTGGTCGCGATGCGATTGATAAAATAACGGTCATGGGAAACAAAGAGAATCGTTCCCGGATAATCGATGAGCGCATTTTCCAAAATTTCTTTACTTGGTAAATCGAGATGGTTCGTCGGTTCGTCTAATATCAGGAAGTTTGCCTTTTTCAACATCAATTTCGCCAGGGCGAGTCTTGCCCGTTCACCACCGCTTAAAGCGGAGACCGGTTTTAAAATGTCATCGCCACTGAATAAGAAACCCCCGAGAATGCTGCGCACCTCTTTTTCGATCAAGCTCGGGTATTCATCCCATAGTTCATCGATTACCTTCTTATTCGAGGTAAGATCCGCCTGTTCCTGGTCGTAATAGGCGATGGTGACATTCGTACCGAATTGAATCGATCCGGACAATTTCGGGATATGATTGGCGATCGTTTTTAATAATGTGGACTTACCGATACCGTTCGGGCCTAACAGTGCAATCGCCTCGCCCCGGGTTACCCGAAAATTGATGTTGCTGGCGATCGGTTCATCTTCATAACCGATCTGTAGATTGGAGACGTTCAACACTTCATTGCCACTTTGCCGCTCGATTTCAAAAGCGAAGCGGGCGGTTTTCTCATCTCCCTGGGGCTTTTCGATGAGTTCCATCCGTTCTAAAGCTTTGCGTCTGCTTTGCGCCCTTTTGGTCGTCGAGGCCCGGGCGATATTGCGCTGGATGAACTCTTTCATTCGGGCGATTTCTTCTTGTTGTCGCTCATACAGTTTAAGCTGCCGTTCGTAGTTTTCCGCCTTTTGGATTAAATACTGGCTGTAGTTTCCCACATATCTCGTTAACGTATGATTGGCACATTCATATACTTGCGTGACGAGTTTATCTAAAAAATAGCGGTCGTGGGAGACGATTAAAATGGCCCCGCGATAATTTTGCAAATATTGTTCGAGCCAAGTTAACGTATCGATATCGAGATGGTTCGTTGGCTCATCGAGAATTAAAATATCGGGCTTGGAAAGCAACAGTTTTCCGAGAGCGAGCCGGGTCTTTTGTCCGCCACTTAAAGTAGAAATTTTCGTGTCGTAATCGTAGTCAGCAAAATTTAACCCGTGTAAAACGGAACGAATCTCCGCTTCATATTGATACCCGCCCCGGTTTTTATATTCCGTCTGCAATTTATCGTATTCGGCGAGCACTTTATCATAGCGGACTTGATCGGAATAAACAGCTTCATCGGCCATCATCTGTTCCAATTCCCGCAGACGTTTTTCCATCTCCTGTAAATCCTCGAAAATGAGAAGCATCTCATCCCAGATGGAAAGGTCTGAATCGAGACCGGTATGCTGATCCAGATATCCTAAAGTGACTTCTTTCGGTTTATAAATTTCTCCGGAGTCATAAGATAGTTCCCCGGCGATAATTTTCAATAATGTTGATTTTCCCGAGCCATTGCGGCCGACAATAGCAATTCGATCATTTGACTGTATTTCTAGTTTAATATTCGATAAAATAAGTTCAGCGCCAAAATACTTTGTGACCTGGTTCACTTGTAGTAAAATCATATAAACACCTCGATTGACTTCGAACACTTATAATCAATAGTACATGAAGTGAGGGAATCATGGCAACTAAGAAAGAGGGATAAAAAAACAAGACTTTTCACAAATAATCGTGTATTATAATAAAAAAGTGAATAATTCGTTAAATTTATATATTCAATATATTTCACAGTTCCAACTATTGTTATGTTGCATTGGAAGCGTTGACAAAATTCGACATTGTTCAATTAGTCATTTACAACAAATTATTTTTACATAAAAACATAGGAGGTTTGATTATGGGATCAGAGCAAGTAAAAATTCCAAAGGCAACGGCGAAGAGACTTCCTTTGTATTATCGATTTATCCAAAATCTACATAATTCAGGGAAGCAGCGGGTCTCTTCTGCAGAATTGAGTGAAGCTGTGAAAGTGGACTCCGCGACCATTCGCAGGGATTTTTCATATTTTGGTGCCCTTGGAAAAAAAGGTTATGGGTATAATGTGCAGTATTTGTTGAACTTTTTCCGGAAAACGTTAAATCAAGACGAATTAACAAAAGTAGCTTTAGTCGGTGTCGGTAATTTAGGGACTGCGTTATTAAATTATAATTTTACGAAGGGGAACAATACGAAAATTGTCCACGCCTTTGATACGAATGAGTCGAAAATTGGTACAAAAATAGGCGATGTTACCGTAAAGAGCGTCGATGAATTAGAAGATACATTATTGGAAGAAGGCATTGACGTTGCCATTTTAACGGTGCCGGCTCATGCCGCACAGGTCGTAACCGATCGTTTAGTCAAAGCGAATATTAAAGGAATTTTAAACTTTACACCGGCACGCATCACGGTGCCACCAACCGTGCGTGTCCATCATATTGACCTGGCGGTAGAACTGCAATCTTTTGTATACTTCATCAATAATTTCCCACCGGAAGAGGATGAAATGGAAACGACTGAACAAAAGGAAAATATAGAAGACCTCGTAACAACGGACACGAGTGAATAAGCGAGTTTCTGGGGATCGGGAAGGGGTATAGGAGTAATGAAGAGGTTACGAGCCTGCCAATCGGCAAGGAGTGCAGATGTTTTAGCGCAAGGAAAAATAGCTGCTAGCTGGCGTTCGTTCTGTTTGGGCCGTGCGATAAAGAACGCAACGCTTGCACAATGAGGATGACTCCTATGAATAAAAAAGATATGACCGTTTTAGAACATATTCTTGAACTGCGCAAACGGCTCGTTTTTATCTTGATTTTTTTCATCATTGCTTTTGGGGCAGGGATTTTCCTAGCGCGGCCGGCGATTTTGTATTTGCAAGATTCAAAAGAAGCGGCCCACCTGCACTTGAATGTTTTTCGCGTAACGGATCCGATTGTCATCTATTTAGAAATGGCTTTTGTCATTGCCTGTATCATTACATTCCCGATCATTCTTTATCAAGTATGGGCGTTTGTTTCTCCTGGTTTATTGGAAAAAGAACGTAAGGTGACGTTGAGCTATATTCCGCTTGCCATCGTGTTATTTCTGGCGGGAATTGCTTTTGCGTACTTTATTCTTTTTCCGTATGTCTTGCTATTTACGACCAAAGTTAGCGAGCAAATCAATGTCAACCAGGTTATTGGCATTAATGAATTTTTCCACTTTTTATATCAGTTAACATTACCTTTCGGGTTTTTGTTCCAGCTACCGGTAATCATCTTGTTTTTAACCCGACTGGAGATCATCACGCCGCAATTCTTAAAAAGGGTGCGGAAATATGCGTATTTTGTTTTATTAATTGTGGCAGCATTGATCACACCCCCGGATGTGATTTCACAAGTCATTGTCGTTCTACCCCTCATCGCGTTGTATGAGATCAGTATTTGGATTGCAAAGATCGGTTATCGTAAAAAGATGAAGAATCAACAAGATGCAAAAAAGCCGTTTCATTCCGCATAAGAAAAAGACTCGCCCGTGAAAACCGTTTATACGAGCGAGTCTTTTATTTTTGGGGTGCTTTTTTATTGCGGAAATAAAGAAATAAGTAACGTAACCCGGATCCGGTATCGATGGTGGCAAGGATAATTAACAGATAGACAAAAATCCCCCATCCATTAATCCGCACTTGATGGATGGCAAATAAAGTAAAGATGATGCCAAAGACGATATAAAGAATAGAAGTCGTTAATAATGCTTTCATGGTTCCCTCCAGCTTGTTGTGGGATCGCGAGTGCCGGGTGCAAATCAACCGTGACACAAGTCCCTCTTACTATAAGTAATGAGCATCTGCGAGATTTTATGTAAAGATAGTCAGGCGTGCCTGTTTCATTTAGATATTATGCTCATTTTAACACGAACATCATTAGAAGAAAAATGAATCGATCACAACAAACGCATTCATAAGGATATGGGCCGCAATGGGAACGAGTATCCGCTTTGTTTTATAATATAAAAATGTGAAAACAAGTCCAATTCCGGTGTATAGAAGAAAATGTTCCAGTTCCATATGGGCTAAGGCAAAAATGCAGGCGCTTAATAGAGCCGATATCCAGATATTGTAGCGATCGTATAAATAGCTGAAAATAATTTTTCGAAAAACGATTTCCTCTAAAACCGGCCCTAAAATGATAATGACGATTACAAACTGGGGCATTTGGGCAATAACACTCAGCAATTGTTCGGTGTTTTCGGAACCGGCTTCAATGCCGAACCAGGATTCAATCGTAATAGCGATTGTTTGAACAAAAATGGTTAAAAAAACCCCGATAATGACCCAGAGTACGGAAGGGACCAGGCCGCTTGCTTCCGGATGCCTTTGCGAAAAATCGTTGCGTAAATAAAAAAGAGCGATGATAAACGTTAAAGTAAAACTAAAGCTTAACCAAAGGACGAGCGCCAGGATGAACAGGTTTTCCGCCTCCACATTCGTGATTTCAAGAATTAAGGCCGTAGCATATGTCCCGACACCCGAAAGAAGTTGCATAATGAGATAGGCGATTAAGATAATTTTATATTCTCTTTTCAAGATGTATTCCCCCAGATCGGTCCAATCAGTTCGAGTTTATCATCTATTTAACACTATTTTACATCGAAGCCCAGCATTAAAGAATGAAACAGTTTAAAAGCGTTCAAAGGTGCAAATAATTGGGTAATGTTGGCTATCTTTCCTGAAGGGAGAAAAATTGTAAAAATTTTTTTGTTGACACTTGCAAAATTATCTTGATTTCATTATTATTATATATGGACTTAGCACTCGATGAGGATGAGTGCTAACAAACAATTGATTGAGGAGGTTGTTTATTGTGTTAAAACCACTTGCAGATCGCGTCGTAATTGAAACTGTTGAAACCGAAGAAAAAACAGAAAGCGGTATTGTTTTACCGGATACTGCAAAAGAAAAACCTCAAGAAGGTATTGTCGTTGCTGTTGGTTCAGGAAAACTCCTTGACAACGGCGAACGCGCACCTTTAGAAGTTAATGTAGGCGATCGCATTATCTTCTCAAAATATGCTGGAACTGAAGTGAAATATAACGGAAAAGAATACTTAATTTTACGTGAAAGTGATATCATGGCTATCGTTTAATCGATTGTCACATTTATCATATCAGAAACATCCAATGAATGAAAATACTAGCAAGGAGGTTTTATTAAATGGCAAAGCAAATTAAATTTGGTGAAGACGCTCGCCACGCCATGTTACGTGGTGTTGATCAATTAGCAAATACAGTTAAAGTTACATTAGGTCCAAAAGGACGTAACGTTGTTCTTGAAAAGAAATTCGGATCCCCGTTAATTACGAACGACGGTGTAACGATTGCTAAAGAAATCGAATTAGAAGATCCCTATGAGGATATGGGTGCAAAATTAGTGGCTGAAGTAGCCAGCAAAACGAACGATGTCGCTGGTGACGGTACAACCACAGCTACTGTTTTAGCTCAAGCTATGATCCGTGAAGGATTGAAAAACGTAACAGCTGGTGCGAACCCAATGGGTATTCGCAGAGGTATTGAAAAAGCTGTTTCCGTCGCTGTTGAAGAATTAAAAGCGATCTCCAAGCCGGTTGAATCCAAAGAAGCGATTTCTCAAGTAGGTGCCATTTCTTCCGGTGAGCAAGAAGTCGGTAACCTCATCGCTGAAGCTATGGAACGCGTTGGTAAAGACGGCGTAATCACCATCGAAGAATCCAAAGGCTTCGAAACCGAGCTTGATGTTGTAGAAGGTATGCAATTCGATCGCGGTTACGTTTCCGCATACATGGTCACAGACCAGGATAAAATGGAGGCTGTGCTTGAAGAGCCTTACATCCTCATCACGGATAAGAAAATCTCCAATATCCAGGAAGTGCTTCCTGTCTTAGAACAAGTTGTTCAACAAAGCAAACCGTTATTAATTATTGCTGAAGACATTGAAGGGGAAGCATTAGCTACATTAGTTGTGAACAAATTACGCGGTACATTGAACGTAGTTGGTGTTAAAGCACCTGGCTTCGGTGACCGTCGTAAAGCCATGCTCGAAGACATTGCGATCTTAACGGGCGGAGAAGTGATTTCCGAAGACCTCGGTCTCGAATTGAAAAACACAACCATTAACCAATTAGGTCGCGCTGGTAAAGTTGTTGTTACGAAAGACGACACAACGATCGTTGAAGGTGCTGGTTCCGCAGACAAGATTGCCGGCCGCGTAAACCAAATCAAAGCTCAATTAGAAGAAACGACATCTGATTTCGATAAAGAAAAATTACAAGAGCGTCTTGCTAAACTTGCCGGTGGTGTCGCAGTCATCAAAGTTGGTGCTGCAACCGAAACCGAATTGAAAGAGCGCAAATTACGCATTGAAGACGCCTTGAACGCTACTCGTGCTGCTGTTGAAGAAGGTATTGTATCCGGCGGTGGTACAGCCCTCATGAACGTTTATAAGAAAGTGGCTGCCATCGAAGCAGACGGCGATGTATTAACTGGTGTACGTATCGTACTTCGCGCCTTAGAAGAGCCGGTACGTCAAATCGCCGAAAACGCTGGACTTGAAGGTTCTGTAGTTGTCGAGCGCTTGAAAAACGAAGAAGTTGGCGTAGGCTTCAACGCTGAAACCAACGAATGGGTCAATATGATCGAATCCGGTATCGTAGACCCGACAAAAGTAACCCGTTCTGCATTACAAAATGCGGCTAGCGTTGCTGCTATGTTCTTAACAACAGAGGCAGTTATTTCCGATATTCCGGAAGAAAATAAAAACAACGGTGCTGGAAGCCCAGACATGGGAATGATGTAATCCCTTAGGGAAGAGCACCTCCGTAACTCCCTAATATAAAAGGTTTCTCATAAGGAATTTCCTTGTGAGAAACCTTTTTTTGTCATAATAATGGGATCGGATTACTTCCCAATACTAAGTTGCTTTAACAGGTTTCTGTCCTAAAATAAGCTGCAACAGGTTGAACGGTTTAACAAAGAATGTGCTAGAATTACCGGTTTTCGGCTTGAGGAAGCTTTTCATACGCCAGCTTCACGATGATCTCTTCATGCTGGGGATATTTATCTAAAAGCTCCTTCTGTGTAAACAGTTCGAAGTCTTCATATGCGAAACCGGGGGCGACCATGCAGCCGACTAGTGAGAACGAATCTTTAGCGGCAACGCTTGATCCGAAAATGCAATTTTTCGGAACGAGTACTTGTGGTTCCTCCCCATTATCAAGATCGAGCCCCAATTTCTTTTCGATGTAATTCCCCTCTTCATCAATAATATGAATCACGAGTGGACTTCCGGCATGGAAATACCATAATTCATCGGACTTTAAACGATGAAAATGGGACACATCGTTCGAAGTGAGTAAAAAGTAAATGCTCGTATACAGCTTCCGTTCGCCATTAAAGGCTCCGGGAAGGCTCTCTTTTGAAAGATAGCTGGAAGAGTGAAACGTATTTTTAAAATAGCCCCCTTCCTTATGGGGTTCGAGGCCGAGTTTTTTGATATAGTCCTGCGCTGTATATCCTTTCAATGGGTATCCCTCCTGCAAATAATGTGGAATGCAATAGTTTTACCATACATTTTTGTTCATGGCAAAACCTGAAAAAAGAAAGCGATTGATATTATATTTTTAGGAATTCTTTATATAAATCGCGCTATTAACGAACATTTAATAAGTTTATAATTATTAATGTTCGTATTTTCTATTGACAGCCCCCGATTTCTAATGGTACGATGCAATTGTAAAAATTAAAAACTGATTCGTATAATTCTGGGAATATGGCCCGAAAGTTTCTACCAAGCTACCGTAAATAGCTTGACTACGAGGTTGAGTATATATGGAAAACAGTCGTTTGCTTCCATAATTTACCTGCCCCAGTCAAGCTCCGGTATCGATCGGAGCTTTTTTATTTAGCGTTTTTTTCGTAAAAGCTATGGATACACTATAAACAATGTTTCATGAAACTTGTGGCCCCAATCATTGATGTACGAAGGCAGCTTTTAATTTTTTACAAAATCCATACATCTTTACAACAAGATCTTAGAGGAGGATTTTCATGCACAAAAGTTTCAAAAAATATTAATACTAGTATCCATGGTTTTAATCGCCTTTGTTGCGGCAGCTTGTGGTAATAACGCAACAGATGAAAACGAAGGTGCAGGTAATAATGAAGCAGGTACGGAACAAAAAGACGGATTGAAAATCGGCATTGTCTCCAGCCCATCTGGTGTAGATGACCGTAGTTTTAACCAAAACAATTACGAAGGTATTTTAGCCTTTATTGAAGACCATCCGGATGCAACGGTGAAAGCCGTTCGTGAACCGAGTGGTGACCCGACAGCTAGTGTACAGGCTGTAGCGGATATCGTTGCTGACTATGATGTTATTGTCACACCAGGATTCCAATTTGCTGGAATTTCCCAATTGGCTGTGGAAAACCCGGATAAGAAATTTATCCTGGTGGATTCCGAACCGGCTCCAGTTGGTGATCAAACGGAATTTGACAATATTTATGCGATGACCTTTGCTGAACAAGAATCTGGCTTCTTTGTCGGAGTTGCCGCAGCTTTAGAAACAAAAACAAATAAAGTTGCTGTTGTGAACGGAATTGCCTATCCTTCCAACGTTAACTATCAATTTGGCTTTGAATCTGGAGTAAATTATGCTAACAAACATCTTGGTACTGACGTAGAAATCGTTGAGCTTCCTGGTTATAGCGGTACAGATGTGAATAACAATGATGTCGGTGGTAACTATATCGGCACCTTTGGTCCTGAAGGAATTGAAAATGCGAAAAAAATCGGTAACTCTTTGATTGAACAGGGCGTAGACATTATCTTCGTTGCCGCTGGTAATGCCGGTCAAGGTACCATTACCGCAGCAAAAGAAGCGAAAGAAGATGTAAAAATTATCGGTGCAGACGTTGACCAGTATGAAGACGGTCAAGTTGGCGATCGCAACGTGATGTTAACAAGTGCGCTTAAAGTAATGAATCTGAACGTGGAAAGACAATTGAACGCGATTGTTGACGGAACCTTTAAAGGTGGAAACGAAGTTCTTCACGCCGATACCGATTCTACCGGTTATGTGAAAGAAGAAGGCCGTCACCAAATGACCGCAGAAACGATTGCCAAAATTGATGAAGTGTACGAAAAAGTGAAAAACGGAGAAATCGTTCCGGCATCGAACTTCAACGGTCATACACCTGAAAACTTCCCGGGTTTATAATAAGCGAATAAGAAAACTGTGAGGATTTCGCCCATTAGAAGTTTATTATTCCCTGTTTAAGAAAAACTAGGGAATAATGAACTTCTATTATTTTTCCTGATAAATGGATTCTGTTTAAAAAGATTTAAGCATGGCAACCTAAGTGATCAATATTCATAAAGGCAAATGGAATGTATGGAGGATAAAGGAGTCAAGTGATGTCAGAATATATTGTTGAGATGAAGCATATAACGAAGCGATTTCCAGGTATTGTGGCCAATGATGATGTATCGATCAGTATTAAAAAAGGGGAAATCTTTGCGTTACTCGGTGAAAATGGTGCCGGTAAATCGACACTGATGAGTATATTAAGCGGAATGTATGAACCGGATGAAGGAGAAATTTATATTCGCGGTGAAAAAGTCGCCATTCAATCCCCGAACCATGCGGCGAAACTCAATATCGGCATGGTGCACCAGCATTTCAAACTCGTTCCCGATTATACGATCACGGAAAATATTATCCTCGGTATCGAGCCGATGAAGAAATTCGCCGGTCTTTTCTCCTACGTGGATATTCAAGGGGCGAATAAAAAGATTCGTGAACTATCGAAGCAATTTGGTTTAGAAGTCAATCCGACGAAACGGATTTCGGATTTAACGATTTCCATGCAGCAGCGGGTAGAAATTTTGAAGGTGCTGTACCGGGAGGCGGAAATTCTCATTTTCGATGAACCAACCGCTGTTTTAACGCCGCAGGAAATCGAGTATCTTTTGAATATTATTGAAGGTTTACGACAAGGCGGGAAAACAATCATTTTAATTACCACAAGCTCGATGAGGTGAAAAAGGTTGCGGATCGTTGTGCGGTATTAAACAAGGGTAAACTTGTCGATGTGCTGGATGTAAAAACGACATCGGTTCGACATTTATCCCGTTTAATGGTCGGTCGGGAAGTGAACCTCGAAATGGAAAAGACTCCGGTAAACCTGCGCGATGAAGTCCTGCGCGTGGAAAATTTACGGGTGAAAAATAAAGACGGTATTGAAGTGGTCAAAGGCGTATCTTTTTCAATCCACGGCGGGGAAATTTTTGCGATCGCCGGTGTTGCCGATAACGGGCAGGTGGAAATTGCCGATGCCATCGCTGGTTTAACGAAGGTGAGTGGCGGCAAGATTTTCTTAAATGGAAAAGAAATTACCGATAGCAGCATCCGTGAACGGACGGAAGAAGGGATTTCGTATATTCCGGAAGACCGGCAAACATTCGGTCTCGTTTTAGATTTTGATCTGGCAACGAACCTTTCCCTGAAACAGTATTACCGGGAGCCGTTTTCCCATAAGGGCATTTTGAATCATGAAATCTTCACTTCCTTCGGTGAGCAATTAATCGGCAAATACGATATTCGCTCCGGTCAGGGAACGGCGACGCAAGTTCGTTCCATGAGTGGCGGGAATCAGCAAAAGGCAATTATCGCTCGTGAAATTGAATTGCAATCGGAGCTGATGATTTTCGTTCAGCCGACCCGGGGTGTGGATATCGGGGCGATTGAGAATATTCACCGGATGATTATCGAAGAGCGGGATAAAGGGAAAGCGATTCTCCTCGTTTCCCTGGAGCTGGATGAAATAATGAATATCGCCGATACGATTGCCGTTATATACAATGGCGAACTGCAAAAAATTGCAAGTAGAGAATCGTTAACGAAAAATGAAGTCGGTGAGTATATGATGGGGGCAAAGCATGGATAAGAGAAATCATTCAATTCATAGCGTACTACTTCGACCTATTCGTG
The DNA here is from genome assembly GCA_937951955.1 of uncultured Bacillaceae bacterium. Taxonomy (GTDB): domain Bacteria; phylum Bacillota; class Bacilli; order Bacillales; family Caldibacillaceae; genus CALGAD01. Next base: position 15,237 of record CALGAD010000145.1, read on the forward strand.
ATGAAAAATGGCAATCGATCACGATTCCACTCGTCGCAATCATCATTAGTTTAATCGCCGCGGCGATTGTGATTTTAATCATCGGCAGAAATCCCTTGCAAGCATTTTTAAACTTATTGCAAGGGGCGGGAATTGTGCCGAAACCCGTTTATGCGGGATATAAAAGTGTCTTAACGGACTTTTTACATTTGTTGAATGCGATGACGCCGCTTGTCTTTGCCAGTCTCGCGGTCATTATCGCTTTGAAAGCCGGATTGTTTAATATCGGGGTTTCCGGTCAGATGCTTTTTTCCGGATTTCTTGCGACTATTTTAATCGGATACAGTGATTTCCATCCGCTTATTGCGAAACCGCTCGTTTTAGTAGTCGGAATCATTGCCGGTGGTCTTATGGCGGATTTGTCGGCTGGTTGAAACATCGCTTTAATATAAATGAAGTGGTGTCAACGATCATGTTGAACTATATCACTTCTTACGTCATTAGCTTCTTTATCCATATGTATTATATCGATCCTGTATCGCGCCAATCGCGCTATATTTCCGATGCGGCCCGGTTGACCCTGACGAATGTGGAAGCGGCCAATTTGAAAATGGAAATTCCGTTAGGCTTTGTTTTAGCGATTATCGTGGCGGTCTTATTAAAATTTTTCCTTGAAAAAACGGTCACAGGTTTTGAAATCAAAACGGTCGGGGTCAATCAAAATGCCGCAAAATATGCGGGGATGAATGTCGGGAAAAATGTTGTTCTCGCCATGGTTCTATCGGGAAGCTTATCGGGGCTTGCCGGGGTTACCTATTATTTAGGCTATTTCTCTTCCATCCAGCCACGGGTGTTATCCGAAGTCGGTTTTAACTCCATTGCGGTAGCCTTGCTCGGTAATACCCATTCGATCGGGGTTATCTTTTCTTCCTTCTTAATCTCGGTTATTGATCAAGGAAGCACGTATATGAGTTCTCAGGCAGGCATCAGGCAGGAGATTGCTTCGGTGATCGTCGGGTTAATTTTATTATTCAGTGCCTGTGGCACGTACTTGAAATATAAAGTGAATCAGTTAAAAGAACTGGAAAAGGATGGAAGGGAGAGTGATGCCTGATGGATACGGTGATTATTGATGGTCTTTCCTTTGCTCTACCTTTATTTATTATGGCTATCGGCGGGATTTATAGCGAAAAGAGCGGGATCACGAATTTAGCCCTGGAAGGTTTTCAAGGATTCGGTGCCTTTATCGGGGCATTAGCCGTTGTGTTAATCGCGCATTTTACGGATCTTGAAGTCCATCAGCTCTTTTATGTCGCTTTACTATTCTCGATGCTCGGCGGCATGGTTTTTTCCGTGATTCATGCGGTGCTCAGCATTCGTTTTAAAGCGGATCAAGTCATTAGCGGTGTCGTCATCAATATTTTAGCCGTCGCCTTAACAGCGTTTTTAACGGCACAAATCAACGCGCTCGTGTTCGGAACACCTTCTGATAAATTCTTATTAAGCGTATCGGACCGGTTTACCGTTCCGGGAATATCCGATATCCCGGTGATCGGTGCCTTTTTCACGGATGTATATCCTTTTGAAGTCATTATCATCATCATCGCGATTTTCGCCTGGTATCTCTTATACAAAACGAAGTTCGGCATGCGCCTGCGGGCGAGCGGGGAAAATCCCCATGCCGTGGATGCAGCCGGTGTCGATGTGGCGAAGATTCGCTATATTGCTGTGTTAATTTCCGGATTATTGTCCGGACTCGGTGGGATGAGTTTCGCTTATTCCCTTTCGGCGAACTTCTCCTCTAGTATTTATATGGGTTACGGATTTTTAGCCATTGCCGCTTTGATTTTCGGTAATTGGCGGATTGGTCCGACATTTATCGCCTGTCTTCTGTTCGGGTTCGCCCGGTCGGGAGGAACATATCTTGCCATGCAGATGGGGCTTTCCAGTAGCTTTACCGATTTATTCATGACATTGCCGTATATTTTAACGTTATTACTGCTCGTCTTTTTCTCCAAATCGAACCGGGCACCGCGGGCTCTTGGTGAGATTTATGATAAAGGAAAAAGATAGAGTTTATAATGGGCTAATTTTTAAAGTGCATATAGAGAAATGGGGGATCTCCACGGTTGAGATTCCCTTTTTTTATAATAAGAGTTTTTTAAGAGTGACTGAAGAATGGCATTGGAAACATCTACCATTTTGCTTTTCTAAGAAAATGAATCTTTCGAAGGGCTATTCTCGTATATAATAAGTGTAACGATGAACGGGAGGTTGTGATCGTGGGACTGTTCGATCGGTTTTTGCACAGAGATGACTCGAAAAAAGCGATGCGGGATTATGTTCGTAAACTCGAGGATGAAATCGGCAAAATCAAGGCGGAGGCGGCTTCGATCGATGCGGAGGAGAAGCGGTTGAAGCGTGCCCTTGATGAATGCATTCAAGATATTAAGAAAATGGAAAAGTACGCGATGCGGGCAGAAAAAGCCGGGAATGATGCGGATGCGCAAAAATTTCGCGATCAAGTGGATAAACTTGCCTCCCAGCGCGAACGGTTAGAAAATGAATATCAGTATGTGGCGGATAAAGCAAAGAAACTGCGGGCCGTTCGCGATAAACTCGCAGATGATATGAAAGAGATTGACATGATGCGAAAAGAAGATCGATGGTGAATAGACGCGAAAATGAACGATTATTTCATTAGAAATGACACCTAAAGACGAATTTTTTGTTTCAAAGCAATCATTATAGTAGAAAAATAGATTCGTTCAATAGCATAATAAAGATAAGCGCTATTGCAACGATTCTATATAGAGCGAGGTGGGAGAAGGATGGTTATCCATTATAAATGCCCGAACTGTGGGGATGATATGAACTATGATGCTAAATCCGGTGCCCTGTCCTGTCCGGCCTGTGGAAGAGAAGATCATATTGACAGTTTTCCGCAAGATCATATTCAAGGGACATTTACCGACGACGAAGCGAATGAGTACCATTGTGAGAACTGTGGCGCGGTTTTGATTACCGATAAAGATACGGCGGCAACTAAATGCAGCTATTGCGGAGCCGGTGTCGTATTGGCCGACCGCCTTTCCGGTGCGCTGGCACCCCAACTCGTCATTCCCTTTGCCATCAGCAAGGAAGAGGCGATGGAGGCTTTTAAAAAATGGTCGCGAAAACGCCTGTTAGCGCCAGGGGATTTTCGAAACGGTGATCGAATCAAAGAGATAACCGGGGTTTACGTACCTTTTTGGCTTTATGATTTAGACAGTGATGTTAAAGTGCATGCGGTCGGCACGAGAGTACGCACGTACACGAAAGGCGATTATATTTATACGGAAACAAAATATTACGATTTATATCGCGATATTTACTTAAAATACAATAAAGTACCTGTCGATGCCTCGATTAAAATGAATGACGAGCTGATGGATAAGCTGGAGCCGTTTCCGTATAACAAATTAAAAGATTTTCAGTTTCCTTATTTAGCCGGCTATCTTGCGGAAAAATATCAATATGATGATGAGGAACTGTTCCCGCGGGCGAAGAGTAAAGTTCGCCAGTTTATCGACTCATTTGTCCACTCGACGCTGACCGGGTATACGACGGTGCAGATTAAAGATAAATCGATCGACACGAGAAAGGTTAGCGCCTATTATGCCCTGCTACCTGTATGGGTTTTTACGTATGACTATAATCGGCAAGAATATTTATTTGCCATGAACGGTCAAACGGGAAAAATCGTCGGCTATCCGCCATTTAGTAAAGGAAGAACGGCTGCCTGGTTTACAGGAATTGCAGCGGGATCGTTTCTTCTCTTCCGCCTCATCACGATGGCGATTCAGGGAGGTTGGTTCTCATGAAGATTTTTCTTAAACAATCTTTACGGTTTATTTTTGCCATCGTGTTATTTTTAGCTGGTGGATTGATGGTTGATGCGGCAACAATCGATCGTCACATATATGATGATGCCGATTTGTTAACGGCGGAAGAAGAAGCGGAACTCGAGAACCTCGCAGAACAATTAGGGTTTGAACGGGATATTGTTTTTGTTATTATTACAAAAGAAGACGGTAGCGATGTTGAAGTATATACCGATGATTTTTATGATGAGATTTCGCAAGGAGAACCACTCGATGCCTTGATTTTGACCGTCGATATGTCGGTGAGGGAATACTTTTTTAAAGGTTATTATTTAGCCGATTCCTTATTAACGAATCAAGACTTCGATCGATTAGAAAATACCTTGATGAATTACTTATCATCTGATGAATATTTCAGTGCCTTTTATGCTTTTATTGAAGATGCGCATGACTATATGGGCGTGGAACCGGAATATTCCGGAGAAGAAGCATCTTCCGGGCGAACGGAAGAGGAAAATATATTTTATCAATGGTGGGTACAGCTGATTATTGCCGTTTTCATCGCTACTGGAGTTGTGGGATATATGGCTTACACATCCGGCGGTAAAGTGACCGTTACGGAAGGCATGTATCGCGACCACAGTGCATCGAAAATTCGCGCCCGAAAAGACCAATACGTGCGAACGGTTGTTACGAAAAAGCGCCGTCCAAAATCCAATTCCTCCGGTGGCTTTCGTGGCGGTGGCGGCGGTTCCTTTAAGAGTCGGCGCGGCAGTTTTTAACGACTTTTCCTTGGAGATGGAATAGGATATTGAAAAGAAAGGATGGATCCGTATGGCATTTTTCCGCAATCAATTTGCGAATGTCGTGGAATGGGAAGAATTCCGCGATGATATGATTTTTTGGAAATGGAAAAATAAAGAGATTAAAAAAGGGAGCCGGTTAATTATTCGTCCCGGACAGGACGCGATCTTTTTATACAATGGAAAAATCGAAGGGATTTTTAAAGACGAGGGAAATTTCCATATCGAGTCCGAAATTATTCCTTTCCTGTCTACTTTAAAAGGGTTCAAATTCGGTTTTAATAGTGGGCTCCGGTGTGAAGTGCTGTTTGTCAATACGAAGGAATTCGTCGTTAAATGGGGTACGAAAAATGCAATCCTGTTACCGACCCAAGGACTTCCCGGAGGACTGCCGATTCGTGCGAACGGTACCTTTTCCTTTAAAGTGCATGATTATGTGACATTAATCGATAAAATCGCCGGTGTAAAGGATAAATATTTCGTTGAAGATGTGAAAATCCGGATCACTTCGGAACTGGATCAGCTGTTAATGAAATGGATTTCCATGGAAGGCAAGGATATGTTTAATCTTCAGGCGAATGCAGCGGAAATTGCCAGAGGTATCAAAGAAGACCTCGATATGGAAATTCTCGATATCGGCTTAACGATTACAGATTTTAACATTCGAAGCTTCAATTATCCGAAAGAAATTCAAGATATGATTACCAAAACTGCCTCCCACAGCATGATCGGCGACTTGGGAAGATTCCAGCAAGTTTCCTTTACAGAAGGCTTGACTTCAGGGAAAATCAAAGGTGGCGGTGCAGCCAGTGATATGGCCGGCATGATGATGGGGATGAAACTTGCGAAAGAAATGTTTAAGACGATGGAAGAAAGCGACGGGAATAATCAGGCAGGTCAAGGAGCGGGTCCGGCACCGGCAGGCGGGAATAAACAAGGACCGAATTTCTGTCCGAACTGCGGTCACAAAGTCCAGGGAGCAAACTTCTGCCCGAATTGCGGTCAAAAACTCGTTTAGCTTGCACAATTTGAATATGTGTAACCAAATGCCCATTCATTTCGTGAATGGGGTTTTTTCTTTTTTACGAAAGTTTTGGACACGAAAATAGCATGTGTTCCAGGAAAGACGATTTTTTACTATTTTGGCGGCGGTAGGTTTGGTTAAAAAATAGTCGCTTATGACGGATTACTTAGAATTGGCTGTCAATTTAATAGAATTGTAATTGAAAATTGATTATAATAAAAGTGTTTACAATTGTTTTTCCGGTAAAACGTAGGAGGGGTTATGATGGAATATCGTATTGAAAGGGATACGATGGGAGAAGTAAAAGTCCCCGCTGATAAGTATTGGGGAGCGCAAACGCAAAGAAGTTATCATAACTTTGCGATCGGTACGGAAAAAATGCCATTAGAGATCATTCGTGCTTTTGCCATTTTAAAAAGAAGTTGCGCTATCGTGAACAACAAATTGGGTAAGCTAAGTGACGCTAAAGCCGAAGCGATTGTGCAAGTAACGGATGAAATTTTGGAAGGAAAATGGGATGATCATTTCCCGCTCAAGGTATGGCAGACGGGAAGCGGGACGCAGTCCAACATGAATTTGAATGAAGTGATCGCCAACCGCGGCAACGAAATTTTACAAGAAAAAGGTTCCGAAGAGAGACTGCACCCGAACGATGATGTGAACATGGGGCAGAGCTCCAACGACACATTCCCGACCGCGATGCATGTGGCTGCTGTGGAATACGTGGAGAAGAAACTCGTTCCGGAAATCAAAAAGTTACATGAAACGCTAGACGAAAAGGCGAGTGCCTTCAAAGAAATCGTGAAAATCGGCCGGACCCATTTGCAAGATGCAACACCTTTAACGCTTGGACAGGAGATTAGCGGCTGGGTCCATATGCTGGAGCGTTCTTTGGAATTCATTCAAGAAAGCACCAATCAAATGAAAGCCCTTGCCATTGGGGGAACAGCGGTCGGTACGGGAATCAATACCCATCCGGAGTTCGGTGTTCTCGTATCGGAGGAGATCGCGAAATATACAGGCATCGACTTTTATTCGTCCCGAAACAAATTCCATGCCTTAACAAGCCATGATGAAATGACGTATGCTCACGGAGCTTTGAAAGCATTAGCGGCGGACTTAATGAAGATTGCTAACGATGTTCGCTGGTTGGCTTCAGGACCGAGATGCGGGATTGGCGAGATTACGATTCCGGAAAATGAACCGGGTTCCTCCATTATGCCTGGAAAAGTCAACCCGACCCAGAGCGAAGCATTAACGATGGTGGCTGTTCAGGTGATGGGCAATGATGCAGCCATTGGCTTTGCCGCTAGTCAGGGGAACTTCGAATTGAACGTCTTTAAACCGGTTATTGCTTATAACTTCTTACAAAGCGCCCGGTTACTTGCAGACGGAATTCGTTCTTTCAATGATCATTGCGCTGTCGGCATCGAGCCGAATAAAGAGGTCATTGAAAAATACCTCAATGAATCGTTAATGTTAGTAACAGCTTTAAACCCGCATATCGGTTATGAAAAAGCTGCAGAAATTGCTAAACTCGCCCATAAAGAAGGAACCACCTTGAAAGAAGCGGCCTTGAAGCTCGGTTATTTAACGGAAGAAGAATTCGACCGCTACGTGAATCCGCGCGACATGGTTCATCCGAAGGCATAAAAGGTAAGGCAAGAGGAGTAGAACCTCTTGCCTTTTAAATTTACCCAAATCCCGGCGGAATTTACCTAAATTGCGTCGGAATTTACCCAAATCAGCAATGAAAATACTCAAATCCGCGCGCAATTTACTCAAAATGGAGAGGAATTTACTCAAATAACAGAGGAAATTACTCAAATCCCGGAAACATTTACCCAAAAGACCCCACTTCTCATGATTTTAAATCTGCAAGTATCCCTTTTGCAGTCTGCAATCCTGTAAATAAGCAGCCACCTAAAAAGGTTCCTTCTAATGAACGGTAACCGTGGAGTCCACCGCCCCCGAATCCAGCGACTTCACCCGCTGCATATAAACCGGCAAAGGGATTACCGGATTTGTCGAGGACCCGACCGGACAGATCCGTTTGCAAACCACCCAAAGTTTTTCGACTGATAATATTCAAGCGAATGGCAATGAGCGGGCCGTTTTGTGGATCTAAAATTTTGTGAGGCGGGGCAACGCGAATCATTTTATCCCCGAGATAGTGGCGGGCACCTCTGATGGCGGTAATTTGTAAATCCTTCGTGAACTTATTCACCACTTCCCGGTCGCGGGCTTTAATTTGTTCTTCGATTTCTTTTGCATTTAAGAGGGATGTTCCTGTTAATTCGTTCATTCTGGCGACAAGTTCATTTAAATTATCTGCGATAATAAAATCTTCCCCATGATCCAAAAACTTTTGTACCGGTCCCGGCGGTCCGGGTAAAATCCGCTTGAGGACTTGTTTCATACTCTTTCCGGTAATATCGGGATTTTGCTCGGAACCAGAGAGGGCGATTTCTTTTTCAATGATTTTTTGTGAGACAATAAACCAGGAGTAATCATAGCCCGTTTCCATGATCGCACGTAACGTACCTAGCGTATCAAAACCAGGAAAATAAGGTGCAGACAGTCTTTTTCCGGTGGCATCGAACCAGAGTGGTGACGGTCCGGGTAAAATGCGGATGCCGTGGTTAGGCCAGATCGGATTCCAGTTTTTAATTCCTTCCGTGTAATGCCACATCCGGTCCCGGTTAACGATCTTTGCTCCTGCTTTTTCTGCAATCGCTAGCATCCGTCCATCGACATGGGCGGGAACCCCTGAAAGCATACGCTCCGGTGGGTTTCCGATTCGTGCTGGCCAGTTTTTCCGAATCAATTCTAAATTGGCACCGATGCCGCCACTGGCAATAACGACCGTCTCACCGAAAAATTCAAACTCTCCAACAACTTCGCGAGAGCTGGCAACTCCCCGGGGAACGTCTGTCGGTTCAAGCACACTTCCCTTGATACCGATGACCTGTCCATTATTAACGATTAACTCATCAACCCGATGGCGCGGGCGATATTCCACCCATCCGTCTTTGCTCGCCTCTTGCAACCGCTGGGCAAAAGGTTCGACGAGCCCGGGGCCTGTCCCCCAGGTGATGTGAAATCGCGGGACCGAGTTGCCGTGACCATCGGCTAAATAGCCACCCCGTTCGGCCCACTGAACAATCGGAAAGAAGCGAATGCCCAAAGATGTAAGCCACGTTCTTTTCTCTCCAACCGCAAATTCCACATATTTTTCCGCCCATTTTTTGGCCCAAAAATCTTCGTCTTCCCGGTCGAAGCCTGCCGATCCGAGCCAGTCTTGCCAGGCAAGGTCATGAGAGTCTTTAATGCCCATCCTCCTTTGTTCCGGTGAATCGACAAGAAACAGTCCGCCAAAGGACCACCAAGCCTGTCCGCCAATTGAATTCTCCGCTTCTTGATCGACTAATAATACCTTTTTCTTGGCCGCGGCGAGTTCCGTTGCCACAACGAGTCCAGCCAATCCGTGTCCGATGATGATGCAATCGAATTTCACAAGCGATCCCCCTTTCACTTTTTATAATTATAAAATATTTAGAAAACAAAGATAACTAATCTACCTTCCATCCTTGTCGACGGATTGGCGATGCCATAAAATGAATGAAAGAGATTTTTAAAGCAATGGTCGTACCGATTTTGGAAAGGAGCAACACTTGTGCAACCATTTACCGAACGGGTTATTCGCATCATTCAACAAATCCCTGCGGGAAAAGTAATGACCTATGGTCAGATTGCCCGGCTGGCAGGAAATTCCCGGGCAGCGCGGCAAGTCGCGCGGATTTTACATTCCATGAGTCGAACATATCATTTGCCGTGGCACCGGGTCGTCAATGCCCGGGGTCAAATCGCTATAAAAGATTATGAAACGTATGAAGAACAAATCCGCAATTTACAGATGGAAGGGGTAGAAGTAAGTTCTGAGGGTAGAGTCGATTTACATACATATCAATACGTTCCAGAAGATTGAGAGGATGAAAATAGCCCTGAAACAGTTTACGATCTGGCTGGGGATAGTTTTAACGATTATTCTGTTTTATTTTTTATTGCTAAATCCGGATCCGCTTTGCGACCAATACCCGCTCTGAGCAAGTATAGGGCTGAAATCACAAGAAGGAGACTGGAGATGATTAAGACCGGAGTAGCCGGTAAAACGTCATAGAGAAAACCGAACAAAATAATACCGATCGGCATCAAGCTCTGGGCGCCAAATCGAGAGAATTGAAAAGTCCCGCCCTTTATAGACATCATCGACCGTTTTCTGAATCATCTGGTCGGTGTATTAATTAAAATAACCGTACCGCCAAATAGGAACATGAGCAATTAGTAAAAAGCGAACAAGATCCAGTAATTCAGCTTAATGACTAAAGGTAGCATGTAAAATCATGAAACTAATTGCAAAGGCATAAATTTGCGAGCCGTAACTCGAGATGAATTTGCTGAAAACCATTGTCCATTAGTTGTATGTCGCTCTGCGAATCTTTCGTTCTTCTTGCAACACTGTTTTCTCCTTACCCAGCAAACCTTTGATACCGATTCCAAAAAATATTGTTGTTTTTCATATTTTCACTTCAGGCAATCATATATATGTTTAATGAATTTTTTTTGAATGAATGGAATGGGCGGGAGCTGATTCGTTTGCAATCCTATTATCAAAGCGGATACGAGAGCGGATTTGTTCAGGAAGAGTTTTTTGTGGAAGATCGTGTCCAGCAAATAGTCGTGAACTGGCTTTGCAATAAAAAAGATCTTCACATCCAATTAATGGACCCGCGCGGTCAAACCTTGAACGATTTTTCCTTAAAAAGGAATACGGAACTTTTTCAATACGGTTTCACCTACCGAAAAATTATAAAAAATCCATCTCCCGGTCGCTGGCGCGTAATGGTAGCAATGGGGGAAGAGCCCGGGCCATTTATATTAACCGTTCATTTTTCGAGCAAAATTAATCAAGATCAGGCCATTATTACGACGGCAACGGAGACGATTAATATTTTCTATATGTGCAAGCAGGAGTTTACGGATCCGAAAGGGATAAATTTAGACATTCTCCTCGAATTTATTTCACCCCGCATGAAAAAATTGAAACGGATTCGCGTGGATCACCTCACCAATAGCCAAAAGCTAGTAATTCCCCCTTTTGCCGATGGCGTGTACAATTTAACGATCCAGGTGGAAGGAAAAACAAAAACGGGATATGCGTTTCAGAGAACGGTGCTGGAGTCCGTGTATTGTAAAAAGACTTAAAATTCCCGCACATCTGTCTAACCGCTGAAAAAGAATGATATTCTTAGAGAAGAGCATCGGGCTCTTTTTTTTATTGCCAGATATTCAAATTTACATTAATAGTTTTATAATATTGAAAAGATAACATAAAAAAAGAGGTACTGATTCGTTTCATAGCGAATAAGACAAAGGAAAGACATGTGTTTACAAATACGGGGAGGAAGCGAATGGAGAAGGAAACTTTGTATCCGAAGTTAGCGGAGATCGTCAACAATATTGAAACGGTAGTCGTTGGCAAGCGGAAAGAAATTATTTTGAGTTTAACGGCACTGCTTGCAGGAGGACATGTCTTATTAGAAGATGTGCCCGGTGTTGGCAAAACGATGCTCGTCAAATCGCTAGCTAAATCTGTCGACACGACGTTTAAGCGAATTCAGTTTACTCCGGATTTATTGCCTTCCGATGTATTAGGTGTGTCGATTTATAATCCGAAAACGATGGAATTTGAATTCCGTCCGGGACCGATTATGGGGAATATTATTCTCGCTGATGAGATTAACCGGACATCGCCGAAAACCCAGTCTGCTCTCTTAGAAGGCATGGACGAGGGTAAAATTACCGTCGATGGCATCACTTACAATCTACCAAAACCGTTCTTTGTCATGGCAACCCAAAACCCGATTGAATATGAGGGGACCTATCCTTTACCTGAAGCGCAGCTCGACCGCTTTTTATTAAAAATGAAAATGGGCTATCCTTCCCATGAAGAGGAAATCGATATTTTAACGCGGGCCCAGCACCGCCCGCCCATCGAAGATTTACAACCGGTGATCACTGTCAATGAGTTAATCGTTTTACAGGATGCAGTAAAAAATGTGTTTGTCGATGAAACGGTGAAAAGTTATATCGTGTCGATTTCTGAACGAACGAGAACGCACGGACAGGTTTATTTAGGAGTGAGTCCCCGCGGTTCAATCGCTTTAATGAAGGCGGCACAAGCGTATGCTTTTATTCACGGCAGGGATTATGTCGTTCCGGATGATGTGCAATTTTTAGCACCGCACGTATTTTCCCACCGGATTATTTTACGTTCCGAAGCAAAATACGATGGGGTATCCCCGCAAGATGTCGTTTATTCGATCATGACGACCACCCGGGTACCGATACGCAGGTGAGCGCGATGGAACAATTCAAATCGTTAAGCAATGGCTTGAAACTGCTCGCATTCATGGTTTTAACAGTCGCGAGTTTTTGTTTCGCGATGTTTCAGGGGGGCTTTGTCAGTTGGTTTCTCTTTGCGGCATTTCTTCCGATTGCCCTTTATTCGATCAGTCTTTATTTTTACCCGATCGAAAACATTGCAGTGGAGCGGAACTTACAAAAATCGGAATATCGGGCCGGAGATACGGTGCCTGTTCATTTGAAAATTGTTTTGCCGGTACGCTTTCCTCTCTTTTATGTATTCATTCATGATACGGTCATGAGAAAGCGAAAAAATCAAATTGAACGGACATGGCGAACGTTGCAATTTCCTTTATTGAAAAAAACGCTTGAATATGAGTATGAAATTCCTAAAATTTCCCGGGGCGAATTTCAATTTACCGAAATCCGCGTGACGGTTGCAGATCTTTTCGGATTTATCCGGAAAGAGGTCGAGCTCCAGGAAGCGAAGCCATTCATTGTGTATCCGGTGACCGTTCCCCTACAATATTTGCCGCAAGAAAATGAATTTGATCAAGGATTGGCGCGCACGAAAGATATGGTGCAGCGGGATACGACGATGGCGATCAGTGTCCGGGAATACCAGCAGGGAGATCGGTTTTCTTGGATTAACTGGAAGGCCAGCGCCCGGAAGAATCAGTTGATGACGAAGGAGTTTGAACAGCGGAAAAATCAAGATGTTTTCCTCGTGTTGGATCGGACCCCATGCAAGCAATTTGAATTACTCGTCACCTTTTGCGCAAGCGTTGTGACAGCCGTGTTAAAAGAAGGGATTGAAATCGGTTTTTACAGTTTTGGCAAGGAGCGGGAATACATTCGCTTGCAGCAAGGCCAGTCCCATTTGCAAAAAATCTTTTTGGCCCTGGCTCGCGTGGAAGATGATGCCGAAATTGAGCTTGCGCAAATCATCAGATCTGAAGAGTTGTTGAAACGCCACCTGCAGCATATCGTTTTCATTGTTCATTCGTTGAATCAAGAATTGGTAAGTGAGCTTATGCACCTTGCCAGGGATAGAAGTCAAATCTCCGTTTTCGTCGTGAAACCTCGCCAGGAACTGATCAGCCGGGAAGAAATTTCATTACTGGCGTCATTAAAGCAAAAGGGCATTCAAGGGCGGATAATCCGGGAAGGCGAATTTGCTCATGCCTTTGCAAGGGGAGAAGTCGGATGATTTTAGAAAGAAAAACACTTGAAGCTTTGCTCGTACATCTTCTCGTCTTTTTACTATTATGTGAATGGCTGTATCCATTAAAGCGATTAGCCGTTGATATCAATCTACCGATTTTTATCGTTTTCCTGATCTTATGTTTCTTGTTAAGTTATTTTAAGTTTCCCATTCCGGCTAATCTCCTTATTGTTTCTCTTTATATCATCATCATGATGAATTTTTACCATTTTAAAAGTCCGGGCCCCGGTCTTTTCTGGCCGAATGAAATTTTTGCCGATCTATTTTTCAATCTCGACTTATTGTTCGCGCAGGAATGGTTTTATTTAACGAATTCGTTTCGGACGTTATTACTATTTATTTTATTAGGTTTAACCGTTTATCTGCTCCATTACTGGGTGATGATTCGCAAATTTGCTTTCTTTTTTGTTTTGATCACGGTGACTTATCTAGCAATCCTGGATACTTTTACCCCTTTTGATGCGAAATTTGCTATAATCCGCACTTTTTTATTCGGGTTATGCGGTCTCGGTATTATCGCATACTATCGCCTGGCGGATCGGGAACAGCTCTTTCATGTACGCATTTTCCAGGGAAAAGGATTGCTGCTTTTAATGGGAGTAGTTTTCTTCACGACTTCCCTCGGGATTCTCGTTCCGAAGGCCGGACCTAAATGGCCTGACCCCGTACCGTTTCTGAAGTCGCTGAATACCAATCCGGATGGCGGAGAGCGACGTGGGGAAGGTATCAGTTATATTGGTTATGATGAAGACGACTCTTATTTAGGGGGACCATTTTTGCCAAGTGATACCCGTGTCTTTACCGTTTATTCGCGGCACAGTCAATACTGGCGGATTGAAACGAAAGATGTGTATACGGGAAAAGGCTGGGAAACATCGGCGGAAGAGCATTTTGTCCAGGTGGAAGCGAATGAGGAAAGAATCCCGATCTATCATGTGGAGGATGAATTTTTAGAATCCGAATTGTATACCGCCTTTGTGGAAGTAGCGGCGGGTAAAGATCACGTGATATATCCGTATGGCGCTGAAGACGTGCAGCTTGGGGCCACACCGGTTTTGGAAGAAAATGAATCGGGAACGAGGCGCAAGATCACCGGCTATTTAGGTAAGGGGAGAAGACCGTACTTTGTCGATCCGGTAAAGGAAAAGCTCGATTTCGGGGAAGACTTCGAGAATTACAGCATGACTTACCGGCGGCCCTCCTATGATATTTCCCGGTTACGGTCCGTTCGTGATGCTTCCGGAATCGATGAGAATTTTTTACAACGATATACACAACTTCCGGAACAATTGCCGGAACGGGTGCGGGAGCTGGCCGTTCAACTTACGGCTGATTCCGACAACTGGTACGATCGAGCTAAAGATATAGAAATGTACTTGCAAAGTTTCGAATTCACGTATGAGACGGAAGATGTGGCGATCCCCGGCGAAGAGGATGATTATGTCGATCAGTTTTTATTTGAAACGAAAAAAGGGTATTGCGATAACTTCTCGACTTCAATGGTCGTCCTGTTGCGTTCGATCGGCATCCCTGCCCGCTGGGTAAAGGGCTATACAGATGGGGATATCATCGATCGCACGATTATCGACTATCAGCTTTTTGAAATTAAAAATAACCACGCCCATTCCTGGGTAGAAGTGTACTTTCCCGGTGTAGGCTGGGTTCCGTTTGAACCGACAAAAGGGTTTTCCAATTACGTCCAGTTTTATATGGAAATTGAAACAGACCAAACGACGGAGCAGGATGTTGTGGATGAGTGGGAGTTACCGGAAGAACATACCCAACAAGACTTCAATCAGTTCGAAATGGATGAAGGCACTGATGGGGCATCTGGAAGCGGTGAAGCGAGCTTCTGGAACAGACTCGCGAACTTCTTGTTTGTCATTCCTTTGTTGATTGTGGCGGTCTTACTGTTCGTGTTCCGGCATAAGTGGCTCCCTTTATTCTACATTGTGAAATATAAAAATAAATCCGATTGGCACACGTTCCAGAAGGCGTATTTAGCTTTGGTGAGTTGCTTAGAACGAGCTGGCCTGCAAAGGGAAACCGGGGTAACTTTGCGCGATTATGCCCGCAAGATTGATGACTATTTCCACACGGAAGAAATGACAAAGTTGACGAGCTTGTATGAGCGACTCGTTTATGGCAACGGGAGCGTTACCGGTGAGGTTGACTGGTATGATGCATGGGAGCGACTCATGCGAAGGACAGGACGGGAATAGTGCGTTTTTAAGAAAAGCCGGGACGGTGCCGTCAAGACCTTGTGAATCATTCTTTTTTTAGAACCCTTGTGAAAAGATTTGGGTTCTTTTTTATTGCTTCTTGTTAAAAAGGGGGAACTTCGTTTATTCTATATAAAGAGATTTTCTTGGAGAAATAGTTAAATTTTAATTCAAGCTAGAGGTGACAAGATGGTAAATCGTACGACCGATCAAGAAATGATTCTCGTAATTGATTTTGGCAGTCCGTACAATCAGTTGTTAACGAGAAAAGTTCGAGAGCTTGGCGTATATTGTGAACTTTATCCAGCCACAACAACGGCAGATAAAATACGGGCGATGAATGTAAAAGGAATTATTTTATCCGGTGGGACGCAAAGTGTGTTTGCTGACGATTTTTACCGATTTGACCGGGAGATTTTCCGTTTAGGAGTACCAGTTTTAGGGATTGGTTCCGGCATGGCTGTATTGGCCAAAGAATTCGGCGGCCAACTGGAACCGCAACAGTTGCGGAACTATGAGAAGACAGACATTCGCACTGTCCCGGAGAAAAAATTGTTCAACAATGTGCCGGAAGAACAAACCGTCTGGTTAGGCCATGGTGATCTCGTTGTGGAAGCTCCGGAAGGCTTTATGATTGATGCAGCGAGTGATTTCTGTCCGATTGTCGCCATGAGTGATGAAGAAAATAGATTGTTTGGCGTTCAATTCCATCCGGAAACTCCTGAAAGTGAGCACGGCATGGAGATTCTGAAAAATTTTGTCTTTTCTGTGTGTGCCTGTGAGGCGACCTGGTCTGTCGAACAGTTTATCGAGGAACAGATTGAAACGATCCGCCAGCAAGTGGGGAATGAAAAGGTCCTTTGTGCTTTATCTGGTGGCGTGGATTCCTCTGTTGCTGCTACATTAATCCATAAAGCGATCGGCAATCAGTTAACGTGTATTTTTGTTGATCACGGTCTGTTGCGTAAAGGTGAAGCGGAAAGCGTGATGAAAACATTTAAAGATCAGTTCCGGATGAATGTTATTAAAGTCGATGCCAGGGAACGGTTTTTAAATAAATTAAAAGGGGTCACTGATCCGGAGAAGAAACGAAAAATTATCGGCAACGAATTTATTTATGTGTTTGATGAAGAAGCCTCTAAATTAGCCGGAATCAAATATTTAGCGCAAGGAACCGTCTATTCTGATGTGATTGAAAGTGGGACCGAATCGACCAAAACGATTAAATCCCACCATAATGTAGGCGGTCTTCCGGAAGATATGGAGTTTGAATTAATCGAGCCCCTCAAAACATTGTTTAAAGACGAAGTTCGCCAGGTCGGTACCGCCCTCGGCATCCCCGATGAAATCGTCTGGCGCCAGCCCTTCCCCGGACCGGGTCTTGCCATTCGTGTGCTCGGTGAGGTGACAGAAGACAAGCTGGAAATCGTTCGCGAATCCGACTGGATTTTACGGGATGAAATCAAAAAGGCCGGATTGGATCGAGAAATCTGGCAATATTTCACGGTACTGACGAATATTCGCAGCGTCGGTGTGAAGGATGATGAACGTACATATGATTACACCGTCGGTATCCGGGCCGTGAATTCCATCGATGGCATGACGGCTGAATGGGCGAGAATTCCGTTTGATGTGTTGGAGAAAATTTCCCGCCGCATCGTCGCGGAAGTGCCTCATGTGAATCGGGTTGTTTACGATATTACGAGCAAACCACCGGCTACGATCGAGTGGGAGTAAAAGAATGATCGTTCAAG
>CALGAD010000146.1 GCA_937951955.1 uncultured Bacillaceae bacterium
GGAAACCGCCGTAATCAAATCTTTTGTTTGACCAGACCGGGAGAAAACAATTAATAAATCTCCGTCTTCTAGTAATGTACTGCGGATAATCATCAAGTGCGGGTCAGTTACTGCCTCGCAATCAAAGCCCATTCGGCTCAGCCGGTAATTCAATTCTTGCGCGGCGAGACCGGAACTGCCTACACCATAAATAAAAATTCGCTTTGCTTCTGAAATCAACGCAGTTGCCCGTTTAATGGACTCATTGTCATTCAGCCCTTTTATATCACGGATCATCTCCGCATACTGCTGTCTAATGCGACCATCAAAATCTTCTTCTTCCACATCATGGGAATCTCTTGCCAACTTAATTTTCAATTCCATGAAATTCCGACATGAAACTTTCCTGCAAAAACGGGTGATTGTTGCTATCGAGACACCTGTTTTTTCAGCAATTTCGGTGATATTACTTTGTGAAGCTTCTTGAGGTGAAGCCAGTAAATAATCAGCAATCATTTTTTCTTTTTCTGAGAAAGAAGAGTATTTTGATTGGATTTCTTGCAAAAGTGTGGTCATTTTTGCCACCTTTCTCTTATTTCTTTATTTCATTGACAAATCTTTCGGTAATCAGCTGCGGTCGGGTAATCGCTCCACCGACGACGACAGCATAAACCCCTATTTCAAGAACCCTTCTTGCCATCTCCGGGGTCAGAATATTCCCTTCAGCAATCACGGGAATTTTCACCTGATTGACAACTGTTTTAACAAATTCAAAATCATTGTCGTAAAGTTTGTGTCCCGCTGTTTCTTTCGTATATCCGTAAAGGGTGGTCGATACACAGTCAAAGCCAAGTTGTTCTGCCTGCAAAGCTTCTTCCAATGTGGAAATATCGGCCATCAACTCCACATGGGGATAATTTTCTTTTGTATACGCGACTAATTCCGCTAATTTTTCTCCATTTGGACGCGGTCTCATCGTGGCATCCATCGCGATCATTTCGCAACCAGATTCAGCCAATTCATCTATTTCCTTTTTTGTAGCTGTGATAAAAACTTCACTATCGGGATAATCCCTTTTTACAATCCCCACGACCGGAAGGGATACTTCCTGTTTTATCGCGATAATATCTTCTTTTGAATTGGCGCGGATGCCAACAGCTCCTCCTTGTGCTGCCGCCAGTGCCATTTTTGACATAATATATGAGCTATGAAGCGGTTCGTTTTCTAATGCCTGACATGATACAACAAGTCCATTTTTAATTTTTTCCAACATTTTCTAAATCACCTTCATTTTATCTTAGATGTAAAACCTTTTGAAATATCTTCCATTATTATACATGAGTTTCCTCATATGACTGGAAAGAAATACATGTTGCCAGCAAATGGCAGATCACTTTAGCCAGTTTGCAATCATGATGAATAAGAGAGAATGTTTACATTTAGCTACTATCTGTAACAAATGATTTCTCTCTTCAGAAAATTAAGGAGGGCGTTTCTTCGATTTAAAAGCTGTGAAATCTTCTTCGCCCTCCTTTTTCTAACTTATTTTACACGAATTATTTAATTTTGTTTATCTCATTCTTCAGTATTTCAGCAAGTGCCCCGTAAACTACCTGGACACCTTTACCTCTACGGAAGACACCTTTTGCCTTTAGCTTATCTTGCCATACGGTATCATCAGCAATTTTATCGACATCTTTTACAGTAACACGTAAGCGGGTAATACATGCATCAACATCTACCAGGTTATCGCGTCCACCTAAAGCGTTGATCACATCCTCCACATCGATATCTTTTAACAAGGCATCTTTCTTTGTATATAGTCGATTCTCTGTCTCTTCTCCCCGACCTGGAGTTTTAAGATTCAATTTCACAATGAGAATTTTAAATACGTAATAGTAGATGATTGCTGTCGGAATACCGAGAATTAAAATCCAGATATAATTCGTTTTGGCATTTCCTTGCAATAGACCGAATAAGGTAAAGTCAATAATTCCCCGTGAGAACGTAACCCCAACGGCAACATCCAGTGCATAAAGTATGGCATAGGATAGACCTTCTAAAATAGCATGGATTACGTAAAGAACCGGAGCGACAAACAAGAATGTAAATTCAATCGGTTCTGTAATTCCTGTCAGGAACGATGTTAATGCGGCAGAAAATAGAATACCACCGACCACTTTCTTATTTTTCTTATCTGCTACTTTATACATGGCATAGGCTGCTGCCGGTAATCCGAACATCATCGGTAAGTAACCACCGGTGAAGAACTTCGTTGCTTCGGCGGAAAACTGGGTAGTTGTCGGATCGGCCAGTTGTGCGAAGAAGATTCTTTGTCCACCTTGAACAAGGGTTCCGGCAACTTCCATTTCCCCACCAAGTGATGTAAACCAGAACAATGGATAAATCGCATGGTGAAGACCGAAAATGTTCAGTAAACGCATGAAAAATCCGTAGAAGAAGATTCCAACAGGTCCTGTTTTTCCGAAAAACTCGGAGAATGTTGAAATACCTGTATGAATATAAGGCCAGATAAACGGTATGATTGCACCAATCACACTGACGGATAGAACCGAAACGATCGGGACAAATCTTACACCGGAGAAGAATGATAATGCTTCCGGTAGTTTTTTGTCATAATATCTGTTTGTAAGAAATGCGACGAGCAACCCGACGATAATTCCACCTAAAACACCCATGCGAACGGTAAAGATTCCGAGTTCAAAACCGAAGATGTTCGCCTGCTTGGTTGCTTCAATGGAACTCATTCCTTGAGAAATGTAATAATCCACCGTTGTCGTTTCTGGACTGTAGCCGAGGAAACCTAAAATGGTACCAACAACAACGTGCATAACAAGAAAGGCAATTGCAGCTGATAATCCGGCCGCTCCCTTTTCCTGTAACGCCAAACCTGAAGCTATTCCTACTGCAAAAATTAATGGTAAATTCGCAAAAACAGCGTTTCCAATTGCAGACATCGTACTTAAAATGAAGTATAAAATTGTTCCTTCACCTAAAATATTGGTTAACCCATATGCTTCAATCATAACCGGGTTCGTAAAAGCTGCACCGATTCCGAGCATTAAACCGGCAATCGGTAACACGGCAATTGGAATCATGAACGCCTTTCCTAAACGCTGGAGTTTTTCAAACAAAATAATCCCCCCAATTAGTAGAATATATAATGTTTATGAAAATAATTTACATATATTATATAAAAAGTAAATTATTTTCATGATTATTATATAACTCTCGGGGGATATTTGGCAATAACTTTTTTTAAATCGCTTACATTTTTTACAAATAAAGTTTGTGAGTTAAAGTGGATTCAATTTTTTGAATAGTACTCGTCGCGTAAAATGGAATACACTTTCAAATCTCGATGTTTTCCTTTGATAAACATCACCTTGCGCAATGTTCCTTCATAGGACATGCCGCTTTTTTCCATGACCCGGATAGAAGCGATATTTTCTACAAAACACTTCGCTTCAATCTGGACTAAATCCATTTTTTCAAAGCCAAACTTGATCACTTCTTTTGCTGCTTCTGTTGCGATTCCTTTCCCCCAATAGTCATGAGAAACGACATAACCAATTTCAGCGGTTTTATGCCTCAAATTCCAGGAAACAAAATCGATTGTACCGATTAAACGACCATTTTCCTTATATTCAATCCCCCATGGTGCGAGCTCGCCATTATCATATTTTCTTAAAACAAATTCAACATATGCCTCAGTATCTTTCATGGACTTATGAGGCTTCCAGGGTACGTATTGGGATACGGTCGGATTTTTTCCGTAATGATAAATATCCTTTGTATCAGCTTGTGTAATTTTTCGTAATAATAACCGTTCTGTTTCCAACACGGGGAAGTTGCCAAAAATATCTTTTACATCCATTTCCCTCCTCCTTTCTAACTAGAAATGATGCATGGCTTCACACTTTTTGCATATGGGTGTCGTGAAAACTCGTCTTGTATTTGAGTCCAAAACCGAATAAACGGTCCATGCCAATATGGGCGCACCAAACGAGACTGATTAAAAATAAAAGTTTGATAGCAAACATGAATGCAACGGTCACCAGAACTACCGGTACTGTATATGTGTGAAACACATTGTAAATGACCGCTCCAATTCTAGCGTTGATCAAATATCCCAATATGGAAAGATCAGGAACAAACAATAAAATAAAAAACCATAACCAACTGAAATCCAACATTTGATAGAAATAGAGAGCAAGTGTTAAAACCGCCCATCCTTCTAAACGTAATAACCGTTTTACTGTCATAAACCGTCCTCCCGGATCTTTAAAAGCTCTACCATTTCATATTCTGCCTAATAAATAATAGTGCTTTTCTTATCGACCTTCTCATGGAAAACCGATCTTTTTATAAAGATCTAAAGCTAGTTTGCATCTTCCAATGTTTATTACCTGATCATTTTCCTCACTCCTTCACCGTACATAAGTAATATTTCGATTTATTATACAAAATTTTCAAACAGCAATTCTGCCAAATTTGTTTCTCTTTCGTCCATTGCTAACGGAAATGAAATGTTCTTAGGATCCAGTTTATTTCCTGATAATTATAAAAATTCTTTGACTAACTTTATGAATTGGTTTATCTTATCTTTAATGAATTCTGGATCTTTCTATGGCTCTTCTGTTATCTGAGACATAAAGATAGAAATTTCCGTGTGTTGAAGGGTTTGTGGGAAGAGTTAAAACGAAATCGATCGATCAGTCGATTACCCTGGAAAAAATGCGAAAGTTGGGTTGAATTTCGAAAAAGTTGAGCTGCAATCCGCGAAATCGCAAGCTGTATTTACGAAACCGGAGACGGAAATCGCGAAAGGATCAAAGCATTTCGAGAAACAAACACTTATTTCCGCGAAACAACTGAACAAATCCGCGAAAGATTGATGAATAATTCACAAAAACTCGTATGACTAAGGGATCCATTACTAAAAATCTTAAATGGAATCTTGGGAAGGAGGAATACCGGTGAGAAAGAAAATTGGTTTTATAGGCTGCGGGAATATCGCGAAGGCGATGATCGCTGGAATTGTTGAAGCAAACTACATTCCCGCCGATCAAATTTATGCTTCCAATCGCTCATTACGGAATCTGAAAGAAATAAAAGAAAAATATGATATCCATATTACCCGGGATAACCGGCAAATCGCGAACACTTGTGACATCATTTTTTTAACAACGACTTCTGATTCCTATGATCCAGTTATCGAGGAAATTAAAGATTGTATTAAAGATGATGCGATTGTTATCCTCGTTGCCGTCGGTGAAACGATAGCCAAAAATGAAAAACGATTTGATAAACCGGTGAAAATGGTGAAAGCCATGCCGAATACCCCGGCACAAGTGGGGGAAGGTATCACCGGTGTTGCTGTCAATTCGTTGATTACTGAAGAAGATAAGCAAGAAATTTGTACCTTATTTGAAAGCTTTGGAAAAGTGGAGTTTGTCGATGAATCATTAATGGATATCATCACGGCCGTTGGCGGTTCTTCCCCGGCATTTACGTACGTGTTTATTGAAGCGTTAGCGGATGGAGCGGTTATGCACGGCATGTCCCGAAAACTCGCCTACACTTTTGCCGCCCAGGCTGTATTAGGTGCCGCCAAGATGGTGCTGGAAACAGGGTTACATCCAGGCGCTTTAAAAGATAGCGTATGTTCACCAGGAGGAACAACAATCGAATCGATTGCGCGGCTCGAAGAAAAAGGACTGCGTTCGGCGGTCATCGATGCGATCCGTGTCAATATGGAAAAAGCGAAACAAATTCATGGGTAACCATGATTTCAACGATAAAAATTCCTCAGGAAAACGATCTTTTCATGCAAAAAACGGGAAATTCCAGTCGTGAAATTTCCCGTTTTATTATTCTACTTATTTAGTAATTTTCTTACTTCATCGTATACAAACTGGACATTCGTTCCGACAATCACTTGAATGCTATTTTTCCCAACTATATGGGTACCCGGAACACCGGTTTTCTTGATTTTTTCTTCATCGACCTGTTCCATATTTTTCACTTCAACACGCAAACGGGTTGCACAGAAATCGATGTTTTCGATATTATCCCTACCACCAAGACCGGACACAATTTCCGTAGCCATTCCCCGGAACTCATTGCCTTTTTCAGTAACACTGGAAGATACCGGTGCTTCCTCTTCTTCCTCACCGCGTCCCGGCGTTTTCAAATCAAATTTTACAATGAGGTAACGGAAGAGAACATAATATATGACGAAGAAGACGAGTCCTTGTACGAGAAGCATATATGGTTTATTCGCTATCGGAACGCTTAAACTTAAAACAAAGTCGATCACACCGGCACTAAAGCCAAAACCAGCTGTCCATTGAAAGATACTGGCAATCATTAAAGAGAGTCCTGTTAATAGTGCATGGAGCACATATAAGGCAGGTGCTAAAAACATAAAGACGAATTCAATCGGCTCCGTGACCCCGGTTACAAAGGAGGCAAAGGCTGCGGCAAACAGTAAGGATCCGACTGCTTTCTTCCTACTTCCCGGTTTAGCCGTATGATACATCGCGAGAGCTGCCCCTGGTAAACCGAACATCATGATCGGGAAAAATCCGGCTTGATACATCCCGGTGACACCTTTTACCCCTTCGCTAGCCCAGAACTTTCCAATATCATTAATACCAATCGTATCGAACCAGAATACGGAGTTTAAGGCGTGATGGAGCCCCGTCGGAATTAACAGGCGGTTGAAGAAACCATATAGCCCCGCTCCGAATACCCCGAGATCACTGATGGCTGTACCGAAGGCGACCAGTCCGGAATAAGCCGCCGGCCAGATAAAGAGAAAAACGAGCGAAACAGCGAGCATCGATAATGCTGTCATAATTGGAACAGACCTTCTGCCACTAAAGAAGGCTAACCAGTCCGGCAGGCGAACGTTGTGGAAGCGATTGTAACAGAGCGAAGCAACGATACCCGAAATAATCCCAATAAATGCATTACCGATATTGGCAAAAGCGGGATTTACCGCATCCATTTCGATTCCCTGCAAATTCGCCACATTTTCCGGACCGAGCACCTTGGTGATCACTAAATAGGCAACTAAACCACTTAAGGCAGCCGATCCATCTCTTTCTTTGGACATGCCAAGGGCAACACCGACAGCGAACAGTACGGGAATATTACTTAACAAGGCATTCCCTGCGGAAATCATAAATGAGCCGATCGCACTTCCAGCTCCCCAACCAGTCGGGTCGATAGCATACCCAATACCGGTTAGTAAGGCGGCAGCCGGCAATACCGCAACAGGTAACATTAATGAACGGCCCAGTCTTTGTAACCATTTCATCATTGCCATACCCCTCCATTCATTTTTTATTGAGCAAATTTTCTCGCAAATTTCTTACGGAATCCCTGGCTTTGATCATCACCCCCATTCCGTTTTCCTATAAAAAGGAAGGTTATCAATGAAAAAAGGCATGGTGGAGGAAAGGGGGGATTTCCCCTTTCCAATCCACCATGCCTGATCGAATCAGTCACATGTATCCGTATCCTATTGTACTATTATTCTATCATGGCGGAATATCCTTTACAACAGAAAATTGTAACCGTTTTCTAAAAATTCTATATCATATACCTGGCACTCAGTACAGGTGATTGCGTCGTAATCGTTCGATATGCAAGGTAATGTAGCCTAATTCTTGTTCAGGTATGGCAATGGAGTAACGAGAAGATATCGTTCGCACTACTTTCGCAGCACAATTGTAAGCAAAAAAATATTTTCGTTGAATCATATCCAGCATTTCTTCATCCAGTGAATGATGCTTGAAGTCCCTCTCATTCGAGAGCGCGAAGCGAAGATGAATCATTAAACGCTGGTACGATAAATCATTTTCATCTAGCTTGATACCGAGTTCTTTCTGAATAAGTGTCATCATTTCCTGCAAAATGGTCGTGATACGGAGTGTCTGTTGCAGATTTTCACTATGAGGTTTCATCGTATGAATATGGAGAGCAATAAAGGCGGCTTCATCAATCGGTAATTCCACACCGATTTTTTCCTGAATATGTTCAATCGCCCATTTGCCAATAGCAAACTCTTCAGGATAAAGAATTTTGATTTCATGTAATAACTTATTTTTGGCGACAATTCCTTCCTGTGCCCTTTGAATGGCAAAGGAAACGTGGTCAGTTAAAACGAGGTGAATATGTTCATTGAGCTTAACATGTAATGTCTTTTCAGCATAACTGATTATATCTTCACAAATATCAAAGTGTTCTTGAGGGATTAGTCGTAACAATTGCTCAAATTTTTCATTTCCCTCTAAAACAAAAATCTTTTCAATCTTATGTTTTGCGATGCGATCATTTTTCCCTTTGTTAAAGCCAATGCCCGGACCGATCGCAATTTTTTCCTCATCCCCATCCAGTATGATAACCGCATTATTATTTAACACCTTTTTTATTTTCAACGTTTTCTATTCACCTCGAAAAACGGCTTGGTGATTAAAATTGTAAACAAAACTAGATATTTGTAAAGATATATACTCGATTATTGATTGAAAAATAAGTGCTTCACACTATAAATTGGATGGTGAATAAACATCCACGGTCCGGCAAAACGCATCACCCGTTTGATTTTTTCCCGGAACTCAGGTTTATAGCAATGAACTTTACAGCTGGAACAAGCGTTTTTTTCTTCCCCAAATTGACATACAGAAAGACGTATCCAGGCGTATTTTTTTAACTTAGCACAATCTTTACATAGCTCCTTTTGTTTATGTTTTTTCCGGCAATAAAAGGCAATCATTTTGGCGACGATTTCCTTTTCTTGTTGAATTCTCGGTCCATTATTTAATGGTCGTTTGGTGCGAGTCATAGAATCGCATCCTTTCCCTGTGATATTAAGTTCGTTAATTTTAGCTTAACATACACTGACCCGATTAATTGTGCATTTATTAACAATTTAAGCACAATTCGGTGGCGAGAAATGTTTTTTTCAACTAAAAAAGCTATCCCGTCTGGAAATGACACGGGATAGCTGAATGATAAAGGCTATTCAGTTCGTAAAGCCTCCACCGGATCTTTTTTCGCTGCCATTTTAGCCGGAATAAAGCCACCAATAATGGTCAGGGTGAGACTGATCAGGACAAGCAAACTGGCGTGCACAGGATTTAGTTGCGCCACATCTGCCAAGTCCGTAAACTTCTCCAATAAATTATTAAGCGGTGGCAGGGCTAAATAAGCGATCAAGATCCCGAGAATCCCTGAAGCGAGTCCGATGATAAATGTTTCCGCATTAAATACGCGGGTGATATCCTTTTTCCTTGCCCCTAATGAACGGAGAATTCCGATTTCTTTCGTCCGCTCCAGAACGGAAATATACGTGATAATTCCGACCATAATAATAGATACAATGAGGGAAATTGCCGAAAATGCGACCAAGACAATCGTAATTCCGTTCAAAATACTGCTCGACATTTCCGTAATCGTGCTCGCTAAATCGTTATAAATAATTTTCTCTTCCTCATCTTTTCCTTCATTATATTGATCTAGATAATTCAGTAATTCTTCCTTGGCATCAAAGTTTTTCGGGTAAAGGGAAATCATGTACGGAACTTCCGATGCCCCGAGGGCTGCTAACACCATGTCTTTCGCTTTTGTTCCTTCGTCCGTTGTTAAATCAAATGCTTCACCGGTTAAAACATTGTATTCTGCATCTTGCTGTGCTTTGACAACGGCCGAATCCTTTGCATCCTGAATCACATGGGAAGCCAATGCATCCGCATAAACGAATCCCGGTTGTAACAACGGGAAATCTACCGTTTCCTTCGGACGTAAAACACCCACAACTTTTACAACAAGGGCATTGTCATTTTCGTACAATTCGATTAAATTATTCGGATCACCGTTGATCGTATAAAAGCCTTGGGCTTCTTTATAAAAATCATCATTCAAAAGCAATCGGTATTCTTTACCGACGACTTCCGAAAAGGCGACGGCCTCATCTTCCGATCGTATTCCGAAGTTTTCCAAAATCTTTTCATCCACCCGATTTTGCTCATCAACGATTAAAACAATTTCATTGAATTGATCCGGGTAACTGCCCGCTAATACATCATAATGTTCTTCTAAATAGTCCGTCGCATTACCATTAAAAGATTTCGGGAAGCTGGTAAAACCATTTGTTGTATCGACTAAAGTGGCCGTATCCCCGTCCCGTTTTAACAAATTCATTCGCACCGTCCGCACATACTGAACGCCGGCAACCCATTCCGGATTAATTTCTTCTATATACCGTACATAGTCTTCATTCATTTTATTTTCATGGGTCATTTTTTCTTCAACCCGTTGATGAGGGTAAATTAACTCCACATCTGGATAAAGTTTTTCCTCATCTGCTTTTCCATGACCTTCCTGGCGCAACTCTTCAATCGTTTCATCATCCAATTCAAAAGTCGATTGGGAAATCGTTACGGGGAAAGTAGATAATGCCCCATATTCGTATTCATCAATTTTTTTCGTAAAACCATTGGAGATGGCAAGAACGATCGCGATGAAAATAATACCGATGCTTGATGCAAAAGCGGTCAAAAGAGTACGACCTTTTTTCGTGCGAATATTGTTAAATGAGAGTTTCAGAGCGGTAAAAAAGCTCATGCTTGTTCGATTCAGTTCATATTCAGTATTCGGATCATGAGCTTCTAAAGGATTCGTATCTGAGACGACCTTTCCGTCTTTAAACCGGATGATCCGGTCCGCATATTTTTCCGCTAGCTCTGGATTATGAGTAACCATGATCACGAGTTTATCTTTAGCGATTTCTTTAATTAAATCCATGATTTGCACACTCGTTTTCGAATCAAGGGCCCCCGTCGGCTCATCGGCCAAAATAATATCCGGATCATTGGCTAATGCCCGGGCAATGGCAACCCGCTGCATTTGCCCTCCGGATAATTGATTCGGACGTTTATAAACATGTTCTTTTAGACCAACCTTTTCCAATACTTCTATAGCTTTTTCCCGTCTTTCTTTTGCGGAAATACCGCTTAACGTCATCCCTAATTCGACATTTGTCAGCACAGACAAATGGGGAATCAAATTATAATTTTGAAAAACAAAACCGACACTATTGTTGCGGTAACTATCCCAATCCCGATCCGTAAATTTCTCCGTCGACTGGCCATTGATAAGCAAGTCACCGCTCGTATACCGGTCGAGACCGCCGATGACATTTAATAAGGTCGTTTTTCCGGAACCACTCTGTCCTAAAATCGCGACGAATTCCTTCTCGCGAAAATTTATATTGATGCCATTTAAGGCAATTTGTTTAAAATCTCCTGTCTGATAAACTTTCGTGATGTTTTTTAATGATAACATTTACTCTCTTTTTTTCTCCTTCCATTTAGCTACAGTGAACATTTCCAATGTACTATGTAAATTTTACTAGATTATGAACAAACTTACTTCTATTGCTTATATTCAGCGGCAAGTTTTTTAACCGCATCATTGAAACTTGCCGGCTTTTGACCGATGAGCATTTCTAAATCTCGCGATGAATGGTTAAATTCCCCCTTTGCAATCGAATCATAAAACCGGTATACGATGAAGTCGGCCGCTTCTTCTGATGCCCCTGCCGCAATCATTTGTTCATAGGCTTCTTCTGGTAATACGTTGCGATGATGAACCGTTCGTCCGAAATGTGCCGATAGGGATTTCGCTAAATCATTATAACTGAATAATATCGGGTTCGCTAATTCATAAACTTGATTTTCATGCTTTTTGCCTTCTATCAGAACATGGGCGGCGGCAAGTGCTAAATCCGAACGCATGACAACGTTCATTTTTCCGTTATTCGTTGAAGTGATCAGTTCTCCCGCCTCCACTGCATCGAGTAAGGAAGAATTGATGACCGTATCCATGTAAAACCCATTTCGTAAAAATGTAAAAGGAATACTAGTTGTTTGGATGAGATGTTCCGTTGCTAAATGGACATGTTCGAGGCCGATCGTCATTTGCTCACAAAAAGCAAGACTCGTGTAAATGATATGCTCGACTTCTGCATCCCTTAGTGCCTCAACAACGTTAGCATGTTGCCTGATGCGGTGCGTATCATCGGCCGAAGGGCTGGAGATAAAAAGGAACCGCTGCAAATTGTGAAAAGCCTGACGCAACGATTCATGGTCATCATAATCTCCGAATCGTACTTCAAGTCCTAACCTTGTAAACTCCCCGGCCTTTTCATGATTACGGATAATGACCGTAATATCATTTGCTGGATACCCTTTATCCAGCAAATAATGAACGACGAGCGATCCCAATCGACCGGTTGCACCGGTTAAAGCAATCTTTCCCATCAAATAACTCCTTCCACGATACTTTTTATTGGTTAGTTTTTACGTTTTCTGTTCGATTCATCCATAAGTAAAGCCCGTTCAATTAATATCTGCCTATTTTCGGGTAAGTTTAACAAAATAATACCGGTTAACCGCTAAAAATAATTGAAAAGGAAGGATTAGAAACGGGAATTATAAATGAAAATGCAAAAAATGAACCGTTCCATTATCGGGAAGTGGGAGCCCTCTTCGGCAAATTTTATATGGATAAAAACCAATTTGGCTTTAAAATATTAAAACTGAACAAATCATAAGGATGGCTTGTACCTCCGCCACTGCATATAGATAAAAAGGAGCATAGTGAGTAGTAAGCAAGAATGGATAATTTTTTTCGATCACCATTGACAAATCGTCCGCATTTAAAATTGAACCCATTTACAGCGGAAAAGAAAAACTGATTTGAATAAATGTCAGTATGTATTAAATAAGGAACATCATGATAAAATTCCTTCTTGCGCAGGTAACAATCATCGGATCGGCATCATGAAAATTGTCTACTCATGACTTAACGAAAAAAGAGCTATCTACTTGATTGCATGCAGTCAAGCAGATAGCTCTTATTTCCTTTTCCTTTGAATTGATTCGTAATGATATTCGAAACACCTTACAATCATGAGGAAATTTTTATAAAATACTTATCAATCGGCTTCCATGCCACCATCGACATTGTAAAGCGAACCGGTAACGAAGGAAGCACGATCCGATGCCAGGAAGAACACGACTTCGGCCACTTCTTCCGGTCTGCCGAAACGGCCAAGAGGGATACCTTGTCTTAAAGCTTCTGCAGAAGTTTCCGGATTTTCCGGGTTGAAATTCTTTTGGATATCAGCAAGCATCCGGGTATCGATGGCTGCCGGTGCTACCGCATTGACGCGAATTCCGCTTTTTGCAGTTTCCAGAGCTGCCGTTTTTGTCAAACCGGCAACGGCATGTTTCGATGCAATATAAGCCGGCATTCCCGCTGCCCCGATGTAAGCAGCATTTGAGGCGGTATTGATAATACTGCCATAACCTTGTTTTTCCATTTGTTTAATGACATGTTTTAAGCCGAGGAAAACTCCGGTCACATTAATTTGCATGACTTTTTCAAATGTTTCCTTATCTAAATCCTTAATTTCTTTATAAGGTCCATTGATACCGGCATTATTGAAAAACACATCTATCTTTCCAAACGTGTTTACCGTTTCCTCCACATAGTTTTTTACATCTTCTTCATTCGTGACATCCGCTTGAATAATTTTGATGTCATCTTTATTGCCGTCCAACTCGTTTTTGACCTTTTCTAACGCCTCTTTGTTAACATCGACTAAAACAACCTTGGCATTATGTTTTAAAAATAATTGTGCGGTAGCCCGTCCAATGCCACCTGCGCCGCCTGTTATTAATACGACTTTATCTTTCACCGCCTGACCTCCTCCTATCCCCTCTGATATTTTCCTATTTTCAAAATATTATAAAAAGAATTTTATTATCTTGCAAACATTCTGTATAAAAAAAGACGCTTTCTGTATTCATCACAGAAAGCGTACTTTTAATAATAGATGCGGATAGGGAGACTCGAACTCCCACGCCCGTAAGGGCATATGACCCTGAATCATACGTGTCTGCCAATTCCACCATATCCGCAAATGAAATATTCCTTTTTACATTTACAAATTATATCATAAATTGATTTATTTCTGCAATACAATTAATAAACCCATTTTATGAAAAATTCCCCAGGTACTGGTGACCCGGATCATCACCCGCTCTATTTTTATATTATCCATTCCGATAGAAAAATCAACTCACTTTATTTATCTTGATGAACCACACCAAAACGCTCAAAAACGAAAACATGTTTAAACAGTCGGCAACTAGCGGTTCCGTGGTCTACAAAAGAAGCTGAAAAATTTTTCACAAAATGAAAAGAATACCAATCGTTAAACAATTTGCCTAAATCCCAAAATACCATTGCAACAACAATGAAAACGCTTTACTATTAAACCAAAAGCGGTACCGCAAAACAATTTACTCTAGCTTTATAATTTTATATTTTAATAAGGCGGTGAATGTTGTGAATAACAGATTTATGCGAGCGATGCAGCGCTTTGGTGGTGCAATGTTTACCCCGGTTCTGTTCTTCACTTATTCAGGGATCATCATTGCAATCAGTATTATTTTCACAAACCCATCGTTTTTCGGCAGTTTAGCTGAGCCAGACACATTTTGGTACAAATTCTGGACTTTGATCCAAAATGGTGGCTGGACCATCTTCAACCAGATGGAACTGATTTTCGTTGCTGCGCTCCCCATTGGATTGGCTAAAAAAGCACAAGCACGTGCAGCCGTTGAATCCGTACTTATTTACTTAACTTTTAACTATTTTATTAACAGTATCCTCACCTTCTGGGGACCGGCATTCGGTGTCGACTTCTCCGTCGAGGTGGATTACGGTACTGGTTTAGATATGGTCGCCGGAATCAAAACCCTGGACACAAATATTCTCGGTGCCATCATCATTGCTTCCATTGCCGTCTGGATTCATAACCGCTTCTTCGAAAAGAAGTTACCAGAATGGTTAGGGATTTTCCAGGGTTCACCACTCGTTGGAATGGTTGGCTTTGTATTCATGCTACCCGTTGCTTTAATCACTTGCTGGATCTGGCCAATTGTTCAGGAAGGAATTTTCAACTTACAAGGATTCATGGTTTCATCCGGTTTAGTTGGTGTCTGGATTTATAACTTCTTAAACCGTGTATTAATTCCTACAGGTTTACATCATTTCATCTGGATGCCATTCCTGTACGGACCTGCTGTAGTAGATGAAGGCCTTGTTAAGTACTGGCTCCAGCATTTGAGCGAATTTGCTCAGTCAACACAGCCGATTAAAGAATTATTCCCTGAAGGTGCCTTCATGATGTTTGGTCTCGAAAAAGTAATCGCACCTTTCGGAATCGCAGCTGCTTTCTATATGACAGCAAAACCAGAGAAGAAAAAGCAAGTATTAGCTTTACTTATTCCGGCAGCATTAACAGCTGTTTTAACAGGTATTACCGAACCATTTGAATTTACATTCTTGTTTGTTGCACCAGTATTATTTGTCATCTACGCCTTGATTTCAGCAACAATGAATACTTTAATGTACGCTGTTGGTGTTTCTGGAAACTTTAATAGTGGTTTAATTGACTGGGTATCGCAAAACTGGCTCCCGTTATTCCAAAATCACTGGCCGACCTATTTGACCCAGATCGGTCTTGGATTGGTCTTTATTGTCATTTACTTCTTCGTGTTCAAGTTCTTAATCGAACGATACAATTTTGCAACACCCGGACGGGAACCTGATCATGTAGAAACAAAACTTTATAGAAAAGCAGATTATAAGAAGAAAAAAGAATCGGAAGTTGCCGCTACAAAAGGCGAAGTCAATCAATTTACCGAAGCCGCAGCCATCTATCTAGAAGCTGTAGGCGGCAGAGATAATGTGCAAACGGTAAATAACTGTGCAACCCGTTTACGCCTGACCGTTAAGGATGAATCATTAGTGGCACCGGATGCAGATTTCAAAGCAGCAGGAGCCCACGGTGTCGTCCGGGATGGGAAGTCAGTTCAGATTATTGTTGGACTTTCTGTACCGCAAGTACGTGAAGAGTTCGAAAGACTGATGGATGTAGAAATTAAGTAATCAGCATCAAACTTTAGGTAGGCGGGCCATCCCCGTCTGCCTAAAGATACAAAAATATATAAGGAAACAACTGTAATAAAAAATATAAATTTAAATATCGAGGTGGATTTGCATGAAGAAATTTTCAGTAGTCATCGCAGGTGGAGGTAGTACGTATACTCCGGGAATCATTTTGACTCTATTAAATAACCTGGATCGCTTTCCTGTCCGTCAAATTAAATTATACGATAATGACGGCGACAGACAAAAAATCATTGCCGATGCGGTAGAAGTCATTATTAAAGAAAAAGCACCGGAAATCAATTTTGTCGCAACAACCGATCCGGAAGAAGGCTTTACCGATGTGGACTTTGTCATGGCACAAATTCGTGTCGGTAAATATGAAATGCGCGATAAAGATGAAAAAATCCCGCTCAAATACGGTGTCGTCGGTCAAGAAACTTGCGGACCGGGCGGAATTGCCTACGGAATGCGCTCCATTGGTGGCGTATTAGAAATCATCGATTATATGGAAAAATATTCTCCGGATGCCTGGATGCTCAACTATTCCAATCCAGCTGCAATTGTCGCCGAAGCAACAAGAAGATTACGTCCGAATTCTAAAGTATTAAATATTTGCGACATGCCGATCGCAATCCAAAATAACATGGCTAAAATTCTCGGCTTGAACAACTATAAAGATATGGTCGTGCGCTACTACGGATTAAACCACTTCGGCTGGTGGACATCCATTCGCGATAAAGAAGGCAATGATTTAATGCCGAAACTGAAAGAATATGTGAAAGAAAACGGCTATCTCCCACCGGGCGTGGAAATGGAAGAAAGCTGGAAACAAACGTTCTTAAAAGCAAGAGACGTGCAAAAACTTGATCCAGATACATTACCGAACACCTACTTAAAATATTACTTCTTCCCGGATTACGTTGTGGAAACAAGCGATCCGAACCATACCCGGGTGGACGAAATTAAAGCCCATCGCGAAAAGATGGTCTTTGAAATGTGCCGAAAGATTGCTGAACAACAGTCAACAGAAGGATTCCACTTTGACATCTCCGATGACCATGCTGGCTACATCATTGATTTAGCTACAGCAATCGCCTATAACACCCATGAACGAATGCTCGTCATCGTGGAAAATAATGGTGCCATTGAAAACTTTGATCCAACTGCAATGGTGGAAATCCCTTGCATCATCGGCTCCAATGGACCTGAACCGCTCTCAATTGGT
Organism: uncultured Bacillaceae bacterium; assembly: GCA_937951955.1. Lineage (GTDB taxonomy): Bacteria > Bacillota > Bacilli > Bacillales > Caldibacillaceae > CALGAD01. The sequence continues at coordinate 17,267 of CALGAD010000146.1, forward strand.
AAAATTCCAAGATTCCAAAAAGGTTTAATGGAGCAGCAAGTTGCTGTTGAAAAATTAGTCGTCGATGCCTGGATTGAAGGATCTTACCAAAAACTATGGCAAGCTTTAACACTTTCCAAGACCGTCCCCAGTGCTACTGTTGCTAAACAAATTTTAGACGACTTGATCGAGGCAAATAAAGGATACTGGCCAGAACTGCGTTAGTAGAAAAATAGCTATTTACCATTTACATCCTCATCAAGTGAAGAATATCCTGTTATGCAAGATAACAGGATATTCTCTTCCATTTTTTAGTATAATTAAGCTAAGTCCAGCGTATGAGGAGGTAAATGGATGGAATTAATCGCTCTGCTCAACAAACATTATGACAAATTAAATGAAAACGATTTATACACATTGCGGTATATCCTGGACCATAAAAAGGAATGTTACGATATCAGCATCACCCAGCTTGCCGAAAAAATTAATATGTCTCCATCATCGATTTTGCGCACAACCCAGAAGCTCGGCTTTTCTGGATACAGTGAATTTAAATTCGCTCTCAAAAAAGAACTGGAAAATGAAATGATACATTCTCCAGTTAACGATGGACAAAACTATTTCGATTTATTAAACGAAAGTATTAATAATACGTTTAAACATTTTCATAATACGGATTTAAAAGCCATCATCGACCATATATACAATGCACGCAATGTTTTTATTTATGGAACTGGCTGGGCACAAAAATTAGCAGGCGAACAGTTGGTCAGATTATTTTTCAGTTGCAAACGACCGATGATTTTAGTCAACCATTATACCGAATTCAAATCGATGTTACCCAATTATACTAAAGACGATTTTATCATCTTCATTTCACTGAGTGGGAATACGGAACATATCGCTGAAAGTTTACGATTTTTAAAATTAAAGGAAATACCTACCCTCTCCATCACGGATTTTAACAACAACCAATTAGCCACATTAGCCACATACAATTTATATTATCAATCTACGGAAATTGTAAAAATAACAAAAGATTCTTCGGTATCATTAGCAAGTTCAATGGCATCATTACAAGTATTATGTGAATTATTATATTTAAAATATGTGGAAACCATTTATTAAAAGGATAAGAGGTCATTCATATGAAAACGGTGATGAATCATATTTTATTCCCTTTTGCAACGACAAAACGTTCCTACAACATATTACTTTCTGTTGTGAGTTTAGCTCCGGTATTATACTCTATTTATATTTTTCTAACAATGGGAAAAGACGACATCACATTCCCGGAATTTTTACAGCAAAATTCCTGGAATAGTATTTTATTCCTGGCAGTTTTGCTTAATCTAGCCTGGTTATATATCCTCTTTAAAATTCATCCCGGGGTTGAAAATCAGCATCGTGATGATTATACTGGTTTTATACTCTGGATCTTCTTCATTTCACAAATAATGGTAACAAACATTTTACTGGCGGTAATTAGCGGGATTGTCCTTTACAAAATGAAAGTTAAACTTTGGCAAGTTCTAAATACAAAAACCATGTTTAAACAAAAAATATTAACGTTTATGGCACTATCCTTGCTCTTATTTTCGCTTATTTGTGGTTACGCTTTCATCCAGATGACTCTATCATAAAACTGCATCGCTTAGGAGGAAATGTTATGTTTAAAAAGTTATTTAGAAAAAATAAACCCGCGACCGTTGATATTGTAGCGCCTGTTACCGGACGCTATGTGAATTTAAGTGAAGTACCCGATCCCGTATTTTCCGGAAAAATGATGGGCGATGGGGTGGCCATACAGCCGGAGGGTGCGAAAACCGTCGTTGTCGCACCGGTATCAGGAAAAATTATGATGCTAGCCGATTCGTATCATGCTGTTGGAATTAAAGATGACAATGGTGTAGAGATTCTCGTCCATGTCGGTCTCGATACGGTTGAGTTAAAAGGAAAAGGATTTAAACCTCTAGTTTCTGCTGATGATGAAGTAAAAGCAGGACAACCACTGATCGAAGTTGATTTACAAACGATTGAAGAAAGTGGAAAAAATACTGTCATTCCCGTTGTTGTAACCAATCAAGAAGAAAAGCAATACCGTTTAATTCATAACGAACAAGAGACCGTTCAGGCGGGAACGACAACCATCTATTCCGTTGAGCTAACAAAATAGTATCCAAACAAAACTTTCATGAAGTAAAAACCCGAAACGTACTCCACTATTAGGATTCGTGTCGGGTTTTTCAATATGTGTTTATTCTTTTTTTGGCGGTAGGTTATCCTTTTGTTTTGTAAGTTTTCTTACGATTAATATCGTGATCAAAGCGATCACTCCTAAGAGGAGAAAAATCGGCAAATTACCGATCACAAAAACGATGAAGAACGAGAAGGCTTGAAGGATGAGATTAATACTTTTCTTAAACTGTTCAACGGTTTTCTCCCACGTATTCAACTCCTCATTCAAGCCGCTTATTTCCACACTCTTCTCATCAATGCGAACCGTGACCGTTGCCATATCGACGCGATTTTCCAGGTAGCGCATCCGTCCTGTCAACGACTCAATTTTTTCCTGCACATTTGCCAGGTCTTCCGATATCTTCAATAAGTCCTCGGTTTTTTCTGCTTGCTCCATAAACTCTAAAAGGCGACTTTCCTGAACCCGTAACGATTTCAGCCGAGATTCGAGATCGACATATTCTTCGGTAACATCCTGCCCGGTCACTTCACGAGATAGGACTTCATTTCCAGCTCCCTCAACAAATTGTAAAAAGGAAGAAAATTTTTCCTGGGGCACGCGAACCGTTAATTGCCCTTGCCGGGTATTATCCCCCACCAAATACGTCGAAGAATGGGCCACATAGCCGCCACTTTCCACTACTTGTTGCGTGATTTTCTCCATCGTTTCGTGCAAATTTTTTGTCCGGATATGGATATCTGCTGTATAAATAATCATTTGCTCAGGACTATCTGGCACTTGTTCCGTGGTGCCCGTTTCTTGTTCCGGACTCCGATCTTCCCCGACGATCTCGGCGTCTGTCAAATTGTCCTCCGCAGCTTCATCCGGTGCCCGATTATAATATCCGGTATCATGTTCAACGACTTCTACTTCGGTAGAACCACTCTCCGTATTTTGCCTATCCCCATCACTTGAACAGGCAAAAAGAGAAAACGCCAAAATAACACTGATGAATAAGAATATGAGTTTTTTCACCAATTGCCCCCCAATCCTTTCCCTTTCATGCTATTGGACGGTTTACAAAAAAATAAGTTACACCGCCCGTTAAGCATTCATGGCAAAGTGACTTTTGGGGCAATTTCCCAGGTGCTCAGTCGAAATATACGGGATGACCCGGAGAATTGATACTTTTAAAAATGAGCTCTAGCTGGGATTCCGTAACTCGCGACTTCGATAGTGGCGGGATCTCATTTTCCGCGAAAAATTGCACATCCCGGGTTTCTAACCCCGGTGTAAGACTGCCCCCAAGAATTTCACACAGGATAAACATTTTATAAACATGATACGGTGACGGGGGATGAGGATGCTTCTTTTTATCGAAAACAGCTAATAGTCGAGTTGCCTGAACATCCAGTCCAGCTTCTTCTTTTACTTCTTTCGCGGCAACTTCCCCCGGGGATAAACCGATATCTGCCCAACCACCAGGCAATGACCAGGCGTTATCGCTTTTTTCGCGAACGAGCAAAACTTTGTGATCTTTTACCACGACAGCGCGAATATCGACCTTTGGTGTCGCATATCCCGTCTCCTTCGCAAACAAATTCTTAATTTTCTTCTCCTCAACGTCCGTATAATGGTTCATGATTTCAATACTTATCTTTCGAATCGCTTCGAATCGTTCAATATCAAAGGGATCTTTCGAATATGTTAATCCCGTTTGGGCAATCGCCTGGAGTTGCTTCGCCCATTCCAGCCATTTCGGTTCCATTCAAGTCACCACCATTTTCCACGTGAAGTAAAGCGTTCTGCTACGCTAACAACAAAATAACTTTACGCTCTCATTTTCTACATTATTTCTTTTTTCGCGGGTTTGGCAACTTTTCGCGGCTTGATCTCGCTAATTAAAGTAGAACCGAGAATAAGAATTCCTCCTGCAATTTGTAAAAAGGTGATACTTTCACTTAGAAGCATCGCGGACATAAATACGGCGGAAATCGGGTCGATATAGCTCATAACTGCCACTGTTTGCGCGCTTAATTTCGGAAGTACAGAAAAGTAAACTAAATAAGCAACACCCGTATGAAACAATCCGACAATAAGCATGAGGATAAAGGATGTGGCATCCAGGCCGGAAACAGAGATATTTTCTGTAAACCATACATATGGGAAAAGTACTAATGTTGCCATAACTAACTGCACCGTTGTCCGCTCAAAACTATCCATATTTTTAATAAATTGATTGATTAAAATAACACTGGCATACAGGGTGGCCGCTAACAAACCGTAGCCTACTCCGGTTACATGTTGATAATCACCACTTACACCGACCCCTGGATTAATAACTAGATAGAGTCCGGCAAGCGCTGCTACTATGGAAATTCCCTTTTTCACCGTCCATTTTTCTTTCAGTATGTAAGGCGCAAGTAACATGACAAATACCGGGGCGAAATAATAACTTAATGTGGCATTCGCCACCGTCGTATACCGGTACGCTTCAAAAAGAAAAATCCAATTAAAGCCCATGGCACCACCGGATATAATAAGAAGTAGAAGATTCCGTTTTGTCGCGTGCAATTGGAATGACTTTTTGAGAAAGATACTGGCAAAAATGATGACGAGACTGCCGATGGCCCCGCGAAAGAGGGCAATTTCACTCGATGAGAGATTAATATTTTTTACAAATAAACCGATGGAGCCAAAAGTAAGCATGACTAAAATAAAACCGAGTTTTTCTCGCATTCCCCCACCCTCCTCAACATCTATTTCACAATATCATACCATATTGGTTTTTCTTTGGAAGGCACATGTTATGAAAAAAATGGTAATTATTAAAATTTTAACGGTTTTTATCGAGATTGATTGATGCGTCATTCGAAGAATAATGATTCTCATCAGTCTTTTTGTTCAAAAGAAAAAGGCGGTAGCATCATCACACTACCACCTTAATTGATAAGAAGTCCATCTATTTTTTTGTAAATATTAAACCTTAAATTGATCCAGAATCTTCTGCAGTTCTTCAGATAAATCTTTTAATTCATCGGCTCTTGATACGAGGGAATCGCTAATATTCGTCTGCTCTTCCGTGGATGCTGTCAATTCTTCACTTATTGCCGAAGATTCTTCGGCGGTTGCACTTACTTCGCTAATCGTTTCATAAAGCTCCTCCTGGGAGTTGCGCAATTGACGAATGGAACGGGAAACATGTGCAATTTTCTCTGTATATTCGTTCATCCGGTTTTCCACTTGTTGTAAAATTTCATTCGTTTCCGTCGCTTTATCAACCTGTTCTTTAAAAATTGGACTTGCTTCTTCCAGCAATGCGATTGTCTCGTTTACATTTTGAATAATTTCTGCAGTGATTTTTCCAACGGTTTCAATCGATTCCTGAGATTGGGAAGACAGACTTCGAATTTCATTGGCAACGACGGCAAAACCTCTACCGGCTTCTCCGGCCCTGGCAGCTTCAATTGCCGCATTTAACGCCAGCAAATTCGTTTGATCTGCGATACTTGTTAAAATGTCCATGATCTCACTAATTTGGTTCGTACTATTTCGTAAACTAGCGGTTGTATCCCGTAATGTCAGCGTCATTTGTTCGGTATGTGTCGTCTGCTCAACCATTTCCTGCATTTTTTGTACACCGGCATGGCTGCTTTCCTGGATTTGTTGTGCATATTTTTCCATTTCTTGATTAATGTTGTACACATTTTCTACTTCATGATTAATTTTTTCCGCCAGGAGATTACCGTTTTCAGCCTTTTCCGTCAAATTCACCGCTCCACCGGTAATCTCTTCCGATGCAGCAGCCACTTCCCTGGCCGCTTCCAATTGCAGCTGGGATATTTCTGTTAATTCTGTGGCCACATGTAATACTTTTCGCGCTGCCTCTCTCGTTTTTCTTACCATCGCGGCGGTTTTCTCCAGCATCTCATTAAAACTTACAGCCAGGAGACCAAATTCATCTTTGCGATTCGTAAATTGTGAGCGCACACTGAAATCTCCCTCTTCTGCAGCGGCCATCAGTTCCGTAATCTCTCCCACTGGGCGTCCGACCATATTCGCCACTCTTCTTCCTGTGAAAATTGACACAATCACCGCCAAAATAATAATGCTTGCTGTGATGGACATGATCGATTGTGTATCTTCCGTCAACTCTTTAGCATGAACGGCCCCGGTTAAATACCAATCGGTCTTTTCCGGTTTGTATTGGAAGATAATATGTCCATCCTTTTCAAAGGAATGGACGGCTTCATTTGGGAGAATAGGGTAATGATTGTCCTGACCGATTTCTTCCTCATCAAAGGAAAATACAACCCGATTGTTTTCGTCAACGATTTTTACTGAACCGTCTTCACCGAAGGAAATATCCTGAAAGTTTTCTTTGAATAAATCGGTGCTTAGTTCAAAGAGGATAATAAATGTTTGTCTACCGCTCGTTACAGTTTTTGCAAACTTAACCGTATTGATCGAAAAACCCGAGTTCGATTCGCCTAATTTTTCCCCGGCACCTATCCAGACAGTATCTTCACCCGACTCAAGCGCTACCCGATACCAATCGGAATTCATGATCGCTTCCTGCTCCTCGCTCTTGATATACTGCGGGGATATAATCATATTATGGTCGGGAATGAGTAAATGTAGGGACAAATTTTTATCGACAATCGAAGTATTTAACAATATATCCTGTACTTTATTCAGGAGAATCGTATTCTTACCAGTCGATTCCCCATCGTTGTTAAATAAGCCGTGTAGATGATCATGAAGTTCTTCGTTCAGGGCGAAATCGACCGTAAGTTGATTGTACTGTTCAAACATATACTCTAGCTTTTTACCCGCTTGAATAATCGTCTGTTCCGAGGCATCCCTTACTTTATCTTCGATAATGGTATTGGCTAAATAATAAGAGGATATTCCAACTGTGGCAACGCCGACTAAAACGGTGATAATGAAACTGAGAAAAACTCTCCTGCCGATGGATACTTTTGTTTTAAGATTGGTACTTGTTTTCTGTTGCTTTCGTTTCAATCTATGTTTTAACTTCTGGATGTATTGTTGCGGTGAAAAGTTTTGAAGACGCATTCATTTTCTTCCTTTCCACGTGAACTATATATTTTTTGAGAAGATTAAACGGTATTCTAAAACGTTTTTGAAAATCTAGTCATTGTCTCTTTGTTTTCTCCACTCCTTTACCCAGTTTCGCACGATTGCAATGGTGCTTTATTCCTAAATCAAATTAAAATTTCCTATTAAATT
>CALGAD010000147.1 GCA_937951955.1 uncultured Bacillaceae bacterium
CATTGGCTCCAGGTCCTCGTTTACAATGAAATCAATAGGATATGAGATAAATTTAAATAAGAGCGATTTCTAATTTATGATGATGTTGAACTCTGTCTAAGTTGTTCAGTTACCGTGTTTGCACCGATAGGTATTTCTACATCCAATAGCGGGGCATACTGTTGTGAGCCGAAAATATCACTATCTCCAGGACTGCCACTCGGTTTTTCTCTTAAAATGGTAAACTTAATAGCATACGCAGGATCAAAATAGACAAAATCCGTAATCCGTTCTTCCTTTAAGTTATATAATTTTGCAATAAATTCGCGGGTTAGCACATTACTATCGCGAACTAATTCGTATACACTTTTTTCAGTAAAAATAATGTCAAACGTAATTTTATCCGTACCGGCATTTTTCGAGCGAATGACTTTAGCTAATTCATACAATTTTTTTGTCGCCAATTTCCCCATCCCCCATTCAATCACTCTGTTGAATCGGTTAGATAGACATCAAATAGCTCCATCGGATCGTCAACTGGAACGGTATGATTCATCGTCCACTCATAAGCTGCTCCAGCATAAAGTACGTCATCCACTAAATATGCTGCTGTACCAGCAGTTCCCTTTACCTCTGGTAATCGAGCATAAAAGATTTGTCTCGTAGCAAACAGAGTCAATTCTTCTGCAATTACTTTATCCTTTGCAACCCCTTCCACAACAACGCACAATTCATGGGGCAGGTTTCTTCCTTTTGGCTCTAACTCACCCATAACCCCATTTCGTCCGTAAACGTGGAAGTTCAAGTGATAAAAAATTCCTTTAAATTCTTGTGCAGTCTGTTCGCGGGCAAACTCAATAACCTGATCAATATTATGAATCGTATAAGGATCACGCACTCCGGCAATACCGATATATTTCTCCCCGACTTTTCCGGACCCTTCTAATTTCACCTTAATTTTTCCTTCTATAGGGAAATATTTAAATCCGGTGACCCGCGTTGTTTTTTCATCGTACTGCTCATAAACACAATCCGTCATATCCAACATGCCACCGGCAAAATACTCGTAATACGGGTTGGAGCGTTCATACATGGCATGGGCGGCGACGGATGCCACGGTACAACGCTGCTCAGGATGCATGGCAGTCACTTTTACATCTTCGTGGGTGATGGTTCCAATGACACTTTCTTTTGCCATATATGGTTCTGCACAGAATGATGCACATTCAAGCACCTTCCCTAAATAATAAGAATTCGCTTCAGGGAATCCCTCCCGTATAGCTGGTGCCGCAAAGACCGCACAATCACTCGATCTGCCGCCAATGATCACATCGGCTCCCATGTCCAGTAATTTGATATATGGATGTACCCCTGCAACCGCAACAATTCGATCAGTGCGTTCTAAATCTTCTTCCGTTAAATTTGAACGACCATCAAGTCCTTCAATCACTTCTTTGTTGGCTAGTTTTTCTTTAATATATTTTTTGTCGACTTCAGAATAAAAGTAGCCAATTTTAAAAGGAGGTAGATTATGTTCTTTCGCTAAATCTTTTATGATCTGAACATACATATCAACACGACTGTTCGCGCCGGTATCACCTGCAGACCCGATAATCATCGGCACCCCTTGTTCCCTGGCCGCTAAAAGCATTAACTCCAGGTCGTGTTTCTGCCATTTATACATGCTGACCGAACGATCCGCTCCTAACGGCGCAGGACCAATGTCATCACTTCCTGAGTCACAACAATAGTAGTCAGGTTTTTGTTCTTTCGCTATATAAAAGCTTTCTTCCTTTGTTGGTGCAAATCCGAGGTGACCATTAGGACTGACGATTTTTAGTTCTTTTTTCATCCAATCCCCCCTGCTCGTAGTTTCAACCTCATATTAACAGAATAATCACTCTATTTCAAATAAATTATTTTTTCGGATTAATATAAATATTTTACCATAATAAAATCATCTTTATTTTTGAATGGACGTTGCTAATTTCATTGATTTTGTAATTAGCAAACCATTATTACAGTAAATTTTTATTATTTTCATTGAATAAAATCAATGTAAGAGTTAATTTTTTCTATATTACAAATATATTGACTTTTGTAATAATTCGACTACAATTTATCAGTAAAGAATACCATTAATTTTGGAGGTGGCCTATGTTCGGGATACCAGTTGAAGTATTCTACTTGTTGGCTTTGTTAGTTTTTGTAGCCGTTTTCTTTGTATGGTTTAAAAGGCCTCTCTATGAAATTATGTTTTTAGCATTTATTTTCATTATCGTCATTACCGGTTCTTTCAACATCTTTTTCGAGGCCCTCATTTATCCTTCCACGAGTTCTCTATTTTACGCAATCTTCGCTTTTATGGTCATCGCTGTTATTTTTGAAGAAACGAAGGTCGTAAACAATATTATTAATTTACTACTTTCTTTAGTCGGAAGAATTAGAGGCGGGGCCGGGTATGTTGCCCTACTATCCAGTGCGTTTATGGCATCATTATCAGGATCTGGACCAGGAAATGTGGCTGCAACAGGTGTTTTTACAATCCCGACGATGAAGCGTTCCAACTTCCCACCAGCGCTTGCGGCAAGTGTGGAAATGGCATCAAGTATGCTCGGTAACATTATTCCTCCCGCAGGTATTATTATTCTTACTTACGGGGTTCTTTCAGAATTATATCCAGATGAAATAAGTCTCAGCAGCTGGATGGTATTAGCATATGGCGTCGGTTTTTGGTTTTTCCTCCAGCGACTCATCACTTTATGGGCTTTATGTAAAATTTATAAGGTCGAACCCGTTCCTAAGGAAGAAGTGCCAAGGCTCAAAACAACCTTTAAAGCTGGCTGGAAAGCACTATTTTTACCCTTATTGATTTTTATCCCTTTATTCGCGGATGCCCAGTTCAAAGATTTTTTCACATGGAGAATTGGTGAAGATGGTGCGGGTGCATATAGCAGCTCGGTATTGATGTTTACACCAGCGTTAGCCGGAGCATATGCTATCCTCATCGGTAAAAATGCATTTGTTAATGCTAAAATTAATTTTGCTAATTTAATGAACATATTCAAAAAATCATTAACAAGAGTCGTTCCTATTGGCTTAACAATATATATGGCTTATGCCATCTCGCAAGTATTTACAACTTTAGAAATGGATGTTGCCATTCGCGACTGGATTCTTTCCCTCGGTCTGAATCTGCCCATTATCATTATTTTACTGCCGATTATCTTTATGATTCTGGGAATGGTACTGCCGGGTTCAGCACAAGTAGCGATTTTAGGTGGAGCGATGATTACCGTTTTCGCTACGCTCGGTGGGAATCCGGTATTATTCGCCGCCCTTTTACCAGCAATGACCGGAGCAATGGAAGGAATGACACCACCCTTAGCCCTTGGATTATATGTTGCGATGGGAATAGCTAATTCAGGATTTAAAGAAACAACTAAGTTTGCACTGATCTGGGTATTCTTACATCTCATCTTAGCCATTATTTTACTAACCGGAGTTATCCCGATATTTGGACTCAATTAGACCTGGTGCTGAATAGGCTAGCCTTCATGCGAAAAACTGGCATCTGAAGGTTAGCCCTACATTCACGGTTTCGTTTTATAGCAATAAAAACCTGAATAAAAAATATTCACGATATCGAGCTTGAAATCTTACTTTGGGGAGGGGATAATTTGAAAACCCTGTCTAAAATCGTTGAAAATCTTTTCGCATTTGTCACGTTAATAAGTTTAACAATCGGTTTAATTGTTGCATTAACATTTATTTTATCAGTCATCATCGGTGGTTCACTCGGTGAGTCCATGGCAATTTTTTCTGGAAATTTAATGACATGGGCAATACGCCTCGCTTCCATTGCCGTTATTACAGGTTTAATTAATATTTATATAACGAAAAGACATTCGCTTACAATTCAATCTGAAGACGAAAAGGAAAAAAAGACTACTTCTATGTAGAACAATAACTGATATAGACAAACAAAAATATAAACTCCCGCTCCAGTGTCGTATGTAAAGAAGCGGGAGTTTTAGTATCTATCAATATCTTTAATAAATTCCTATTGCTGCTAAAATAATTGCTGCGATTAACGCAATGATAGGAATCACCAGGGAAACGACAAATATATCCCGGTAACTATCCTTATGCGACATCCCCGTAATCGTTAGCAAAGTTAATACCGCACCATTGTGGGGTAACGTGTCCAAACCGCCAGATGCTAGAGATGCCACCCGGTGAAAAGCCTCCGGACTAATTCCTGTTTGCAAAGCAATTTCATAATACTTTTCACCTAAAGCTTCCAGGGCAATTCCCATTCCACCGGAAGCCGATCCCGTTGCACCTGCTAATAAGTTTACCGCAATCGCTTCAGAAATAAGCGGATTTCCTTTAATATTCAGTAAAAGATTCGTTAAAGTTG
>CALGAD010000148.1 GCA_937951955.1 uncultured Bacillaceae bacterium
AAGAACCAGCGCCAGGTGAGGAAGAGCCTGCACCAGGCGAAGAAGAACCGGCACCGGGTGAAGAAGAGCCAGCACCTGGAGAAGAGAAGCCTGCACCGGGCGACAAAACGAAACGAGTCGTTGTTGAACCGGTGAAAAAGGACAATGTATACACCGTTGAAGCCAAAGATTTAGGTGAACTGAATAAAGAAACAACTGTAGTTGTGAAAGTTTCAGACGAGAAAGATGCTAAAGTTGTTTTAACTGCAGACACAATTGCAAAACTAAAAGAAGCAAATGCACCAGTAATTGTGACAAACGAAGTTGTCGAGGTGGAAATTCCGGCATCCATCTTACCTGATGGTAAAACAGAAATTCAGATTAAAGAAGTAAAAGTAGAAGATGAAAGAGCTTTAGTCGTATATGACTTTACGATCACATCCAATGGAAAAATTTATAACAAGTTTAAGGAAGAAATTACGTTAACATTTAAAGTTGATCCTAAACTTGTTAAGAATCCGAAAAACGTTAAAGTCTTCTACTATAATGAAGCAATGAAGAAATGGGAGTTAGTTGGTGGCGAATACAAAGATGGTAAAATCACGGTAACAACTGACCACTTCAGCATCTTTGGGGTATTTGAAATTGAAGGAACACCAACAACACCTCCAACGGATGTGGACGTAGCTGAAACAGGAACACAACTACCTGCGACGGCAACCAATACGTATAACACGCTAGTTGCTGGATTGATGCTAATCATCGTATCAGCAGGAATGTTCATAGTGATCAGAAAAAGAAAACGTGCATAAAGATAGTGAATCTTTCGGGCCATAGAACTTGTTTCTATGGTCCTGATTTTTTTCGATTGAAGATGGAACACCTGGTGCGAATCTTTATTTTTTGCTATTCCGGGAAAAACTGTCGAGTAAAAAGTTTGCTACTGGTAAGCCGATCTAGTTTATTTCAGTGAATGATTCTATTAATTTATACATTTTTTCAATAAAAAATTCTTGACACTCACTCTTGATTTCGGTTTAATTTTAATTATAGTAAAAGTCGGAATAGTTGAACCGATACTAAAATTGAAATTTAGAATATTTATAAAGGAGGGATAAATGAAAACGGTTTCTCCATCGTGCTACTAAAAAATATTATTTCACTAAAAAAAGAAAGGGGATTGGGATGGAAACACTAGAAAATATTTTAGGTCAAATTAGTAGTTTCGTATGGGGACTTCCACTAATCATTTTACTTGTTGGAACAGGAATCTTTTTGACATTTCGCCTGGGGTTTTTACAAGTTCGTGCATTACCATATGCATTGAAACTAACCTTTTCCAGAAATCAAGATAGTGAGTCCGAAGGTGATATTTCCCACTTCCAGGCATTGACGACTGCTTCTGCAGCAACCATCGGTGTCGGTAATATCGTAGGTGTAGCCACAGCGATTGTCCTTGGTGGACCCGGTGCTGTTTTATGGATGTGGCTCGCCGGATTTTTTGGTATGGCTACGAAATATGCAGAGGCCATCCTCGCTGTTAAATATCGTGTAAAAGACCCGGAAGGCAATATGGCCGGAGGACCGATGTATTATCTGGAGCATGGTTTAAAGCAAAAATGGTTAGGGGTATTGTTTGCTATTTTTGGTGCCTTTGCTGCCTTTGGAATTGGAAATGGAACGCAGGCAAAAGCTGTTGCTGATTTAATGGACAGCACTTTCTCCGTACCGCACTGGGTATCAGGAATTGCCCTCGTGATTTTTGCCGGGCTTGTCATTTTAGGTGGAATTCAGTGGATTGGACGGGTAACCTCCTATTTTGTTCCGTTCATGGCATTATTTTATATCCTTGCAGGTTTATATGTTATGATTGCAAATATTCATCTCGTTCCGGAGGCTTTTGCAACCATTTTTAAATATGCATTTTCTGGAGAAGCCGCTGCCGGTGGAACAGTAGGTGCGGTTATTCGTTACGGGGTAGCCCGCGGACTCTTTTCTAACGAAGCAGGAATGGGATCCGCACCGATTGCTGCCGCTGCTGCGAAATCGGATCTCCCCGGTAGACAGGCTCTTGTGTCAATGGTGCAAGTATTATTCGATACGTTAATCATTTGCTTGATTACTGGCATCACCATTGTTATGTCCGGTCAATGGCAAGATCCAAGTATTGAAGCAGGTGTACTAACATCTGCAGCATTTGGAACATTGATCGGTGACATTGGTCCTTTAATGGTTACATTAGGAATTGTCTTTTTCGCCTCTTCTACCATTCTAGGTTGGGGTTATTACGGAGAAAAATGTTTCCAGTATTTGATCAATAAACCGATTGCTGTTAGAATTTACCGGATTGTTTTCGTTGCCTTTATTTTTGTCGGAGCTACAGCTTCACTAGATTTAATCTGGACGCTCGCCGATATTTTAAATGGTTTAATGGCAATACCGAACTTGATTGGTTTACTCGGGTTATCCGGTGTAATCGTTTTAGAGACGAAGCGAATTCAGCAAAAGGTGAAGGAAGAAAGAGAAGCTGCAGAAAAAGCAGCCAAGGGGATGTAGATCATATAATTCTTGCTATTTGAACGATATATAGACGATTATTTCTTGCAAATAACTTTGAATCACTGGTGTTAATAGAAATCCATCGCATCCAATCTCTCTAGATGTATAGCATTTCTAGAGGGATTGGATATATTTTTTGAATATAAATCTTATTGTTAGAAAATAAAATTATTTTTGATCATCAATGAGTAATATGAATATCCTGGAGATGTATCGTCTCAAAAGCATATTTAATGGAAACTCGAGCTGTGATTTCCTATAGTTAATATGTGGAGAGCGCTTCGTTTTTTCAGAAACAGGAATGTGTTCTGTGCAAACTCAATAACTTTTTTGCCACGATTACACAACTCGATTCATCCAGAAAGTTGATCTATGGACTGGATTTATCGTTAGAAAAAATCGTTGGAAGGCTATTTTTTGAATGATTGAATGACTAGAGGTGAATCTTTCATGGTTGAATTGAACAAGCCTATTCTTGTTTATCGGGGCGACGTGGTGGAAAGTACACACGAGATACATATTGCCGTTGTTTCTGCAGATGGAAAACTGATCGCCCATTACGGAAACCCTTACCGCCAAACCTTTGCGCGCTCATCGATGAAGCCGTTTCAAGCCATCCCTGTTGTGGAATCAGGAGCGATGGAGCAATTTCAGTTAACAGAGCAGGAGCTAGCGATATTTTGTGCCAGTCATAGTGGCGAGCCGATGCACAGAGAGACAGTCCACCAAGTATTAGCGAAAATTCAATTAGAAGAAAAAGATTTACAATGCGGTACCCATATTCCGAGAGATCTGGATAGTTATCACGAACTAATTCGCAAAGATAAAGAACTGACACCGATTTATAGTAATTGTTCGGGCAAACATGCCGGAATGTTAGCGGGGTGTCTGCAACAAAATTTCGATATCGGTACGTATCGGGATGTGAATCATCCTTATCAACAACAAATTATTACAGCTATTGGCGACGTCAGCCAATTTAAAAAAGAAGATATTCGAACATCCGTGGATGGTTGTGGCGTTCCTGTTCATATGCTTCCTCTTTATAATATCGCTTTAGCCTATAGCCGACTCGCTGCACCTGATCAATGGGAGACAGGAAATACGGTTAGAAAACATGCCTTGCAAAAGATTCGCTATGCGATGGTTACATATCCGGAAATGGTGGCGGGAACAAAACGATTTGATACGGATTTGATGAAGGCTTTTCGGGGACGAATCGTTGCCAAAGGTGGAGCGGAAGGCGTCCATTGTTTTGGTGATACAGAAGCGGGAATTGGTGTTGCGATTAAAGTGGAAGATGGCAATGCACGGGGAACGAGCGTTGCGGCGATGGAAGTGATTCGCCAGCTAGGAATCGGTGATACGGTTATTTGGGATCAGTTAAAAGATTATCATATCGCACCGGTCCTGAATGCCCGGGAAGAAAAAATTGGATATATTCAAGCGAATTTCACATTGCTTTTTAAAGATTGATAGAAATTTTTAAAAAACATGTAGATAGAGCTGTTCAATGAGAATGGCTCTATTTTTATGAACATCATGTTCGCTATAAGAAAATTTCCGTCAGGAATTGTAGTAATAGATTGATTATTTTCACATCTTAAAGGATGTATCTGGAATTGGCTTACATAAAATTGAACAGAATTGTAGTGAATATAAAATGAAGGAAATTCAATTTTTAAAGAGATAAGAAGCGTTCCAAAGAATAATTCGTTTAATTTGCAATTGCTTTTTCCGGAATTTATTATGGTTGGTAAATAGCGCAAAAGAGAGGGATTACGATTGGAAATTGGTGTGACAACGTTTGTAGAGACTACCCCTGATGTACAAACAGGTAAAACCATTTCTCATGCAGAGCGTATCCGGGAAGTCGTGGAAGAAATCGAACTGGCTGATCAAGTAGGATTAGATGTATTTGGAGTTGGTGAACATCACAGGAAAGATTATGCTTCATCTAATCCAGCCACTATTTTAGCTGCCGGTGCAGCGTTAACGAAAAGAATCCGGCTGACAAGTGCGGTAACGGTCTTATCTTCTGATGACCCCGTACGGGTGTTTCAACAGTTTGCAACACTCGATGCCATATCCAATGGACGGGCCGAAATTATGGCAGGAAGGGGCTCATTTATAGAATCATTTCCCTTATTCGGGCAAGATTTACGGGATTACGATGAATTATTTACCGAAAAGCTCGATTTGTTATTAAAAATCAGGGAATCGGAAATCATCACCTGGAGCGGGAAGCATCGCCCGCCGATTCAAAACAGAGGCGTATATCCCCGTCCCGTACAAAATCCATTGCCGGTCTGGATTGCGAGTGGCGGCACTCCTGAATCGGTAGCCCGGGCAGGTGCTCTTGGTTTACCCCTTGTTTTGGCAATTATTGGCGGGAGCCCGTTACACTTCGCTCCGTTAGTTAAATTATATAAACGTACTGCAGAAAGGTACGGACATGACCCATCAAAATTGATTGTTGCGTCTCATTCACATGGATTTGTTGCAGATACGACAGAGGAAGCGGCTGAAAAATTTTTCCCGTCAACCCAATATGCGATGAATGTGCTGGCGAAGGAGCGGGGCTGGCCCCCTTATACACGAGAAACATATGATGAAGCCCGGAAATTAGAAGGTGCTTTATACGTTGGCGATCCGCAAACGGTTGCGGAAAAAATTATCTTTTTACGGAAAAATGTCGGCATTGAACGTTTCTTTTTGCATGTTCCGGTAGGCTCCATGCCTCATGAAGATGTCATGCGGGCTATTGAATTACTGGGTAAAGAAGTCGCACCAATTGTCCGGGAAGAAATTACCCGCTGGGAAAAAGAAAATGAAACAAAGGATCAATAAATAAAACATCCATATTATCGATATTTTCTTTAGGGTTAATCGAAAAAATAGAAAAAGGCATAAAAAAGGCAGCCATTACCCACTCAGTTATTATGGCTGCCTTTTTATGCAAGGATATTTTTGGAAATATATTTTACCAGGGTCATCAGAGAAGAGACTGTTTTTATTGTTTTTTTATCTCAATCAATTGAATTTGGTGTCCTTTTTTGCGGATGATGTTGAAATGATAGCCATCGATTTCGATTTCTGGTTTTTCCTGATGATCCAGACTTTCTTTTAGAAGCCAGCCACCAACCGTATCAACATCTTCATTTGGAATATTGATTCCTAATAAATCGTTCACTTCGTCGATCAATAAGGTCCCTTTAATGATATAATGATTTTCTTCAATTTTTCTTATATCGGGAATTTCGTGAGTGTCAAATTCGTCACGAATCTCGCCGACAATCTCTTCCAAAATATCTTCTACAGTAACCAGGCCGCGTGTTCCACCATATTCATCGGTTAAGATGGCCATATGGATTCTTTCTTTCTGCATCTTGATTAATAGTTCCCGTATCGGTACTGTCTCGATCACGTGAATAATGGGGTTAATATACGCTTCTAACTGTTGTTCTTTATTTTTAATTTTTCCAATCAAAAGCTCGCGGGCATTGATATAACCGAGGATATGGTCTTTGTCTTTTTTGATAACAGGGTAGCGGGTATACCCTTCTTTTTGAATCATTTCAATGATGTCGTCGATGGAATCATCGATGGAAATCGTCTTGATTTGTGTGCGGGGAACCATAATTTCCCTAGCAATCGTTTCATCGAATTCAAAGATATTCGTTACATATTTAAGTTCACTTTGGTTGATTTTGCCACTTTCATAACTTTTATTTAATAATAGACGAATTTCATCTTCAGTATGGGCATCATCGTGTTCACCAGTCGGTTTCATCCCGAATAAACGAACGAGCAACCGCCCCGAACCATTAAGGAGCAAAATGAATGGGTATGTGAGTTTGTAAAAGAGGATGATAAGTCGTGAAAATAGAAGAGTAATCGTTTCGGCTTTTTGTATGGCTACTGTTTTAGGTGCTAACTCCCCGACAACAACATGTAAGTATGTAACGAGAGCAAAGGCAATGATAAAGGAGAGTAAACTAGTGAGTGAATCACTCAATTCGAGCTTTGCAAAAAGGGGATTTAAAAGACGGACAATGGTTGGTTCACCTAACCAACCGATCCCAAGTGCAGTGACGGTAATGCCCAGTTGACAGGCGGATAAGTATTCATCCAAATGGGTAATGACTTCTTTTGCAGCAATGGCGCTTTTGTTTCCTTCTGCTATTAACTGCTCAATTCTTGATGGGCGGACTTTCACGATGGCAAACTCTGTTGCCACGAAAAAGGCGGTTAAGGCAATTAAAATAATAATTAAAATGAGATTGATTGTCGTCAACTCCAGTCTTACTCTTCAAAAAGTAAGACTTGCACCTCCTGAAAATATGATCTTTTCATTGCATTATATTCTTACTTCTAAATTTTACCTGGATTGAAATTGAATTGTAAAATAAAATGCAATAAAAATGGAGAATTTTTCTTAAAATTTCCTGTACTCCATAAAGATATATTAAGATAATGAATTGATTTGTGTAGACTTGTTCTCTACTATATTTTAATATCGAAATACATATCATAAATGAACAACCACTCATGTTCTTGCCATAGATTGACTAGTTCTCATGAAAAGATTAACATGGAATTGAAGAACAGAAATAAATTTTCACATTGTGACAGGAAGTTTTTACTGAAACATCTTGGTGTACATACTAATCTATAAAGATTTGGACTAAATGGATTTTTCGAAACTGACCGGAATTTTTCGTCTGTAGATGTTATATAGGAGGAGTTTTTGTTGATAACGATAAAGGATATTGCTGAGATGGCGAATGTTTCCCGCACAACAGTCTCGCGTGTTATTAATAATTCCGGCTATGTGAGTGAGGAAGTTAGAAAACGGGTGGAGAAAATTATTGAAGAAACTGGTTATATGCCGAACGTAAATGCCAAATCACTCCGGACAAAGCAGTCAAAAGTTATTGGCGTAATTTTACCGACCATTCAGACAGAAACTCCCAGTAGAGTAGTAACAGGATTAAGTAGAGAACTGTCAAAACATGGCTATCAAATTTTACTTGCCAATACGGATCATGATGTAAAGAAAGAATACGAGTATTTAGATTTACTAAAAGTTCGTCAGGTAGATGGTATCGTGTTAATCGCGACAAATACGGAACCAAAATTGATTGAGAAATTAAAACAGATGGATATCCCGCTGGTGATGATCGGTCAGGAGGCGGAGGATATAGTTCATGTTGCCTATGATGATTATCATGTAGCCAGGGATTTAACAAGACTTTTAATCGAAAAAGGTCATCAAAAAATTGGTTTTATTGGCGTTACAGAAACTGACCGGGCGGTAGGGTATCTGCGCAAAAAAGGATTTTTAGATGAAATGAAAGCAAATGGATTGGCGGTAGAAAGAAATTGGATTCAGCAAGGAATCTTTGATATCGATTCCGGGCGTGATGCTATGGAAAAAATTATTACATATTCTCGCGAACGTCCGACCGCAATCTTGGCCGTCACCGACCGTTTAGCCATTGGGGCAATGAGTTATTTGAAAAACAATAACTACCGTATACCGGAAGATATGGCGTTAGTTGGAATTGGTGCATCAGAAATTTCACGATATATTGATCCTCCTTTGACGACCGTGGATTATCAAAATGAAAAAGCCGGAGAAGAGGCGGCGAAGTTAATACTAAATCAGATAAACTCCAAACCTTTTAAGAAAAAAATTGTTTTAGATTATAGACTAATTGTTCGTGATAGTGTATAATGAATTTGCGATGAAAACAGTTACATTATAAAAAAGGAGAATAAAGCGGAAATAATCCGCTATATTCAATGATCTTTGTGGAATCGATTCCACAAAGATTTACGAATTTATCTTTAGGATGGAGGTACTCTCCATTGTCTTTTACTGTAAATGTGGAATCGATTCCATGTTTATAAAGAAATAACATCAGAGGAAGGAGGAGAACATACAAAAATATTATTTTTATATATGGAATCGATTCCATAACCATCCATAAAAATAAGAGGAGTGGAGAAAATGTCTGAAAACAAAAAAATCGCGCAAGAGTTGCTTGCTGCAGTTGGTGGAAAAGAAAATATTTCATCCGTAACGCATTGTGCTACTAGACTTCGATTTATTGTTGTTGATCGAGACAAAATCGATGAAAAGAAAGTAGAAAACATTAATAAAGTAAAAGGTGCATTTTTTAATTCCGGGCAATACCAGGTCATTTTCGGTACCGGAACGGTCAATCGCATTTATGAAGAAGTTGAAAAATTGGGATTAAGAAGTGTTTCTCTGGATGAACATAAACAAGAAGCAGCCAAACAAGGCAATCGTTTCCAGCGCGCCGTCCGAACGTTTGGTGACGTGTTTGTTCCGATCATCCCTGTCCTGGTTGCAACCGGATTATTCATGGGATTACGTGGTTTGGTCATGCAAGATGAAATTTTGGCCATCTTTGGCTTAACCACAAATGATATTTCTGAAAACTTTATCCTGTTTACGGAAGTTTTAACCGATACAGCCTTTGTCTTCTTGCCAGCTTTAGTTGCCTGGTCCACTTTCCGTGTTTTTGGCGGGACACCGATCATTGGCCTTATTCTAGGATTAATGCTTGTCAGTCCATCCCTTCCTAATGCCTGGGATGTAGCAGGTGGGGGAGAACCAATCATGTTTCTTGGATTTATCCCTGTTGTTGGTTATCAAGGTTCTGTTTTACCTGCTTTCATTGCCGGAATTATCGGGGCAAAATTAGAAAGAGTCATTCGGAAACGTGTACCAGAAGCTCTAGATTTAATCGTAACGCCATTTCTGACATTACTCGTTATGAGTATATTAGCGTTATTCGTTATCGGACCAATCTTCCATATCGTAGAAGACTACATTCTTGTGGCAACACTTGCTGTTCTTGAATTACCGTTTGGTTTGGCAGGACTATTAATCGGTTTCTTTAACCAAATTATTGTTGTTACCGGTGTTCACCATATCTTCAATTTACTTGAAATTCAATTACTCGAAAACATCGGTAGCAACCCGTATAATGCGATCATCACATGTTCCGTCGCAGCTCAAGGCGGCGCAACCCTTGCTGTTGCATTAAAAACGAAATCGACCAAACTAAAAGCATTAGGCTTGCCATCGGCATTTTCAGCTTTTCTCGGTATTACCGAACCGGCTATTTTTGGAGTGAATTTACGTTATGTAAAACCTTTTATTATGGCTTTAATTGGTGGAGGCGTAGGTGGTTTTCTCGCATCCATCTTAGGACTGAAAGGTACAGGTATGGCGATTACAGTTATACCCGGTACATTACTTTATTTAAATGGACAAATCTTGTTATATATCCTGGTTAACCTGGTGGCGATCAGTGTCGCCTTTATCTTGACATGGTTCTTCGGATATTCAGATAAACAGCTAGAGAATTAATCGGAGGTGGAGTCGAGACGGTTCTAGTGGATGTTGATCAATTTAGAACCGTCTCCATTTTAATGAAAGAAATAGCCTATAAACGCATTGAAACATTTAAAGAATTAGTTGCGAGCGATCCATATCGTCTTCATTTTCATATCATGCCTCCAGTAG
The DNA here is from genome assembly GCA_937951955.1 of uncultured Bacillaceae bacterium. GTDB lineage: Bacteria > Bacillota > Bacilli > Bacillales > Caldibacillaceae > CALGAD01. Next base: position 10,103 of record CALGAD010000148.1, read on the forward strand.
GCTTATTGAACGATCCGAATGGATTCGTATTTTACAAAGGACAGTATCATATTTTTTATCAATGGAATCCAATGGAAACCGCTCATGGAGCCAAGTTTTGGGGACATTATATTTCCGATGACCTAGTTCACTGGCAGATGGCCCCCATTGCGTTAGCACCTGATCAATGGTACGACAAGAACGGTTGTTACTCCGGTAGTGCTGTTGTTCACGATGATACACTGTATCTATTTTATACCGGGAATGTGATTAATGAAGATGGGAAACGCGAATCTTACCAATGCTTAGCGATTTCGAATGACGGCATTCATTTTGAGAAAAAAGGACCAATCATTCATGTACCAGAGGGGTACACTGCCCATTTTCGTGATCCAAAAGTATTCTATAAAAATAATCAGTGGTACATGGTCATCGGTGCCCAAACGGAAGATTTAAAAGGTGAAGCCGTTCTCTTTACCTCGCGAAATTTGTTCGACTGGGATTTTCAAGGTCCATTGACTGGTAATGGTCATAACGGTCTGGATGATTTTGGTTACATGTGGGAATGTCCCGATTTGTTCGAGTTAAATGATAAAGATATTTTAATCGTATGTCCGCAGGGACTTGAGACAGACGGATTCAAATTTAATAATATTTATCAATCTGGTTATTTTGCCGGAACCATCGATTATGACAAGTTTACATTTGAGCATGGTGAATTTGATGAACTTGATCGGGGATTCGATTTTTATGCTCCCCAAACAACGCAAGATGATAAGGGAAGGAGAATCCTGTTCGGCTGGATGGGGAATGCCGGTGAAGAAACGATCCAACCGACTGTTAAGCATGAATGGATTCACGCGTTGACAATCCCTCGTGAACTAAAATGGGAAAACAATAAGTTATTGCAAATTCCAGTGGAAGAGTTAAAAAGTTTACGAAAAGAAAAAGTTGAACATTCTAATGTGGTTATAGATTGTGAGCATATTGAACTTTCGGATATTAATGGACATGTTTTTGAAATGGAAGTCATCGTAAAGGAAATGTGTGCCACAGTATTTAGTATCCAACTAGGTGATTCTTGTAAAATGACTTTTAATCGGAAAACCAATGTTTTTACCTTTGAGCGGGAAAGTATTAAGGATCACAACAAAGAGCAAAGGCACTGGGTAGTTGAGACATTGAAAAACATTCGCATTTTTAAAGACACTTCTTCGGTCGAAATATTTATTAATGATGGAGAAGAAGTATTCACTTCCAGAGTATTTCCTAAGGCTGACGATACAGCGATTTCCTTTACCACAAGGGATGGTAGGGTACAAATTGATGTGAAAAAATGGGATTTAAAACGAGTGTTTTCATATTAACAAACAGTGACGGCAGTTTTCTACGATGTTCAGGAAATGATTTAGAAAAATAAAATGCCAACGGTAGTTGTACTCGTTGCGCCTGTCAGCGGTCAGATAATTCCTATAGAAGAAGTTCCTGATCCGGTTTTCGCGGAAAAAATGATGGGTGAAAGTTTCGCCATAATGCCGGACAATGGAGAAGTCGTTGCCCCGGTTGCCGGGAATCATGCAAGTTTTTCCAACAAAACATGCAGTGGGATTTTTCGCGGAAAATGGCGCTGAAATCTTAATACACATTGGTTTAGAAACCGTCCAT